>NZ_JBSFXK010000001.1:0-300454 GCF_053595355.1 Streptomyces sp. NPDC002513 | reverse complement strand
CCCAAGTAGCTCCGCTACGAGGACCTTCCGGCGCCTTGCGATCGCACGCGCCAGACGCCGCGAGCTGATCGGACTCCCATTTTGTCCGGAGCTCTGAGTCCCCGGAGCGCGGCCGGCCCGTCCCTGGCGGGTCCGACACCCCCGCGGTTCCGTTCGACGACTACGGGATGGCCGGCGGGCGGACCACCGGCATCCCCGACGTACTGCTGCCGCACCCCTCGGCAGCGACATTCCTGGAGGTCGCCCCCGTGCAGACCCAGACCCTGAGCGAGACCGAGACCGCCCACGACGATCCGGACGCCGACAGCGACGTCCTCGGGGCGGTGCCCCCGCAGAGCCGGCTCGCGCACCACCCCGAGACGGACGCGGAACCGCAGGGCCCGCCCGGGACGGAGGAGCCGCGACTGCCCGACGCCCTGGAGGCCGCGGAGCCCGAGCCCGTCGAGCCGTTCCGCGGGCACGCCGACACCGGCGGTCCCTCCTCGGATCTGTTCCGCCAGTATCTGCGCGAGATCGGCCGCGTCCCCCTGCTCACGGCGGCCGAGGAGGTCGAACTCGCCCGCCGCGTCGAGGCCGGCCTGTTCGCCGAGGACAAGCTCGTCCGCACCCCCGACCTCGACACCGAACTCGCCCTGGACCTGGACCGGCTGGTGGTCATGGGCCGGATGGCCAAGCGGCGGCTGATCGAGGCCAACCTCCGGCTCGTCGTCTCCGTCGCCAAGCGGTACATCGGCCGCGGGCTGACGATGCTGGACCTCGTCCAGGAGGGAAACCTCGGCCTGATCAGGGCCGTCGAGAAGTTCGACTACGCCCGCGGCTACAAGTTCTCGACGTACGCGACCTGGTGGATCCGCCAGGCCATGTCCCGCGCCCTGGCCGACCAGGCCCGCACCATCCGCGTCCCCGTGCACGTCGTCGAACTCATCAACCGTGTCGTCCGCGCCCAGCGCCGCATGCTCCAGGAACGCGGCTACGAACCGACACCGGACGAGGTCGCCGCGTATCTGGAACTGCCCGGCGAGCGGGTCGTCGAGATACTGCGGCTCGCCCAGGAACCCGTCTCGCTGCACGCCCCCGTCGGCGAGGAGGACGACGTGGCCCTCGGCGACCTCATCGAGGACGGGGACGCCGCGAGCCCGGTGGAGTCGGCCGCGTTCCTGCTGCTGCGGGAGCATCTGGAGGCCGTGCTCTCCACCCTCGGCGAACGCGAACGCAAGGTCGTCCAGCTGCGCTACGGCCTCGCCGACGGCCGTCCTCGCACCCTCGAGGAGATCGGCCGCATCTTCGGCGTGACCCGCGAACGCATCCGCCAGATCGAGTCCAAGACCCTGAACAAGCTGCGGGACCACGCGTTGGCGGATCAGCTCAGGGGCTATCTGGACTGAGCGGGGCCGCTCGCGAGGAGCGGCCCCAGGGGCTCAGTCGATCTCCGCGACCGCCTGCGCGAACTGCGCCTTGTACAGCCGCGCGTACGCCCCGTCGGCCGCCAGCAGCTCCTCGTGCGAGCCCTGCTCCACGATGGAGCCGTTCTCCATCACGAGGATCGTGTCCGCGTCCCGGATCGTCGACAGCCGGTGCGCGATGACGAAGGACGTCCGTCCGTGCGCCAGCTTCGCCATCGCCTTCTGGATCAGCACCTCGGTCCGGGTGTCGACGGAACTCGTCGCCTCGTCGAGGACCAGGATCACCGGGTCCGACAGGAACGCCCGCGCGATGGTGATGAGTTGCTTCTCGCCCGCGCTGACGCCGGTGCCCTCGTCGTCGATCACGGTGTCGTAGCCGTCCGGCAGCGTACGGATGAACCGGTCCGCGAGTGCCGCCCGCGCCGCCTCCTCGATCTCCGCCCGCGTGACCGCGCGCGGGGCCCCGTAGGCGATGTTCTCCGCGATGGTCCCCCCGAACAGCCAGGTGTCCTGGAGGACCATCCCGATCCTGGCGCGCAGTTCGTCCCGGGACATCTTCGCGATGTCGACCCCGTCGAGTGTGATCCGCCCGCCGGTGACGTCGTAGAACCGCATCAGCAGGTTCACGAGCGTCGTCTTGCCGGCTCCGGTCGGGCCGACGATCGCGACCGTCCGGCCCGGCTCCACCGTCAGCGACAGGTTCTCGATGAGCGGCTTGTCCGGGTCGTAGCGGAACGACACGTTCTCCAGTGCGACCCGCCCGCGCAGCTTCTCGGGACGCAGGCCCGGCACCGGGTCCGCCGTCTGCTCCTCCGCGTCCAGCAGCTCGAAGACCCGCTCCGCCGAGGCGACGCCCGACTGCACGAGGTTCGCCATCGACGCGACCTGCGTCAGCGGCATCGAGAACTGCCGCGAGTACTGGATGAAGGCCTGCACATCACCGATGGACAGCGCACCCGACGCCACCCGCAGACCGCCCACCACGGCCACCAGCACATAGTTCAGGTTCGACACGAACATCATCAGCGGCTGCATGACGCCGCTGTTCAACTGGGCCCGGAACCCGGCCTCGTAGAGCTGCTCGTTCTGCTCGGCGAACTGCCGTGCCGACTCCTTCTGGCGCCCGAACACCTTCACCAGGGTGTGCCCGGTGTACATCTCCTCGATGTGCGCGTTCAACTGGCCGGTGGTGCGCCACTGCTGCACGAAGTGCGGCTGGGAGCGCTTGCCGACCCGGGTGGCCACGACGAAGGACAGCGGCACGGTCACCAGCGCGACCAGCGCCAGCAGCCACGACACCCAGAACATCATCACGAGCACGCCCACGATCGTCAGCAGCGAGTTGACGAGCTGCCCCATCGACTGCTGGAGCGTCTGCCCGATGTTGTCGATGTCGTTGGTGGCGCGGCTGAGCACCTCACCGCGCTGCCGCTTGTCGAAGTACGACAGCGGGAGCCGCGACAGCTTCGCCTGCACGTCCTCGCGCAGCCGGTAGACGGTCTTGTTGATGGCCCGGTTGGACAGCCGGGTGGTGACCGCCATCAGCAGGCCGGCCACCAGGAACGTGCCCAGCGCGATCAGCAGGACGTTCCCGACGGCACCGAAGTCGATGCCCTTGCCCGGGGTGAAGTCCGTGCCGGAGAGCATGTCCGCCATGCCGCCCTCGCCCCGCTTGCGCAGGGACGCGAGCACCTGTGCCTTGCTGAGCCCGGCGGGCATCTGCCGGCCGATGATCCCGGCGAAGACCAGGTCGGTGGCCTTGCCGAGGATCTTCGGCCCGAGCACGGAGAGCGCCACGCTCAGCACACCGCAGAGCAGCATCGCGATCATGGTGGTGCGTTCGGGCTTGAACTGGGCGAGGAGCCGTTTTCCGGACCCCTTGAAGTCCATCGAGCGCTGGTCGGGGCCGCCCGCGCCCATCATGCGTCCCATGGGCCCGGCCATCAGGCGGCCTCCGCTTCCGTCAGCTGGGAGAGCACGATCTCCCGGTAGGTCTCGTTGCTTGCCATCAGCTCGTGGTGACGGCCGGTGCCGACGACCCGGCCCTCGTCGAGGACCAGGATCCGGTCGGCGTCCCGGATGGTCGCCACGCGCTGGGCGACGATGACGACGGTCGCCTCGGCGGTCTCCCGCGCGAGCGCGGCGCGCAGGGCGGCGTCGGTCGCGTAGTCGAGCGCGGAGAAGGAGTCGTCGAAGAGGTAGATCTCGGGACGCTGCACGAGGGTGCGGGCGATGGCGAGGCGCTGCCGCTGGCCGCCCGAGACGTTCGTCCCGCCCTGTGCGATGGGGGAGTCGAGGCCGTTCTCCAGCTTCGAGACGAACTCCTTGGCCTGCGCCACCTCCAGCGCGTGCCACAGCTCCTCGTCGGTGGCGTCCGGGTTGCCGTAGCGCAGATTGGTGGCGACCGTTCCGGCGAACAGGTACGGCTTCTGGGGGACGAGTCCGACCGTCTTCGCGAGCAGCGCGGGGTCGATCTCCTGGACGTTCACGTCGTCCACGAGCACCTCGCCCTCGGTGGCGTCGAACAGGCGGGGGATCAGTCCGAGCAGGGTCGACTTGCCGCTGCCGGTGGACCCGATGACGGCCGTCACCTCACCCGGTCGCGCCATCACGTCGATGCCCTTGAGGACCGGCTCCTCGGCACCCGGGTAGCGGAATCCGGCGCCGCGGATCTCCAGATGTCCATGGCGTCGCAGCTCGACCACCGGCGCGGTGGGCGGCACGACGCTCGACTCGGTGCCGAGCACCTCCTCGATGCGCTCGGCGCACACCTCCGCGCGCGGCACCATCATGAACATGAAGGTCGCCATCATGACGGACATCACGATCTGCATGAGATAGGTGAGGAACGCGGTCAGGTCGCCGATCTGCATGCCGCCGCTGGCGATGCGGTGCGCGCCGAACCAGAGCACGGCGATCGACGAGAGGTTCACCACGGTCATCACCAGGGGAAACATCAGCGCGAGCGTGCGGCCGGTGCCCAGGGACACCTCGGTCAGCTCGGTGTTGGCACCCCGGAAACGGTCCTTCTCGTAGTCGTCGCGGACGAAGGCGCGGATCACCCGGTTGCCCGAGATCTGCTCGCGCAGCACCCGGTTCACCGTGTCGAGGCGGTCCTGCATGGTGCGGAACAGCGGACGCAGCCGGTGCACGATCAGCGCCACGGAGATGCCGAGCACGGGCACCACGGCCACCAGGACGGCGGACAGCGGCACGTCCAGACCGAGCGCCATGACGATGCCGCCCACGCACATGATCGGCGCCGACACCATCAGGGTGAACGTCATCAGGGTGAGCATCTGCACCTGCTGCACGTCGTTCGTGGTGCGGGTGATCAGCGAAGGCGCCCCGAAGTGGCCCACCTCACGCGAGGAGAACGACTGCACCCGGTCGAAGACGGCGGCCCGCATGTCCCGGCCGACGGCCGACGCGGTACGGGCGCCGAAGTAGACGGCGCCCATGTTGCAGAGGACCTGGCCGAGCGAGACCGCGATCATCAGGCCGCCGAAGGTCAGGATGTAGCCCGTGTCCCCCTGCACGACACCGCGGTCGATGATGTGCGCGTTGAGGGTGGGCAGATAGAGCGTGGCGCAGGTCTGCAGCAACTGCAGCAGCACCAGCAGGGTGATGGGTTTGCGATAGGGGGCCAGGTAGGCCCTCAGAAGTCGTATGAGCACGCGAGGTCTCTCGGAGTCGCAGACGGACGGCGGGGCGGGCGGTGATGCACCACCCCCTATCGTCGGACACTCCACCCGCGTTACCTCAACCGATTAATCCGACAGCGGAGCCGCCGGGCTGACTCGGCCTCAGCCGCGGGGCGCGGGAAGGGGCGGTGACGTGGGGAAGCGGTACGGGGACACCCGGTGGTGTGACGTGCACGACACCGGGAGCGGGACAAGGCGCAGGACACGGGGGCGTTCGGTACGCCGTGGCCGACGTCATGGGTCCGTCCGGGTCAGGGGGCGTACGAGGTCGTACGCGCGCCCGACGGCCTACGACCCGCGGGCTACGGCACTACGACCTGAACGCCCCCGGATGCGTCTGCTCGCGTACCGACACGTACTGCTGACGCACCGCCTGGCCTACGGCCAGCTCCTCGCCGGGCTCCAGGACCTGCGCCACCGCGCCCTGCCAGGCCGGCGGGGTGCGCGGGTCGAGGGTGCCCTGCGACACGCCGAGGGACCAGGCCGCCTGCCGGGCCGCGCCGATCGCCGCGTAGTCGGCGGGCTGCGGCACCACCACTTGCACGCCGAACAGCGCGGGTGCCGCCGCCTGCACGGCGGGCAGCTCCGCGGCGGCACCGAGCAGGAAGATCCGCCGCACCTCGACGCCGCGTCCGCGCAGCACGTCCAGGGCGTCCGCGAGCCCGCACAGCATCCCCTCGAACGCGGCGCGCGCGAGATGCTCGGGCTTCATCGACTCGCGCCGCAGCCCGGCCAGGGTGCCCGCGGTGTGCGGCAGGTTCGGGGTCCGCTCGCCCTCCAGATAGGGCAGGAACACCAGTCCGTGGGAGCCGGGCGTCGACTTCATGGCCAGCTCCGACAGAGCCTCCAGGTCGGGCAGGCCGAGCAGTTCGGCGGTGCCGCGCAGGGTGCGCACGGCGTTGAGCGTGGTCACCACCGGCAGGTGCATGCCCGTCGCGTCCGCCAGCGAGGTGATCATCCCGGTGGAGTCGACGAGCGCCTCGGGGTGTACGGCCATCACGGACCCGGAGGCGCCGAGCGAGACGACCGCGTCGCCGAGCCCCATGCCGAGACCCAGGGCGGCGGCCATGGTCTCGCCGGTGCCCGCGGAGATCAGCAGCCCCTCCGGTGTCGTACCCGCCGCCTCCGAGGGGCCGAGGACCTCGGGGAGCGCGGCCTGGTGGCCGAGCGCCAGCTCGACGAGGTCGGTGCGGTAGGTGCCGGTCATCGCCGACCAGTACCCGGTCCCGGAGGCCCCGCCGCGATCGGTGGTCCTTCTCAGGGGCCGTCCGAGCAACTGCCACACGAGCCAGTCGTGGGCCTGCAGCAGCAGCGCGGTGCGCCGCGCGTTGTCGGGTTCGCTCCTGGCGAGCCAGCGCAGCTTGGTCAAGGGCTGCCCGGCCTGCGGGACGCACCCGACGGCCTCGACCCAGGCCTGCCGTCCGCCGAGGGCGTCGATGAGGTCGGCCGCCGCGACCTGCGCCCGCCTGTCGCCGCCGACCAGTGCGGGCCGCACGGTGGCGCCCTGGGCGTCGAGGGGGACCAGCGCGTTCTGCTGTGCCGAGACACCGATGGCCTGCACGCCCTCCAGGAGTCCCCCGCCCGCCGCCTCCCCCAGGGACAGCAGCCAGGCCTGCGGATCGATGTCGGAGGGACGGCCGCCACCCTCGGAACTCTCCACCGGATGCGGTGCGTAGCCCTGCCTGAGTACGGCCCCGGTGTCCGCGTCACAGACGACAATACGAGTGAAATCGGGCGAACTGTCCAACCCGGCGACTATCCCCATGGCGGAAATTCTGCCGTACGGAGAGGGGTGACCGTGTCCTTCCCGGAGGGCGGAGCACCGGCCCGGTGAGAGGAGTGGACTCGCCCCGGGAGGGTGGTGGACCCGCCTTCCCCGGCGGTCGGGAAAGGCGGGCGCGGGTCAGGTGCCGCCGGGGTGGGAGGGGCAGGTGATGCCGGTGCGACCACCCGCCGCCGAAAAGGCCGCGTTCAGGTGTTGCTGGTGCCCCAGTCGTCCGCGCCGTGGCCGTTCGCGTTCCGCTCCCGCAGCGAGCGCACCCGGCCGGCGACCGAGTCGGGCATATGGTCGCCGACCTTGTCGCTCACCGCGTGGAGCGCCTTGCCGGCGATCTCGCGCCCCTGCTGGACGGCCGTCTCGGCGGTGTTGCGCACGGCCGGGTTCTGCGCGAACCGGCAGGTGGACTTCTTCAGCTGCTCGTAACGTTCGCGTCCGGCTCGGGTGCCGAGCACATAGCCCAGGGCGAGCCCGGCGGCGAACGTGAGCCGATAGCGCATGGCGGCCATCCTTCCCTTGCGTCTGCGTCGCCCCTTGCGCGGGCGTCCGGCGTGGCGGGTACCGATTGGCGGAGCACCCCTCTGCTTGCGCTAATGTATGTGTCGCAGCGAGCGCGCGCCCCCTGGGGGATGCCCAGGTGGGTGCGTTCGATGCAACGAGGCATTCCTCCGTAGCTCAATTGGCAGAGCAGCCGGCTGTTAACCGGCAGGTTACTGGTTCGAGTCCAGTCGGGGGAGCTCGGTCCTCCGTAGCTCAATTGGCAGAGCAGCCGGCTGTTAACCGGCAGGTTACTGGTTCGAGTCCAGTCGGGGGAGCGTCTGAAGAGGACCCCTCAGGGGTCCTTTTTCATGCCCGCAGGAACCGTCACGCCCACGGCGGAGTCCTCAAGGTCACGTGTAGCCGACCATCCGAAGCAGGAGATCGTATGAGCGGCTATGCTGCGGCAGACGGCGCGCACACGTGTACGCGACGCGCCGCGATGGGGCGGTAGCTCAGCCGGTTAGAGCAGCGGACTCATAATCCGTCGGCCGTGGGTTCGAGTCCCACCCGCCCCACCGAGCGCAGGTCCAGCGTGCTCCGCGTCGCGCGCCACGCCGAAGATCTGGGCTTCGATCACGGTGCGGTCGGCAACCGCCTCTTGGACAGCGGTTTCGGACTCGACACGGACCCGCTTGTTCTGCTGTCTGTGGTCGCAGGCGCGACCACGCACCTGCGACCGCAGACGTCCGTACTCGTCGCGCCGTACTACCCGGCGCTGGTGCTCGCCAACCAGGCGGCCACCCTGGACGTGGTGTCCGGCGGCCGTCTGATCCTGGGTGTCGGCGCCGGCTGGAACCCTGACGAGTTCGCGACGAGAGGGCGTTCGCCCCAGCGGATGCCCTTCTCGCTGTCAAGGCGGAGGCTGTCCGCGTTCGTGACGTCTGGCGCGACGAGCGGGCCCACCAACCACCGCTATCGAGGACGCGCTCGGCAAGCAGATACTCGCCCTCCTCCAGGCGCTGGTCCGTATCGCGGGCGACCTGGCCACCGCCCAGCCTGGGTTGTCGGCTGAACGCGTCAGCCTCACCGTGCTACTCAATGCTGGCGCCGACCAGATCGTGGCCGCCCGCGGCATCGCCCCGGCCGGCCCGGCCCGGTGAGGCTCGTCGGAGCGATCGGCCGTGCCGTCCTGGCCGGCCGCCTGCCACCGGGGCGACGATGGCGGCTGAAAGCGCGCGTCCGCAAGCGCTACAGCAAGTACACCGCGACCGGAACCAACCGCTCGCGGCCCAGGCGTTGGCCCATCCACCTTTGGGCCCCGACTGCGCCGCTCCTTTCTGCACGCGTGCCCGAAGCAGATGGTGAGTTGCAGAAGCGGACCGGTCGAGTGAGATCGGCGCCACGAAGACTTGGCTTGTTCTATGCCGTTGTCCACTGGTCGTGGAGCACCTGCGGTCGTGTGACGGGGACGATGGTGAGCAGGCCGTCGAGGCCCTTGAAGTCATCGGGGTTGGTGGTGAAGAGGGGAAGGTTCTCCGCGATGGCGATGGAGGCGATCATCAAGTCGGCGATACGACGCCGGGGCTGGCGGCCGGCGCTGATGACGGCGGCGCAGACGCGGCCGTAGATACGGGCGGCTTCCGCGTCGAAGGGGATGGGGTCGAACTCGTTCTCGGCGCGCTGGAGGATGTCCGTGCGGCGAGCTCGTTCGGCGTGTTCGTCGTAGTCGCTCTGTTCCGTGTTGCTGCGTACCTGGTGAGGTCCTGCGGAGAGTTCGGCCAGGGTGATGGCGGTGATGGCCATCTCGGCGGGTAGTTCCTCCGGAGCGATCCACTTGCGCAGGATCATGATGTTGGTGTCGAGGAGGCCCTGCTGGTGCTCAGCGGGCATAGGGATCGTCCAGTTCCTGCTCGACGGTGGCGTGCTGGTCGGCACGGAAGGTGTCCAGGGAGATGTCGGGCGCCGTGCGGGACATGGCGGCGAATTCGCCGCGCGGGACGAAGCGGCGTCGACGGCGCAGCGGGATGAGCTCGCCGATGCGGTGTCCGTCGCGAGTGACAGTGAACGCCTGGCCGCTCTGGACAGCGTCCATGATTTCTCTGGACCGGGTGCGCAGGTCGCGCTGCGTGATCTCGGGCTGGGCAGTCATACGTCCACGGTAGCTGTCCCGTGCTATTCGGTGCCACCCTGTAGCACCGTGGCCCTCTGGCACGAGGGGACCCGCAGCGGACCCGCGGTGGACGGAAGGACCGGAAGAATCAGGAAGTCGCCGAGCCGGACGGCGGCCAATCATGCTCTGACCTGCGAATACGGGAAGGTCACGGCAAGACCGGGGAGCGACCGGAAGATCCGGGAAAGACTCATAATCCGTCGGCCGTGGGTTCGAGTCCCACCCGCCCCACCACCACCTACGCGTGCAGAACCGTTTGACCAGCACAAACGGCAAGGCCCCTGCTTCGGCGGGGGCCTCTTCGCCTCCCTCACGCTCGTTCGGGGCGGGGATTTCTGGTTGTGGGCAGGTTGGTGGCCCGGCTGTCGCGTCGGGTGGGCGCCGGTTTCCACTGCTCTGGGGGTGGTGATGCTCGTAGGGACAGGAAAGCTGCTGGTCAGCCGGGGTTGGGCAGGACTTGGAGGCGGTCGAGCGCACTGGTGAGGGTGTCGGTCCAGGGCCAGTGTGCTGGGAGGCGGAGGATGCGGCGGCGGCCGGTGGTGACGAGCTGGGCGGCTGCGGAGAACAGCCGCAGCCGCAGGCGTTTGGGCTCCCACAGCCTGGCGGGGCCGGTGAGGGCGAGCATCGGCATCCAAGCCAGCAGGTCCAGGGCGAGCTGGAGGATCTCCAGCCAGATCTGGTTCTGCGCGAAACCGTGGAAGGGGAGGTTACGCAGACCGGTGTCGCTTGGCCGCGCCGCTGGTGCCGCTCGGCGTGCTCGGCAAGCGATCGGTGGCCTGGGGCAATGTCGCCGGTCTGCTCGCGTTCCTCACCGAGACGTCCCTCGTCTTCCTGCTGACTCTGTACCTCCAAAGGTGCTCGGCTTCTCCCCGCTCGCCGCCGGTCTGTCCTTCGGCGTGCTGGGCCTCGGAACGGTCGTCGGCGGCTCCGCCGCCCCGAAGGTCATCGGGAAGATCGGCAGCCAGCAGACGCTGATCACCGGCGGCATCCTGCAGACCGTGTTCACAGCCGCCCTGCTCGGCCTCGGCGACGACCGCTCCTGGATGTGGCTGCTGCTCGTGGCCACCTTCGCCGGCGGGATCGGCAACATGCTCGTCATCGTCGGCTTCATGGTCACCGCGACCTCCGGGCTGGCCGACCCGTGGGGCCCGGTCGAGTGCACAGCAACTCACGGCGGTACGAGCCCCGCGACAGCCTGACCACCCATGACAGGGCGGGTGCCGCACATCGGGAAACGTGAGGACGGGGGCCGCTGCCCCCGGCGTTTTCCACATCTGCGAGCCCATCCGGGCGGAGTTCCTCCACTCGGCCGCCAGTCCGGCCCAACGTGACGAACTCGCCGAGGAGTTGGCGGCGCTGCGCCGGCTCTCCGGAGTGTCGAAGAGTGCATGGCACCGGTCGCGCGGGCAGGCCGCGGCAGGCGGCTCACTCGCCGTGAGCGCCCTCGGCCATCGGCGGCCCCTCATCCGGCCGCACGGCGCCGTCAGTTGATCGCCTGCTCGCTTCCTGCCGCCACGTCGAGCACCACCAGCGCCGAGCGCGCGTCGACCATCGTGTGTGCGTCACGCCAGTCGAGGCCGGTGAGTTCAAAGATGCGGCGCATGCGCTGGCTCACCGTGTTCGGATGGACCGTGAGCAGGTCCGCTGTCGCATTCCGGTCGAGGCCGGCGTCGAGGTAGACGCGCAGTGTTCTCAACAACTCCGCTCCGTGCTCCTCGTCGTACCGCACGAGAGCACCGAGGGTGCGTTCGGCGAAGGCACGCAGGCGGGCCGAGTCGCCGAGCTGAAGGAGCAGGCCCCCCACACCGAGGTCGTCGAGGGTCACCGTCTTGCCGCGACGACCGCTCCGGGTGGCGAGGAGGACCGCTCCGCGCGCGGTGCGGTAGGCGTCCACGAGGTCCGCGGTGCCGTCCGAGACGACGACGGTGGCTTCCTCGACCCCGGGAACGGAGGCGAGCGCGGAGCGCAGCGCGTCGCCCGGGACCGGTTCGGTCGCCCCCTGCGGCCACAGCGTGATCACCAGGTCGTGATGGCCGGAGATCAGCGGGCGCGGCCGTACTCCCGCGGTCAGTCGCGAGGCCGCGGTCACCGCCCGCTTCAGGGTGTCTCCCGCGGCGGCGGCCCCGTCCTGTGCGGTCACCCGCGCGACGAGCACCGCGTGGGGCCGACCGAGGTCGTGGCCCAGGAGGGCCGCCCGGTCCCGGATGGACGGGGCGGCCGGGTCGGCGCCCGCGAGCAGATCGGCGAGCAGTTCCCCGCGGACGCTCTGCTCCGCCTCCGCGGCGGTGCGGCGCCGGAACAGTTCGAGGGCGAGCACGACGGCGGCGTGCTCCAGAGCGCGACGGTCGAGGGCCGCGAGTGTGCCCGCCCGGCCGGGGATCCGGACCCGGGCGGCGACCGCCCCGGCCAGCACGACGTCGACGACGACATCGCTGCCCTCGTCGCGTACCAGCTCGGACCCGGCGGGACGGTCCTCCCCGGTCTCACCCCAGTCTGGACGGCCCGTCGGCTCCTCGCCCGCCGCCGCCAGAAGCTCCCCTCGCGCGTCGTGCACGAGCACCGTAGACCCGAGCAGCTCATGCAGGGCGTCGACGATGCCGGCCACACCACCCGCGCGGACGGACACGCGCAACAGCCGGTCGTGGATCTCCTCGGAGCGGGTGACGAGCTCGTGCTGGAGGCGGAGGTCCTCCAGGTGCCGCGCCGACGTGGTCGCTATGGCCGCGTGCTCGGCGAGGAGTTGCAGCCGTTCCACCTCGTCCGCGCCGAAGACGTGGACCGAGGTGCGGTAGCTGTTCAACGTCCCGATCACCCCGGAGGCCGTGACCAGCGGTACCGACAGCATCGACCGATAGCCCTGCTCCCGGGCGACTCCGCCCCATATGAAGCCGGGCTCTTTCTCGATGTCGACGACCGCGCACGGCAGGCCGGAGCGGAACGCCCTGCTGGACGGCGCTCCGCTGTCGGCGTCGGCCTCCAGCCGGACCGGTCGGTCGGTGTTCACCCGCTCCACGTACTGCTCACTGAGGCCGCTCCAGCCGGCGATGATCAGTTTCCGGTGGTCCTCGTCCGGCACGAGCACGCCGCAGAAATCGAGCGCGAGCAGTTCCCGGGCCTTCCTGGCCACGAGGTCGAGTACCTCTCGGAGACTGCGCCCGGCATTGACCGCCGCCGTCAGGTCCCCGATCGCCGACAGCCAGGTGCGCAGGGCGTCGTCCGAACCATCACTCATCGTTCGAGTGTGGCACGGGACATCGCTGAAGCGGAATGGTGTTGCTCCAGACATCGACGACGCGGATTCGGATAGCCAGACTCGTCTCACTCGCACCGGTTCGACTGAAGGACCACGGCGTGTCGACGACGACCTCGTCGCCTCGCCGGCCTCGGCCTCACGTGTGCGGGGAGTCGGTTTCCCCTCCGTCCCGGCATCGACCGGTGAGCCAGACCGCGCCTGACGGCGCGACGGTGCCTGTTCCCGGCCGGTCCGGCGGCCGGGGCACGGTCCGCACCCGCTTCCGCGGCCCCGGCCACGGAACGGTCCCCGCACGGGCAGCCCCGTCACGGGCAGTCCCGTCCTCCACAGCCCCCGTCCCCTCCGCACAGTTCCCCTCCCCACAGTTCCCGTCTCCACCCCCCACAGTCCCTGTCCCGACGTCGCCCCCTGTTCCCCGACCTCCGGCAAAGGAGCCGTACATGTCGGACACACTCGTCGCGCCCTCGTGGCGCTCCACGATCACCCGAGTCCAGTGGCTGGTGCTCGCGGGCACCACCATGGGCTGGGCCCTGGACGGCTTCGCGAGCAGCCTGTACTCGCTGATCCTCGGTCCGGCGATGACCGAGTTGCTGCCGCACAGCGGCATCAAGGTCGGCACCGACACGATCGGGCTCTACGGCGGCATCACCGTCGCCGTGTTCCTGCTCGGCTGGGGCACCGGCGGAATCCTGTTCGGGATCCTCGCCGACTACTTCGGCCGTGTCCGGGTGCTCTCGCTCGGCGTCCTCACCTACGCGGTGTTCACCGCGCTCGCCGCGGTCGCCGACACCTGGTGGCAGCTCGGCATCATGCGGTTCATCGCCGGGTTCGGCTCCGGTGTGGAGGCGCCGGTCGGCGCGGCGCTGATCGCCGAGGCCTGGCGCAACCGGTACCGGGCCCGCGCCAGCGGGGTGATGATGTCCGGCTACGCGGCCGGGTTCTTCCTCGCCGCCCTGGCCTACGCGCTGCTGCAGAACCAGGGCTGGCGGGTGATCATGGCCATCGCCGTACTCCCCGCGCTGCTGGTGTACTTCCTGCGACGTCACGTCCCGGAGCCGCCGGAGGTGAGCCACGGGATCGCCGCACGCCGGCAGCGCAAGGCCCGCGGACACCACACGGCCGAGGACCGGTTCGTCCTGCGCCGCCTGCTCAGCCCCCCGCTGCTGCGGCCGACCCTGGTGCTGTCCGCGCTGGCCACCGGTTCGCTGGTCGCGTTCTGGAGTGTCTCGACCTGGTACCCGCAGGTCATCCGGCAGGCCACGACGGCCGCGGGGCTGTCCGCGGAGATCGCCAACGGCCGGGTCGCGACGGCGTCGATGCTGTTCAACGTCGGCGGCGTCCTCGGTTATGCGAGCTGGGGCTTCCTCGCCGACGCCATAGGCCGGAAAAAGGCCTTCCTGGCCAGTTTCGTGATCTCCGCGGCGAGCGTGGTGTTCCTGTTCGCCCTCTCTCCCGGCTGGACAGCGTTCCTGGCCGTGCTGCCGGTCGCCGGGTTCGGCCTCTACGGCGCGCTGGGCGGACTGCTGGTCTACGGCCCCGAGCTCTACCCCACATCGGTGCGCGCCACCGGCGTCGCGCTCTACAACGGCATCGGCCGCTACTTCACAGCGGCCGGCCCCATGGTCGCGGGCGTGATCGCCGCGTCCTGGTTCGGCGGGAACCTCGCGCTGGCCACCACCTGCGTCGTCGGCGTCGGCATGCTCGGCGCGATCGGGCTGGCCTTCGCACACGAGACCCGCGGCGAGCCCCTGCCGACCGATCCCGTCGCAGCGACCACCGACGGCACCACCGACGGCACCGCCGACGCGGGCCCCGTCCCGACCACACAGGAGATCCACTGATGGCCCCTTACGCAAACGCCCGCGCCGCCGTGATCGGGGGTTCCATCGGCGGCCTGACCACTGCCCTGCTGCTGCGCGACCTCGGCTTCGACGTCGACGTCTACGAGCGCACCCCCACCGCGCTCGACGGCCGTGGCGGTGGAATCGTGCTGCAGCCCGACACCGTCCGCTGGTTCGCCGAGCGCAGCACCCAGAACCCGGAGGCGCTGTCCACCTCGACCGACTACGTCCAGTACCTCGGCAACGCCAACGAGATCCTGCACCGCGACGAGCGCCGCTGGACCTACACCTCGTGGGGCACCTTCTACCGTGCCCTGCTGGCCGACTTCGGCACGGAGCGGTACCACCTCGGCGAGTTCGCCTGCGGCGTCGGACAGAGCGGCGACATCGCCACCGTCCGGTTCGTGACCGGGCGCCGGGTCGAGGCGGACCTGGTGGTCTTCGCCGACGGCATCAACTCGATCGGCCGGTCCCTGCTCGACCCCGGCGCGGCACTGGAGTACTCCGGCTACATCGGCTGGCGCGGCACCGTGCCCGAGCACGAGCTCAGCGAGGAGACCCGCGAGCTGCTCGGGAACGCGGTCTCCTACAGCGTGGTGCCGAACTCGCACATCACGCTCTACCCGATCCCCGGGGAGGGCGGCACCGGCCCGCGCGACCGGCTGATGAACTACGTCTGGTACCGCAACGTCCCGGCCGGCAGCGAGCTGGCCGAGATGCTGATCGACAAGCGCGGCATCAGCGCCACCGTCTCGGTGCACCCCGGGCAGGTGCAGGACCGCTACGTCGACGAGATGCGCGAGACCGCGGCCGGACTGCTCGCCCCGGCGGCGGCGGAGGTCGTCACCTCGACCGGGCAGCCCTACATCCAGGTCGTCTCCGACGTCCGGTCCTCCCGGATGGCCGGGGGCCGGATCGCCCTGATCGGCGACGGCGCCGCCGCGGCCCGCCCGCACGCCGCCGCGGGCACGGCCAAGGCCGCCGCCGACGCGTGGGCCCTCGCCGACGCGCTCACCGCCGCCGACGGCGACATCTCCGCCGCCCTGCGCAAATGGGAGCCCACGCAGTTGGAGCTCAGCGCGCAGCTGATGGACCGGGTAAAGAACATGGGCGAACGCTCGCAGTTCCACAACACCTGGACCCCCGGCGACCCCAGCCTGCGGTTCGGGCTCTACGCCCCCGGCCGCTGACCGACGCGAAAAGGACACGACATGAACGACACCGGTTTCCTCTCCGACCTCCCGCTCGCCGGCACGCTCGTCGGCTCCGACTTCGCCGGCTGGTCCGACGAGCTGCGCGCCGAGTTCGAGGCCCGTGCCTACGACGGCGAGGTCGGCTCCCGGCTGCTCAGCAGCAACGAGCGGGTCCGTGTCTGGGAGATCCGGCTCGCCCCCGGCGAGCGCTGGCACGCCCACCGGCATGTTCTGGACTACTTCTGGACCGCCGTGAACGCCGGCAACAGCCGCCAGCACACCAGCGACGGCACCACCCGGGAGGTCTCGTACTCCCAGGGCGAGACCCGCCACTTCACCTTCGCCGAGGGCCAGTACCTGCTGCACGACATCGAGAACATCGGGGACACCGAGCTGGTCTTCACCACCGTCGAGCACCTGGACAGCGCGAACGCGCCCCTGGAGCTGAAGTGACCGGACCGATCGACGTCCACGCCCACTGGCTGCCCCAGGAGCTGTTCGGCCTCCCGCCGGGAGCTCCGTACGGGCCGCTGAACGACCGGGACGGGGAGCTGCACCTCGGTGACGTGCGGCTGTCCATCGCCACCCGGGCCATGAGCGACGTCGCCGCGATCCGCGCCGACATGGCCGCCGCCGGGATCGGGGTACGGGTGCTGTCGGCGCCGCCCTTCGCCTTCCCGGTCGGCGGGCCTGCCACGGACTACGTCGACGCGTTCAACACCGCGCTCGCTCAGGTCGTCGCCTCCTCGGACGGCGCGCTGCTCGGGTTCGGCCTGGCCGCGCTCGACCACCCGGCCCCGCTGGACGCGCTGGCCGCGACGCCCGGGATCGTCGGCATCGCGATCCCGCCGCTGCTCGGCGGGGAGTCCCTCGACCGCGGCGTGCTGCGCGCGGTCCTCGGCGAGGCGGCCCGGACGGGGCTGTCCGTGCTGGTCCACCCCATGCAACTGCCCCGTCCCGAATGGCGGGACCACTACCTGGCGAACCTCATCGGCAATCCGGTCGAGACGGCCACCGCAGTGGCCGCGCTGCTGCTCGGCGGCGTCCTCGACGAACTGCCGGGCCTGCGGGTCTGTTTCGTGCACGGCGGCGGGTGCACGCCGGGTCTGCTGGGCCGCTGGGACCACGGCTGGCGGGCCCGCTCCGACGTCCGCAGCGGCTCCTCCCGCCCGCCGGGTGAGGCCGTGCGGGGCCTGTGGTTCGACACCGTGACCCACGATCCCGACCTGCTCGGCCTGCTCACCGCCCGGGCCGGCAAGACCGCGATCGTCTGCGGCAGCGACCATCCCTTCGACATGGCCGAGGCCGACCCGGTCGGCTTCGCCACGGGGGGCGGCCTCGACACCGCGGACCTCACCGCCAACGCCCGGGCGTTCCTGGGCCTGGGAGGCGAGCACGGCCTCTGATCACGCGGGCAAAAGCGCCGTACCCCGCCCGCCGGACGGCCGCGCACCGCTCGAGGACGGGTGAGAACTCGGCGGCCACCGCGCCGAGTTCCCCGCGCGGGGCGCGGCGTACGCGCCTCGGGGGCGGCGCCCCGGGCGTGCGCGGGCGCCGCCGGCGGGCGCCCGAGCCCCCGTCCGAACCGCGGGCACGCGTCGCGCGGTGGTCCCGGGTCAGGCCGCCAGCGGGTTCAGGGTCAGGGGTTTGATCTTGCCCTCCAGCATGGCGCCCAGGCCCTGCACGGCGCAGATGTCGGGGCGTTCGGCGATGCGTACCGGCATGCCGGTCCACTGGCGCAGCATCTGGTCGAGGCCCGGCAGCAGGGCGCTGCCGCCGACCATCATGATGCCGCGGTCGGCGAGGTCGGCCACCAGATCGGGCGGGCAGTCCCGCAGCACCTTGCCGATGCCGTCGAGCATGGCCGTCAGCGGGGTCTCGATCGCCTCCCGCACGGCCGCCGTGTCGACCCGCACCGAGCGCGCCAGCCCGGTCGCCACGTCCCGGCCGAGGATCTCGGTGGCGGACGGCTCGTCGGCGGCGGCCCCGGTCCCGGAGAGGGCGAGCCGCAGTGGGCGTACGGACTGGCTCGGCAGCATCAACGCGTGCTCGTGGCGCAGATGCTGGACGATCGCGTGGTCGACGGCCTCGCCGCCCACCGGGACCCGTTCCGCGGTCACGATGTTCCCCAGCGACAGGACGGCGATCTGGGTGGCGGCGGCACCGCACACCATGATCATGGAGGCCTCGGGCTGCTCCACGGGCAGCCCGCAGCCCACGGCGGCGGCGACCAGCGTGTCGACCAGCTCCACCCGGCGCGCCCCCAGCCCGACGAGCGTCTCCACCGCCGCGCGCTGGGCCAGCGGGTCCGCGTCGTGCGGGGTGCAGGCGGCGGCCCGTAGCCGGGGCTTGCGGCGCAGGGCGCGGCGGAGTTTCTCACCGAGCAGTTGACGCAGCATGCGCTGGGCCATCTCGATGTCGACGACCGTACCGCCGGACACCGGACGCATCACACGGATGTACGAGGGGGTGCGTCCCGCCATCTTCTCGGCCAGCTCGCCGACCGCTATCAGCGCACCGTTCCGGGTGTTCACCGCCGCGGCGCTCGGCTGGTCGACGACCAGCCCCGAGCCCTTGACGTACACGCGGGTCCTGGCCGCGCCCAGGTCGACAGCGAAGTGGCAACGGCGCAGCTGGTCCAGGCTGACGGTCATGCGGTACCTCCCGAGAACGGACCGCGGGAGGCCGCCGGGTGGCGGGCCTCTCCCTCAGCATCGTCGCCCGGCCCGGGGGACCCCGCCCCTTGAAGAGGGCCAGGCGGGTTCACCCCATCGGGTGAACGCGTCCCGGGAAACCGGTGCCCGCCCTCCCGCGGAGCCCCGTGCCCGCCCGCACCGGTGCCCCGGCGGGTCACCCGGGCGGCGGGGGTGCGACGGTCTTCGCGCCCGCGATCCCCCGTACCACCCCGAGGGCCACCAGATCCTGGGGGCGCACCCGGAGCTGGTCCGCCGTCGCCCGCACCTGGTCCGCCGGACGCTTGAGTATCGCGGCGGCCAGCTCCGGCGCGATGACCGAGAAGTAGCTGTCCGGGGTGGCCCAGGTGTTGTCCGGTGCGGCCAGGGCCAGCGCACCGCCCGAGCCGCCCTCCCCGATCACCAGGGTGGTCAGCGGTGTACGGGCCGTCGCCACGGCGGTGAACAGGTCCGCGACGGCCGCGCCCACGCCCTGCCGCTCGGCCTCCGCGTCGTTGGCGGCGCCCGGCGTGTCCACCAGCGTCAGCACGGGGACGGACAGGGCGTCGGCCAGCCGGATCAGCCGGGCGGCCGTGCGGTAGCCGGCGGGGCGGGTCGCGGTGCCGGTCTGGGCGGCGTACGCGATCGTACGGCCGTCATGGCGGCCGAAGCCGCACAGCATGCCGTCCGTGTCCCGGCCGCCGGCGCGGTCGCCGCCGAGCGCCGTCCGGCGGGTGAAGTACGCGTCCAGGTACGCGCGGGCGCGGGGCCGCCCCGGATCCCGGGCGCGCCGCACGGCGTCCCAGCCGGTCGCCGGGAGGTCCGCCGGGCCCAGCGCCCGGGGCACCGGGGCGGGTTCGGCCGAGGGCGCCGTCAGCAGCTCCAGCCACAGGCCCACCGCCGCCCGCAGCTCCCCGGGCGGTACGACCGCGTCGACCGTGCCCGCCGCCAGCTGTGCCTGAGCCGTGTACGCCGCCGGATCCGCGTCCGGCGGGCGCACCCGGGAGCCCGCGAAGCCCACCTGGGCGCCCGGCAGGGCCAGCACCACGTCGGCGCCCGCGCCCAGCGTGGCCCAGCCGCCGCCGGTCGTCGGGTCCCGCAGGACCGCGAGCTGCGCGAGCCCGGCCGCACGGGTGAGCGCCGACTGCCGGGCCACGCGCTGGAGCTGGGTCAGCGCGAACATGCCCTCCTGCATCCGGCTGCCGCCCGTCGCGACCAGTGAGACGACCGGCAGCCGGTGCGCACGGGCGTACGCGTGCGCCGCCTGAAGCCGGTCGCCGGTGCGCTCGCCGAGCGAGCCGCCCAGGAAGCCGAACTCGAACGCGATCAGCACGGCCGGGGCGGAGCCGACGGTTCCATGCCCGACGACCACGGACTCCTGCTCGCCGGTGCGCGCGGTGGCGCGGGCGCGCGAGGCGTCGTAGCCCGTCCAGGCGAGCGGGCCGTCCGGGCCGGTTCGGGGAGCTGCCGGGCCCGGCAGCTCGGTGAAGTCGTCGGTGACGAGGGCGAGCGCCTCCCGTGCGGAGAAGCGCTCAGGCATCGCCCAGCGCCCGCTTCATGATCTTCCCCATGTCGTTGCGGGGCAGGGCGTCGAGGTAGCGGACCGTGCGGGGCCGCTTGTGCGGGGCGAGCCGGCGGGCCACATGGTCGGCCAGTTCGTCGGCGCCGGGCCGGGCCCCGGGGTCGGCCGGCACCACCCAGGCCACGATCCGCTCGCCCAGATCGTCGTCGGGTTCGCCGGTGACGGCGGCCTCCCGCACTCCCGGGTGTTCCAGGAGCGCGTTCTCGATCTCGCCCGCCCCGATCTTGTATCCGCCGCTCTTGATCAGGTCGGTGGCCTTGCGGCCCACGATGCGCACGGAGCCGTCGGGCTCGCGCACCGCCATGTCCCCGGTGCGGAACCAGCCGTCGGCGGTGAAGGCGGCGGCGGTGGCGTCGGGCCGGTCGAGGTAGCCGGTGAACAGGTTCGGGCCGCGCACCTGGATCTCGCCGACCGTCTCCCCGTCGTACGCCGGGATCGGGGTGCCGTCCTCCTCGACGAGCCGCAGGTCCACCCCCGGCAGCGGCACGCCCACCGTTCCCGCGCGGGGCTCCCCGTCCGCGCGGACGCTGGTGTTCATCAGTGTCTCCGTCATGCCGTACCGCTCGATGACCCGGCGTCCGGTCGCGGCGGCGATCCGCTCGTGGTCGTGCACCGGCAGCGCGGCGGACCCGGAGACCAGCAGCCGGGCCCCGCCCAGCGCCTTGGCCAGCTCCGGGTCGCCGGGCAGCGCCTCCGCGATCCGGTGGTACATCGTCGGCACCCCGAACAGCATGGTCGCCCCCGCGCCCAGTTCGCGGGCCACGCCGTCCGTGTCGAAGCGTCCCAGGTGCCGCACGGAGCCGCCGCGCCGCAGCGGGCCCAGGACGCCGAGCACCAGCCCGTGCACGTGGAACAGCGGGAGCGCGTGCACGAGGACGTCGTCCGCGGTCCACTGCCAGGCGTCCGCGAGCGCGTCGAGGGTGGCGGCCACGGCCCTGCGGGGGATGAGGGCGCCCTTGGGCGGGCCGGTGGTCCCGGAGGTGTAGACGACGAGGGCGGTGCTCTCGTCGTCGGCCTCGGCGGGCGCGTACGCTCCCGTGCCGCGTACGTCGACGTCGACGCGCTCCAACGCCCGTACCGTCTCGGGCAGTTCGTCTCCGGGAGCGGCCAGGACGAGCGACGGCGCGCTGTCCGCCAGGATGTGCCCCAGCTCGCGCTCCCCGGACTTCGGGTTGAGCGGGACGACGGGCACCCCGGCGGTCAGTGCGGCCACCACCGCGACGGCGGTCTCCAGCGAGGGCGTGGCCCACAGGGCGACCCTCCGGGACGCTTCTGTTCCGGTCGGTTCCGCTTCACGGGGGACCGTCCCGCCCAGTCGTCCGGCGAGCGCTCCCGCCGCCGCGGCCAGCCCGGCATAGGTCAGGGCACGCTCCCCGAACCGCAGCGCGGGCCGCCGCGCCGCCCCGGGGTCGGTCAGGGCCGGAAAGAGGGAGGACACGCGGGACTCCTCGCGTCGAAGCGGACGGACGTGGTGCGGACATCGAATCCGTTCCTACACCAGAGCGAGCGAAACCCGCCGCCACCGTGACGGAGACCTCACTCCGCCCGGGGCGGTGACGTCCGCTGGCGGGGTGCCGTGGCGTGCCGGGCCGTTGTTAGCCTGCGCGCACGTGCCGTCCCGCGAACAGGAGTCCAGACGTGCCCCGCATCCCCGCCGCCCGCGTCGCGCTCGTCACCTGCCGCCCCGGTCCCGAGGTGACGGCCGACGGCGATCTTCCGGTTCTCGTACGGGAGATGCGGGCGGCCGGAGCGGGTGCCGACGCCGTGTACTGGGACGACCCGGACGTCGACTGGGCGGCGTACGACCTGGCCGTGATCCGCTCCACCTGGGACTACAGCTGGCGGGCCGCGGAGTTCACCGCCTGGGCCGAGCGGTGCGGGAGGCTTACGCGGCTGGCCAATCCGGCGTCCGTCGTGCGCTGGAACACCGACAAGCGCTACCTCGGGGAACTGGCCGCCGCGGGCGTCCCGGTCGTGCCCACCCGGTACCTGGCCCCGGGCGATCCCGTCGACCTGCCCGACGACCACGAGTACGTCGTCAAGCCCACCTCGGGCGCGGGCGCCCGGTTCGCCGCCCGGTACACGCCTAAGGAGCACGACACCGCCGTACGGCAGCTCGCGCGGATGCACGCGGAGGGGTTCACGGCGATCGTGCAGCCCTATGTGCGGGGCATAGACGTGGGCGGGGAGCGGGCGCTTCAGTTCTTCGGCGGGCGGCTGCTGCACGCCAGCCGGAAGAGGGCCGTCCTGGCGCCCGGCACTCCCTACGACGAGCGGAAGGTGGCCCACCCCGGCCTGGAGCCCTGGACCCCGACCCCGGCCGAAGGCGCCGTCGCCGAGCGTGCCCTGGCCGCCGTACCGGGCGCTCCCGAACTGCTCTACGCCCGCGTCGACCTCGTGGACGGCGCGGACGGGCAGCCGTGTGTGATGGAGCTGGAACTGATCGAGCCGAATCTGTTCCTCTTCCTCCACCCGGAGTCCGTGCCGCAGGTGGTGGACGCCGTCCTGGCCGCCTCCGGCCGGTGACCCCGGGCGCCGCCGGGCCTCGAAGTGTCGGTTCCAGGCCGAGGAGCCCGAGCAAGGGCACTGTGCCTCACGCGGTCACCGGGACGGCAGGTCGGCAGTGACTCCCGCGATGGCTGCGACGGCCAGTCGCACCGCCCGGTCCGTCACCGCGGCGTAGTCGTCGCCCGCCTCCAGAGCCGTGGTCGCGGCGTTGACCAACCCCTGCAGCAGACGCGCCGTCCTGAGGGGGGCGTCGTCACCGAGGTCCGCCAAGGCCTCCACAAGGGGCGCGAGCAGCGCGCGGTGCGCCGCGTCCGCGCCCTCCCGCAGGGCCGCGGTGTCCTGCGCGTCCGCACGGGCGCGGGCGATGCGGTGCTCACCGTCGCGGACCATCTCCAGTTGCGCGGTGACGTAGGCGGCAACCCGCTCCTCGGGTGAGTGCCCGGCAGCGGCGAGGGATGTGTGGATGCGCTCGATCCAGCGCGGCGCGGCCTGTCGGGCCACCTCGGTCAGCAGTTCACGGCGGTCGGTGAAGTACTTGTAGACGCTGTTGCGGGCCAGCCCGGTGCGGCGGGCGACCGCCGCGAACGTGACCTTGGAAGCGTCGCCCTCGGCGAGCAGTTCCCGTGCCGCGTCGAGCAGGGCGGCACGCTGCTGGGCGCGGTGATCGGCGACCGATGCGGCGTGGATCTTGGGCACAGAGCCAGTTTAGGGCCCCGGTTGGGGACGCGGCGTCGCCATCTTCTATCTTAGGGACGCAACGTCCCCATATCTTGGAAGGAGTGCTGTGTTCCTCGCCCTGCTGGAACTCAAAGCGGCCCGCGGCCGCTTCCTGCTGATGGGCAGCGTCGTCGTCCTCGTCGCCGCGCTCGTCGGTATCGTCTCCGGGTTCACCACCGGTCTCGGTGACGACACCGTCTCCGCCCTGCGCAGACTGCACGCAACCCACATCGCCTTTGCCGCAGGCTCCGACTCCGACCAGTTCGCCCGCGGTCTGATCGACGAGCGGACCGCCGACGGCTGGAAGCGGGAAAGAGGCATCGAGGCCACCCCGCTCGGCGTCGCCATCACCCGCGGCACCACCGACCGCGACATCGAGGTGGACCTCGCCGCGTTCGGCGTGGAACCCGGCGCCTTCACCGATCCCGGAGCCGACCACGGCACACCCCTGAACACGGCCGAACCGCAGGGCATCGTGGTCTCCCGTCAGCTCGTGAGCGACGGCGTCCGCATCGGCGACACCCTCACCGTCGACCGGCTCGGCATCCGTCTGAAGGTCGTCGGCACCACCGGCCGCTCCTCCTACGGCCACGTCCCCGCCGCCTACGTCACCACCGACACCTGGCGCCGGATCCGCTTCACCACACCCGGCACCGACGCCCGCCCCGACGACCTCCCCCGCCAGTACAGCGCGATGGCCCTCGACGTCCCCGCAGACCCCGGCGAGAAAGCACTCGCCGACGCGGACCACCGCCACCACACGGCAACCGTCCCGCTCCAGGACGCCTTCGCCGCAGCCCCCGGCTACAAGGGCGAGCGCCTGACGATGACCTCCATCCAGACCTTCCTCTTCCTCATCGCCCCGCTGGTCGTCGGAGCCTTCTTCGCCGTCTGGACGGTCCAGCGCACCCCGGAACTCGCCTTGCTGCGCGCCATGGGCGCCTCCCGGCGGCGCCTCCTCGGCCACACCCTCGCGCAGGCCGCCGTGGTCGTCGCCGCCGGAACGGCCGTCGGAGCCGCCCTCGCCTCCACCGTCGGCCTGGTGGTCGGCGAGCAGGTGCCGTTCAGCCTCCCCGCCACCACCCTCGTCACCACCATGGCCGCCGTCACCCTGGTCGGCCTCGCGGGCTCCGCGTTCACCCTGCGCCGCGTCACCACCGTCGACCCGATGACCATGCTGGGAGCCGCACGATGACCCTCCGCCTCAACGACATCACCGTCACCCTCGGCCGTGGCGCATCCCGTACGACCGCCCTGCACGCGCTGACCGCGACCTTCCGGCCAGGCGCCCTCACCGCCCTCGTCGGCCCCTCCGGCTCAGGCAAGTCCACCCTCCTCGCCGTCGCCGGCGCCCTGCTGCGCCCGGACGAGGGACAGGTCCTGCTCGGCGACACCGACCTGGCGGCCCTCACCGACAGCGAACGCGCCCGTGCCCGCCGGACGCGGATCGGCTACATGTTCCAGAGCGGCAACCTCCTCACCGGCCTCACCGCCGAGGAACAACTGCTCGCCGCCGCCTCCCTGGCCGGCCACAGACCTCGCGCCCTACGGGGCCCGGCCCGCGACCTCCTCGCCGAGGTCGGACTCGCGCACCGACTTCGCCACCGTCCCGACCAGCTCTCCGGCGGCGAACGCCAACGCGTCGCCCTGGCCCGCGCCCTCCTCGCCCAGCCCGAGCTCCTCCTCGTCGACGAGCCGACAGCCGCCGTCGACCGAACCCGCGCCGACGACCTGACCGGACTCATCGCACGCACCACACACCGGCACGGCTGCGTCACCATCGTCGCCACCCACGACCCGGTGGTCGTCGAGGCGGCCGACAGCACGATCGACATGCTGGACCACACCCCTGCGGCTACCGCGATCGGGTAGGCGGGCCGGCCTCCGGCGCGTGATCCGAATCGGGAACGCGTAGATCAAGGCCGCATGCCGCCGACCGCCACCCGCTGCAACAGCCCCCAGGTGAACTCGGCGACCACCGTCCGCCGTGTGCCCTGCGCGTCCGGGGCGTCGAAGGCGAGGCCCCAGCGGGTGGGGGCCGTGCCCTCCAGGGGGCGGACCGGGGCGAAGGCGCGGGCGGCCTCGTCGACCGTGCAGGACCAGGGGATCAGGTCGTCGAGGGTCTCCAGCCTCGGGGCCGGTGCGCCGGGGGCGCGGACCAGCCACTCGTTCCAGACCTGCCCGTCCGGGCCGGCCAGCACCTCGAAGCGCAGGTCGGGCCAGAGCGGGACGGGCCACAGCCGGGCCTCGCAGTCCAGGTCCCCGATCCGGCGGACGGTTGTGGACTCGGGTTCGCCGAGGACCGAGCGGATGCGGGCGGCGGCCGACCGGGCGCGCGGCGACCGGACCATCGCCTGCCAGCGCTTGTTGGCCTCGCGCATGTCGGCGATGGACACGCCCAGCGTGCGGCGGGCGTCCTCCACCAGGTCCGGCTGGTGGTCGGCCATCCGGCGCAGCAGGACGAGCTGGAAGTCCAGGGCGCCGAAGGGGCGTGGGGGAGTCCGGTTCACGGGCGCTGCCGACAGCCTTGGGTCTGGGGGAGGGGCTACGCGCCCCACCGTACTGCCCGTGGCCGGACACGGCGGAACAGGAGCCCGTGAGCGGGCACTGGGAGACGGCGTACGACGTCTGCGGCCGGCTCCGGCCCGGACCGCGCACACAGCATGTGGGGGACGGGATCGACGACCCGGACCGCCGCTTCGAGCCGGAACCGGTCCTGCGCGCAAAGCGCCTCAGAGGGGAACCGGGGACCTCCGGCCCCCACCACCGCCGACGCCGGGCTCGGGGGCCACGTCGCACGCCCCGTATGCCCATTGCCCGGCCAAGCCCCGTATGGCTAGCCTGTGTTCGCCGTGCCGATCGCCGGTTGACATACCGAACGCAAGGAGGGGGCCGGTCGTGGGACGCCTCGTACCTGCCGTGACCCGGGCTCTCGACATCCTCGAGCTCTTCCTCGACGGGGACGGGACGCTCTCCGCCCCCGACATCGTGCGCAGGCTCCACCTGCCGCGCACCACCGTGCACGAGCTGGTCACCACGCTCTCCGCCCGCTCGTACATCGTCCCGGTGCCGGGGCAGCCGGGACGCTACCGGCTCGGCGTACGCCCGTACCAGCTCGGCAGCCGCTACGCCGAGCAGCTCGACCTCGCCGCCGAGGGCCGGCAGATCGCCCGTTCGGTCGCCGAGACCTGCGACGAGACGGTGCATGTGGCCATCCTCGACGGCACCGACGTCATCTACATCGCCAAGGTCGACTCCACGTACGCCGTGCGCATGGTGTCGGCCGTCGGCCGCCGGCTGCCCGCCCACTGCACCTCCGGCGGCAAGGTGCTCCTCGCGTCCCTCCCCGAGCCGGAGCTGGCCGCGCGCGTCCCGGACGACGCCGAGCTGGTCGCCATGACCCCCGGCAGCGTCACCGACCCGGCGGTTCTGCACGAGGCGCTGAGAGAGGTCCGCGCCCGCGGCATCGCCGTGGACACCTGCGAGTCCACCCCCGACGTCAGCTGTGTCGCGGCCCCGGTGCGCGACCGCACCGGACAGGTCGTCGCCGCGCTCTCCATCTCCGTGCCGATGATCCGCTGGTGCGAGGAGCGCCGCGCCGAACTGGAGCGGCTCGTGGTGAAGGGCGCCCTGGAACTGTCGGAGCGGCTCGGCCACCGGATCGCCGCATGACGGCGTACGAGATCGCCGTACGGGAGTACGCGGAGCTCGGCGAGGGCCCGACGTGGGACGCCGCCGCCGGGCGGCTGATCTGGGTCGACATCCTCGGATCACGGGTGCACACCTACGACCCGGCCACCGGGCGCCGCACGGTCATGGCGACCGGGCAGCACGTGGGCGCCGCCAAGCCGCGCGCGGGCGGGGGACTGGTGGTCAACCTCCAGGACGGCGTCGGCCTGTACGGGCCGGGCGGGGGCGACTTCCGCTGGCTGCACCACGAACCGGTCCCCGGCCGCCGCGGCAACGACGCGGCCGTGGCCCCCGACGGCTCGCTGTGGGCGGGCACCATGCGCTACGACGAGGCGCCGGGCGGCGGCACCCTGACCCGTATCACCCCGGACGGCACCGTCCTGACCGTGCTGGACGACGTCACCGTCAGCAACGGCACGGGGTGGAGCCCCGACGGCCGGTCGATGTACTACATCGACTCGCCGACCCGCCGGATCGACGTCCTCGACGTCGGCGAGGACGGTCTTCCGGCCGGCCGGCGACCGCTCGCCCAGGTCGGCCACGGATTCCCCGACGGGCTCACCGTCGACGCCGACGGCTGTGTCTGGGTCGCCCTGTGGGACGGCGGCGCGGTCCACCGCTACACCCCCTCCGGCGAGCTGGACCGCGTCCTCAGGCTGCCGGTGCGCCGCCCCACCGCGTGCGCGTTCGGCGGCACGGACCTGTCGGACCTCTATGTCACCACGGCCCGTACGGGGCTGGAGGCACCGCATCCGCTCTCCGGCTCGCTCCTCGTCGTCCCGGGCGCCGGCCAGGGCCTGCCACAGCCCGCGTTCGGAGGCTGACACCCGCCCGAGTCCCCGCCCGGCCGCCGACCTGGTAGCGGGGTGTGTGGAGGATTTGGGCCGGCGACGATCCGGACAAGCCCCGGTCGTGCGTGTCGGCGTGGCCCAGATCCGCCAGTCGCGCGGTCGGATGGACGCCCGTCGCGCAGGACCGGCCGGCGTCCGTGGACAGAACACTTAGCGCGCCGGGCCAGGGGAGTTCACCGGGGGCACCGGGACTCCTCCGGATGCCCGGCCGAGCAGGGTCAGGGTCACCGTTCCCGGGCCGGACGGTGTGGTTCCGTCGGACAGGACGGCGAGTGCGAGGGTGTTGACGTCCCGGGTGCGCAGAATGCCGTTCGGCAGGACGAAGGTGTGCTGGGGGCCCACGTCGTTGATGTACTGGCCCATGTTCCAGCCGTTGAGGAAGATCTGCACCCGGTAGGCGCGGGACGGGTCGTCCGTGAGGGTCAGGCCGATCGACGCGTCCGTGCCGGGGTCGACCGACAGCCGGAAGCCGGTCCGGTACCAGTCCACGCCCTGCCGGCGCTCGGCGCGCGGGAAGGACGCGGGCCGCCAGTCGTGGTCGTGGAAGCCGGGCAGGTGCCAGCCGTTGCGTTCGCCGTACAGACCGCCGTTGTTGAGCGGGCCGCGTACGGGGTCGGGGGCGGCCGCCCCCTGGATCCGCCAGCGGACGGTGGGGGTGGCGCCGTCGAAGGCGACCGAGGCCAGTCCCCGGCCCGCCTTGTGGGTGTCGTTCGCCCGGCCGTCCTGGTCGTGCTGCATACGGCGGACGAGGACGGAGAGGACATGGGGGCCGTCTCCCCGCAGGGACCGGCCCTGCGGTGCGAGCGGGAACGTCGTCGTCGCCGTCCATGTCGCCTGCCGGACGGTGCTCGTGTCCGGTACGGGCATCCGGTGCGTGCCCAGCGCTCTGCCGTCCAGCCACGCCATCAGCAGGCCCTGGGTGCCGGTGACATAGGAGAGGGACACCGACCCGGCCCCGGCCGCGCCCTCGACCCGGCCCCGGTACCAGACGTCCCCGTAGTGGAAGCCGTAGTCGTCGGCGAAGAGGACCGGCCCCCCGGCGGGCACGGGGGTCGTGCTGAAGGACGTGGTCAGGTCGGCCGTCCGCCACGCCGAGTCGTCGAAGCCGGCGGCGGACTCCGGGTTCTCGGCCTTGCGGCGCCACCCCGTCAGCCGGGGCAGCCGCACGGCACCGGCGCCGGGCAGCCGCCGCTCGGCGCGCAGGCTGCCGGAGCGGGTGAGGTGCGTCCGCAGCCGGACCCCGTTCCAGGCGACCTCGGTCACTCCGCGCGCCGCCCACACCTCCAGGTCCGCCTCCTCGACCGTGTCGCCGGTCAGCTCGGCGGTCGCACCGCGCAGCACGGCGGTGCGCAGCAGGGCGGGCCCGTGCACCAGGACCGGCCCCGCGGGGGTGGTGTACGGCCACAGCCGTACGGAGGCCGCGTCGTCGGCGAGCAGCAGAAGCAGGGGGGCCGCCGCTCCGCCGCCCGTCACCGCGACCCTGGTGAGGCCGTTCAGCCGGGCGCGCACGCGCAGCAGTCCGTTGTCGTACGCGCAGTCGGCCGTCCCCTCCAGCACGGAGACGGCCGGCTCGCTCGCGCACTCCAGGACGGTCTCCGTCGCCTCGCCCGCGCGGCCCGTGAACACGGCGATGTCCTGGCGTCCGGCGGCCAGGCGCAGCATCGGCTGCGCGGTGGAGTGGCGCAGCGTCCACCGGCCGAGGGAGATCCCGGCGGCCAGCAGCCGGGCGTCCCGGCCGGGGACCGGTACGGGGACGGCCGTCCCGGCGAGCGGCACGGCGGCGACGGTGTCGGCGGACCCGTCGTTGCGCAGCACGTACACGTGCGCCCCGGTGTCGGGATTGACGAGGTGGTAGGCCCGGATGTCCGGCGCGCCGACGGAGACGTCCGCCGCCCGGTCCAGCTTGGCCAGGTCGGGGAAGCTGTGCAGCAGATGCCCGATCTGGTGCATGGGGACGAGCTTGGCGGTCGGCTGCCGGGCCTCGTCGAGGGCGGCCCCGTAGTCGTACGACGTGTAGACGACGGGCGCGGGCAGCCAGCCCCACGAGGTGCCGCCGAAGGCCATGTAGACGTTGTGGACCTTGATGCCGTTGGCGAGGTTGGTCAGGTAGAAGCGCCGCTCGTACGCCGCGTCACGGGTGCGGCGGGATCCGGCGTACCCCTGCCCGCCGAACTCCGCGCCGCCCCACGGATCGAACCAGCCGCCCCCGAACTCGGCGAGGAAGCCGGGGGTTTCGGGGCTGGCCGTGGATCCGCCCTTGAGTCCGCCGGGACCGAAGTACCCCCAGTCCGGCGGTGTCCGCAGCGGCGACGGATAGCCGTCGAAGCCGTACAGCCAGCGGCCCCGCTCGCCGCCCGTGTCGAACGTGCCGGGCGCCCAGTGGCCGTTTCTGCCCTTGTCGTTGTGGAACAGCGGCACGTCGATGCCGTCGGCGCGCACCTTGCGGTACAGGTGGGCCATGTAGTCGCGGCCGGTGGGCTCGGTGACGTGGTCGGCGTACTCGTTCTCCAGTTGGTAGAGGACGATCGTGCCGGTGCCCCTGGTGTACAGGTGCCGTACCGCGATCCGGTTCACGGCGGTCAGCCACGCGTCGACGTGGCGCAGATAGGTGGGATCGGAGGTGCGGGCCGTGCCCTGGGTGGCGGTCAGCCAGCCGGGGAAGCCGCCCGCGTCGACCTCGGCGTTGATGTACGGGCCCGGGCGCAGGGTCACGTACAGCCCGGTCTCGGCGGCCGTGCGCAGGAACAGGTCCAGGTCGCGCACGCCCGTGAAGTCGTAGGAGCCCGGGGCCGGGGAGTGGTAGTTCCAGGAGACGTAGACGCTGACCGTGTTGTAGCCGTGCGCCCGGAGTTTGTGCAGCACGTCCCGCCACAGGGACGGGCTCGGCAGCCGGAACGGGTGCATCTCGCCCGACCACAGCACGACCCGCCGGCCGTCGACGATCATCGAGTACCGGTCGAAGCCCACCCGGTGCGTCCGCCCGTCCGTGGCCGGGGTGTCCGGCGGTGGGCCGGTCGGCGCGGCGGCGGCCGCCGCGCACATCGCGCCGCTCCCGCCGAGCGAGAGCCCGAGCGCGACGGTGCCGGTGATCGCGCTGAAGGTACGTCTGCTCAGCTCCAAGACAGTCTCCTCGACGGGCGCGGATGCGGCCATTGTGCACGGGGGCAGGCCCGACAATGGGGCCATGAGGATCTCGGCGCGGGCGGATTACGCGGTCAGGGCGGCGCTGGAGGTGACCGTCCGGCAGGAAAGCGGTCCGGTCAAGGCGGAGACGGTCGCCTCCGCGCAGGGCATTCCGCACAAGTTCCTGGAGGGCATCCTCGGCGATCTGCGCCGTGGGGGCCTGGTCGACAGCAGGCGCGGAGGCAACGGCGGATACCGGCTGGCCCGTCCCGCCGACGCGATCACGGTCGCGGACGTCATCCGCGCGGTGGACGGTCCGATCGTCTCCGTACGCGGCGAACGCCCCACCCAGCTCGCCTACACCGGTCCCGCCGAGCCGCTGCTGCCGCTGTGGGTGGCGGTCCGGGCGAACGTCCGCCGCATCCTGGAGGGCGTCACCCTCGCGGACGTCGCGTCGGGCACGCTGCCGGCACCGGTACGGGAGCTGGCGGAGGAGCCGGCGGCCTGGGAGAACCCGTAGGCGAGACGGGCGCGCCCGTCCGGTCGCGGGCAGGGCAGGAGCCTCAGCGGGACGGGATTTCGCTTGTACGTTCGCGTCTCATCCGGGTGGAGCTTCCAGGCAGAGCTGCGCCGTGTGCGAGCGGACCGGTACCCGTGGTGACACGGAACAGCCCTCGCCGCGGACGCACTCAGCGCGATCGTGCGGACGTGAGGGAGGCCGGGATCGGTGTGAGACTGGGCGGGGAAGGGGTGATCCCCGTGCCGGATCCACCGCACGTGTCCGCCGGTCCCGCCGCCGCTGTCGACGAGAGCCTGCTGGAAGAGCTGATCGCCGAGGCGCAGACGGCCCTGCCGTTCGAACTGTCCGCCCTGGCGGTCCGGTGCGCTGCGGCCCTCGGCCTGGACACCGTGCTGATCTACCTCGTCGACCTGCAGCAACGGCTGCTCATCCCCCTCGACGAGGCCTTGGAGCCGCTGCCGGTGGTCGACTCGTTGGCCGGCTGGGCGTACCGCACGGTCTCCTCGCGGGTGGCCGAGGCCGACGACGGCGTGATCGTCTGGATGCCTCTGGTCGACGGTGCGGAGCGGCTGGGCGTGCTGGCGGTGCGGACCGCCTCGCTCGACGGGGTGCGGATGCGCCGCAGCCGGATGCTGGCCCATCTGTTCGCCATGCTGATCACCTCCAAGCGCGCCTACAGCGACTGGCTCGCCGCCCGCACCCGCACCGCGACCATGGGGTTGCCCGCCGAGATGGTGCGGGCTTTCCTGCCACCCCGCACCATCGGCACCAGCAGGTGCGTCTCGACCGCGGTCCTGGAACCGGCGTACGACATCGCCGGTGACGCGTTCGACCACGCGGTGGTCAAGAACGTGCTGCACACCATGATCCTCGACTCCATGGGGCACGACCTGGCCTCCGGTCTGACCACGTCGGTCGTCATGGCGGCGGTCCGGAACACCCGCCGCGGCGGTGGCGGCCCGGCCGACGCCGTCGGCTCCGTCGACCAGGCGCTCGCCCGGTGGCTGCCCGACCATTTCTGCACAGGAGTGCTGTGCCGGCTCGACGCGGAGACCGGGGTGCTGCACTGGGTCAACTGCGGTCACCCCTCTCCGCTGCTGATCCGCGGCGAGCGGGTGCTCTGCGGGGCGCTGGACAGTCCCCCGCAACCCCCCCTCGGCCTGGCCGGCCAACTCGCCCCGGCGGCCCGGCAGGTGCACGAGACGACACTCGAACCGGGCGACCACGTCCTGCTCTACACCGACGGCGTCGTGGAGGCACGCGACGCGGACGGAGTGGAGTTCGGCCTCGACCGGTTCACCGACTTCGTCATCCGCTGTTCCGCCGCCGGCCAGCGCCCGGCCGAGGCGCTGCGGCTGCTCATCCACGCCATCCTCGACCACCAGCGCAACCGGCTGCGGGACGACGTGACCATCCTGCTCTTCGAATGGTGCCCGCCGCACCGGTGACGGGCAGGGCGCCGCTTCCCGCCCGTTTCCGCCACGCAATCCACCACTGTCCGTCACCTCTTCCAGGCATGGTCACGGGTAGTCACGGGTACTGTCCAGCATGTGAGCGCGTACGCTGTCGTGGCGTACGCGGCGTCGACCTGGTGAAACACCCTTCTAGGCCGTCAGATTGAGCGTATGACCGTACCTTCCAGCCCCCAACGCCCGGTTACCGTAAGTGTGTTCTCCCAGCGCTTCAGCGCCACCCCGCGCGGCGCACGCCTGGCCCGGCATCTCGCCCTGCACCAACTGCACGCCTGGGGCGTCCCGCACGGCGCGGACGCCTCCGACGCCGTCGCCGCGGTCATCGCCGAACTGGCCGCCAACGCGGTCACCCACGGCCGTGTACCGGGGCGGGACTTCGAGCTGCGGCTCTCCCTCGTCACGGGCAGCGTCCGCATCGAGGTCAGCGACACCCGCAGCGGGCCGCCCCGCCCGCCGGTCCCGGGTGACGTGGCGCCCCCGGCGGCCCTGGAGGAATCCGGCCGCGGATTCGTCCTCATCGACGCGCTCGCCGCGCGGTGGGAGGTACTGGACCGGGACCCGCCGCCGGGCAAGACCGTGCGGGCCGAGGTGGACGTGCCGAGGTGGCTGTCCCTGGTCGGGAATCGGACGACGGGTGCGTGTCCGGGTGCCCCGGTCTGACCGGTCCCGTCTCGTCGCCCGTGTCGCCTCGTCGTAGGGCCGCAGCGAGGTGTGACCACCAGCCTTTTCAGATGCAACGGGGTGGTGGCGGCACTGGGCCGCCACCACCCGTATCACGGTTCAGGCCTGTCAGTAGGGGCCGTTCACGTTGTCGATCGAACCGTAGCGGTGGTACGCGTAGTTGCACGCGGCGGTGATGTTGGCGACCGGGTCGTAGATGTTCCACGAGGTACCCGACACGTGGTACGTGTTGAACGTCGGCTGGATCACCTGGAGCAGTCCCTTGGAGGGGATGCCGGCGGCGGCGTTGGAGTCCCACAGGTTGATGGCCTTCGGGTTGCCCGAGGACTCACGGATGACATTGCGGTAAATGCCGTTGTAGCTGCCCGGAATGCCGCGCTGCTTCATGACCGCCAGCGATTGCTTGATCCAGCCGTCCAGGTTGTTCGCGTAGGTCTGGAGGCCGGCGGACGTCGCGGGGGTCGTGGCCGGTGCGGCGGTCTTGGCCGGCCCGGTGGCGGCCGACCCGGCGGGCAGGGTCAGGACCTGGCCCGGCTGGAGGGCGTACGGGCTGGAGAGGCTGTTGGCCGACGCGATGGCCTGCCAGCCGCCCGGCACCTTGAGGGCGCGGGCGATCGAGGCGAGGTGGTCGCCCTGCTGGACCGTGTAGGTGGTCGCGGCGGGGCGGGCCGCAGTGGTGGCGGCGGCCGGGGTGGCCGGGGCGGCGTGAGCGGACTCGGCCGTTCCGAACAGGGCCGTGCAGGCCAGGGCGAAGGTGCCGACGGTGACGGCGCCACCGGCGGAGAACCGGCGTGTCCGGGACGGGCGCTGAGCGGCGTGACGGTGCATGGTGCGGTCCTCATTCCAGGGATTGCATCGTGCGCAGTTGCCGGTTCCCCTCGACAAACAGCACCGCATTTCTTTCTGCGGTGCCCTGCGGCGGAGTCATTCTTAGCCGCCCCGAATAACTAAACAATTACCGTCCGCACTAAGCCGGATAGTTGTCGTGGGCCTCTCCGACCGGATTCGAGTGCTGAATCCCAGAGGTTAAGAGCCAGGTAAAGAACTAAGGCGCTTCGTAAGTGAAGTGCATCACCCCGGTTCTGGAATGGGAATGTTGGCTTTGCGATTGCACTTAACGAGCAATTTGGATTAAAGGGCTTAATGGTGCCCAGTGGAGTAAAAGTTAAGTTTTCTGACTTTTGGTTTAAATCGGGCATATGGTGGCGATCGGTCGAACGCATACGACGACGCCGTCGGCGGCCACGAGGCTGTCCTCGTGGCCGCCGACGGCGTCCGGTCCGGTCCTACGGGTGCCTGGGCCGGGCGTGGCCCGGGCGGCTCAGCCGACCTGGTTGTACATCGCGCCCGCCGCCGGCCAGCCCATCGGCTCCGGGGCCGCTTCCGGCTGGGTGCGGCCGCGCACCTGGGCGGCCGTGAGGCCGCCCGCGGCGGGCATGCCGAGCCGGTTCCGGGCGGCCGCCGCGAGTCCGGGCAGACCCGTCTGCGGTACGGCCTGCAGACCGGCCGCGGGCGCCGGGGCGATCCCCGGCGGCATGGCGGCGGCCGGAGTGATCCACGGCGGAGTCGCCGGGAGCGGAGCGGGGGCGGAGACCGGTGCCGACGCCGCGGGGGCGGGCATCGGCGCGGGGGCTGGTGCGGGCATGGGGGTGGGCATCGGCGCAGGGACTGGTGCGGGCATGGGGGCGGGTGCGGGGAGCGGCAGCGGAGCCGGTGCGGGCATCGGGGGCGGGGCGGCGGCGGGTGCCGGGGCCGGCGCGGGGGCCGAGCCCGGGGCCAGCCTCGGCATCGCCGAGGCCTGGGCGGCGAGCCCCGAGAACCCCGCCCCGTTGGTCTCGCTGACCAGCCGGTCCACGGCCGCCGTGCCCGAGCTGTAGCCGGTCCCCGTGCTCGGCTCGGGCACGGCGGTTCCCTTCCCGGCCCCGTAGAACACCTGCTCCAGGGCGGACGCCAGGCGACGCACGTCCACCTCGGGGCGCACCACGAGGCGCAGGAAGCGGCTGGACGAACCGATCTTGTCGCCGCACTCGCGGACCAGGATCCGGTGCTCGGACAGCAGCCGGTCGCGGACCACGGTGCCCTCGGCGCCCACCGGGAGGCGCACGAAGAGGAAATTGCCCTGGGACGGGTAGACGGTCAGACCGGGAAGCCGGGAGAGCCGGCGGGCCATGTCCAGGCGGTCCCGGCGGACCTGGTGCAGGCTCTCCAGGTACTCGGCGCCGTACTCCTTCAGCATGAAGACCACGTGCTCGGCGAACGAGTTGAGATTCCACTTCGGCAGCATCGAGCGGATCGTGTGCGCGAGCGCGGGGTTGGCGACCAGATAGCCGAAGCGGATGCCGTGCAGGCCGAAGCTCTTGCCGAGGCTGCGCAGCACGATGACATTGGGGCGCAGCACGGCGTCCCGGACGACGCTGGGCTCGCTCTCGGCGTCGGCGAACTCCAGGAACGACTCGTCGATCACGATCAGGTCCAGGTCCGCCATCGTGTCCATGAACTGCACCAGCGTCTGCCGGGGCACGAACCCGCCGTCGGGGTTGTTCGGGTTGCAGACGACGGCGACCCGCGTGCCGCGCTTGCGGAGGAACTCGGAGTACCGGGCCAGGTCCAGGGCGAAGCCGCTGGACTCCTGGAGCGGGAACATGTCGACGCGCTTGCCGGTCTCCATGGGCTGGTCGGTCCAGCGGCCGAAGGCGGGGACGGGGACGGCGAGGGACTCGCGGACCAGCAGATGGTCGATCCAGGTGATCAGCTCGGTCGCGCCGTTGCCCATGGCCACACACTGCGCCGGAAGCTGGAGCAGGTCGCACAGCTCGGTCGTGATCGTGTCGGCGCTGCTCGGGTAGTAGGTGACGATCTCGCGCAGCCGGCCTGCCAACTCGTCGAACATGGCGGGCGTGGGGAAGTAGGGATTGCCCGGGATGCAGAAGTCCACCGGGCCGGCTCCGTCACTCTCCCGTGTCAGCGCCGCCATTGAGGGGTGGTGCGCCGTGGAGCTGCGGAACAGCGAGGTGACGTTGTCTGCCAAGGCAACCTCCGTACGGTGGGTGGCCCGTGCGGGGGAGCGCGGGCCACCCACCGTACGGATACGGAGGTGGCGTTGTTCAACTCCTCGGAAATCGCGGTGGGTTCCACTCGTGCCCAGCGACTCGCGGGGGCGTCGGAGAGGTGGAAGTAGCCGTCGACGACCTGCGGGGCGCCCTTGCCCGCCCGGGGTGCGGCACGCCGGTCGAAGAGCTACGCGCGTACGCGGACACGGAGACGTACGTGGACGAGGGCGATGTGGGCCTCGCCACCGAGGGGTTCGACGGCTCCGGTGTCACCGAGGCGTCGCCCGTGGACGACGGCGAGGTGCGGCCCGGGCGGGCGCAGAGTCGGCGGCAGTGGCGGATCAGCCTGTCGGCCGCTCCATCGCGGGCTCCTGCCCGTCGAGAAGCCCCAAGCGGGCGGCGGCGGCTCCGGCCTGGAAGCGGCTGGTGGCGTCCAACCCCTCCAATATGTCGGCGATGTGGCGCCGGACCGTGCGCAGCGACATGCCCAGTCGGCGGGCGATGGTATCGTCCTTCAACCCGGCTGCCAGCAGCCTGAGGATCGTCGTGTGGGTCTCGCGGGACACCTGTTCCAGTCCTTGGCTCGCGGCATCGGCGAACGGCGTGGCAAGGTCCCAGGCCTGCTCGAAGAGACCGCAGAGGTAGGCGACGGTGTTCGGCTCGCGGATCACGACCGCCCCCCAGGAGGCGTCCTGAACCGGTATGAAAGCGGTTTCACGGTCAAAGACGATTAACCGGCCGAACAGGGAGTGGGCGGTGCGGTACTGGGCGCCCAGCGCGGAGGCGGTGGCCACGTACTCCTGGCTGGCCGCGTTGAACCGCGCGGTATGGTGATAGAGCGTACGGATCTTGACCCCGCGTTCGAGAAGCTCGTGGTCGCGTGTCATGGCCTCCCGCATCGCCTCGGGCACGCGGGCGTTCCCCCCGGGCTGACAGCTGATCATCTCGGTGCTGCAGCGTTTGGCGGTCTGGGCCAAGGCGGCGCGCACCTCGTGAAGGTTGTCGATGACCTCGATCGTGCGAGAGGTCGGGTTCTTGGACTGGTGGAAGGGCGCCGTGAACCGGTCCAGTTCCTGATGGACCAGGGTCAGTTGGTCCTGGAGCTCACGGATGTCGGCCTCGATCGGGGCGGACAGGTGGTGCAGGGCGGCCTCGGGGGCGACGGCGAATCCGGCACTCGGATCGTCCGGGCTCGGATACACGAGTCTCGCCACGATCAGCCGCTTCAGACTGTCGGCTGCGGCTTGTTCGGACAGTCCCAGCTCGTCCGCCGCTTCACTCGAGGAGAGCGAGCGACGTCGCAGCACCCAGGCGTAAATGGTGGCATCGACGTCGGTGAGCTCTCCGGTGGGGAACATCGACCGAGGTGTCTGGGCATTGTCCATTTTGGTCCCCTGTCGCTTTGCTGTCGGGCCACTTCATGAGGGGTGCCTCGCTAGCCGCATGGCTGGGCTACCTCACATCCTGGTCCTGCGCCCGGAAACGCACGCCGGGTGCTGCCTCTACCTGCAACTTCAAGGGGTTGGATCATGTTCCGCCGGAAGCTCAAAGTTCTCCTGGCTGTCACTGTCGCCGCCGTTGCCGGCGCGTCGTTGTCCGTCGCGGTACCTGGCAGTGAGCCGTCCCGGTCCACGGCATCCGACGACGTATCAGCACTGACTTGCCCGCTTTCGCTGCGGTGCGACGACAGCTCCTGGGGAGGCTGAGCAGTCTCCGAGCGGGCGGCGGGACCGCCCGTCCCGTGGGCCCCGCGATTCTCAGCTCTCCTCCACCCCTACCCAAAGGTGTACCGTCATGTGCTTGCAGAGTACAGGCGTTGCCAGCCACCCCCAACTCACGGCCACGCCGCCTGGTTGGGCTGCCCCCGGCCATGGCCGTTCCGGAAGAGGCCTTGGCGCTGAAACCGCGGGTCGGCCCGGACCCGGTGCCGCTCTCGCACCGGTGAAGACGCTTCACACGTCCTGACGCCTGATCCCTCTCCTCGCGCCTTCACGCAGCCAAGCTCAGCGCGGATGGCGGGGGGTGACGTGCCGAGAGGTTTGGTATGCGGCTTGTTGTGCAAGGTTCTAGCGAAGCCCGCTGCGGTCACTTGCTGACGATCTGCTGAGACGAAGTCCAGCGCAGCGAGGCTTCCGGCAGATGGTCCGGCCACGGCCGAGGCCTGCGAAGGCAGTCGTACCAAGCACAGTTCGCGGGCGCGACGGTGATGTCGACGCCGTGTCCCCGGCGGCTCGTCGGCGAAGATCCCGGCTGTGACATCGCCGCATCCCCCAGGAACCGCAGTTCTCGGGGGCCGGCGTGGCCGACTCGGCCTTCAGGGGCAACGCCCGGTGCGACCGGGCACCCGACCGCATCCGAAGTGACGCGATGGTGATGCCGCCGTGGGCCGCATCCCACAGTCTTGCCGTTCCCGCAAGACTGGCTCAGCCCGAACGGAGTTACACGTGCAATCTATGGAAATCGAGACCAGAACCCAACAATATCTTGTTGCGCTCTCGGTGGAGACCGAAGTGATTCGCTGGGGATTCACAGCGATGCTTGCGGGCATTCCTCAGGTCACTCTTGTGAGCGAGAGGGAGCTGCTGGAGGACGGGAGTGGTGCGGCGGGGTGTGCGCGCATCCTGTTGGCCACTCCACCGCAGTGCAGGAGACTGGCGAGCGTATCCTTCTCGCAGGAGAACCGCCCCTTTGTCGTACTTGTGGACAGCGATGTCTCGAGCAGGGACATCGGCCTTCATGGAGAGGTGCCCTGTGACGGCGTCATCTCGATGGCAGATGCCACTGCCGCGTCCCTCAAAACGGCCTTGGAGCGGGTCGTAGCGGGTGAGCTTCCCATGCCTGCGAAATTGGCACGGCAACTGCTGGCTGTCGGTCACGGGCGGGTGCCGGGTTCGGCTGCGGGCTCGTCGGTTCTGCTCACAGCCAGGGAAAAGGAAACACTGGATCTGCTGGCCCATGGATACAGTAACAAGCAGATCGCGAAAGCACTGGCGATCTCCGCACACGGTGTGAAGAGGCTGGTGGGGGCGGTAATGCTGAAACTGGGCGCGCCGAACCGGACGACCGCGGTGATCATCGCGATGAATGAAGGGTTGGTGTGATCCCTTCCGTCCCAGGGCCCGGCGCCGGAAGGTTCTTGCGGCCCGGATCGGCAGCGCCGGGCACGGTCGTGGTCGAGAGCCTGCCGCCTCGCACCTGACCCGGTTCGCCAGAGTCCGCCGTTCGACGATGTCGCGCGGCGACGCGCAGAAAGTCAGCCACGTCGAAGAGGGGTCCGGTCGACCCCGGCAGCCTCAGGGCCGCCGGGGTCGTCTCACACCACTCCTCCGACAACCAGCACGTCGCCGTCGAGCACATCGTCAGCGACGGTCAGCCGTCACGCGTCGTGTGCCGTGAGGTTCGCAAGGGTTCGGTAATCGGTTTTCCCGTTGGCGGTGACGGGCAGAGTGCTGTGCGTACGCCACCGGCGCGGAACCATGGCGGAAGGCAGACGCGCACTCAGGAACGAGTGCAGGTCCTCCACCGTCGGGGCGTTCTCCCGCAGGACCACGTGCCCGACCAGTTCCCGCCTGTGAGTGCCACCCGCTTCGCTGTTCACCGCGACGACGGCGCAGTCCGCCACCGCTTCGTGCTGTCGTAGCGCGGCCTCGATCTCGCCGAGTTCCATGCGGACCCCGGCCACCTTGACCTGGCGGTCCAGCCGGCCGAGGTAACGCACGAGTCCGTCCTCGATGAGCACACTGTCACCACTGCGATACAGACGGCCGGTCGGGGAGTGAGGGTCGAGCACGTCGGGGAAGAAGGCTCCCTGCGTGGCCTGGACGTCACCGAGGTAACCGAGCCCGGGCGGCAGCCCGCCGACGAACAGCTCGCCGCTCTCCCCCGGACGTGCGGCACGCCATTCGTCCTCTCCCTCGCCGTCGGCGATCAGCACGTACAGCACGGTGTTGATCACGGCCGAGCCCACCGGCAGCCGCGGTGCGGCAAGGTCGGCCGGCCGCACCACGTGATGGGTCACGTCGTCGGACGTCTCCGTGAAACCGTAGGCGTTGACCAGCAGCACCTGCGGCAGCGCGGACAGCAGTCGGCCCGCCAGCTGCGGAGTCAGTTCCTCTCCGGTGGAGACGAGGCAGCGCAGCCGCTGAAGAGACGTGTCCTGCCGGGCCTCGGCCGCCGTCGCCAGCCACTCCAGGACGGTCGGCACCAGCTCCACGACGGTGACCTTCCGGTCCCACAGACGCTTGACGAGGGATCGGGGGAACGCCATGTCCCGGTCGTCGAACACCGCGATGCGTCCGCCGGTCAGCAGGGGGGCCGTCATCTGCCAGATGGCGATGTCGAAGGTGAGCGGCGCGGTCAGGGCCACCACATCCGCCTGCGTCAGTTCAAGGTCCACGATCTTCGCCCACAAGTGGTTGATCATGCCCTGGTGTTCTGTCAGAGCACCTTTCGGGGCGCCCGTGGTGCCGGAGGTGAAGTACGCGTAGCGGGGCTCGCCCGGGTCCTCGCACCGTACGCGCAGCTCTGTCGGCTGCACGACGTCGACGAGCCCCCCGGGCTCCGGAAGCTCCATCAGCGGTACACCGGTGACCTCGGCCGCATGGGCCGCCGCCTCGGCGAGGTCCTTCGCCGAGGGACCCCGGTGGTACGAGATCAGATGACGCGCGCCGCTGCGGCGAATGACGTCGGTCATCCTGTCGGACGGCCAGTTCGCGTCCAGCGGTACGTAGGTGATGCCCAGGCTCTCCAGCGCCAGGAGTACGATCACCGAGTCCGCGCTCCGGGGTCCGGTGGCCGCGGCCACGGTGTCCGGACGAAGACCGCTCGCCGTCAGCCACCCGCACACGGCCGCGACCCTGCGCGCCAGGTCCCGGTAGGTGATGTCCCCGCTCGCACCGGTCACGGCCAAGGCGTCGGGGGTGCGGTCGGCCCACTGCGACACGTGCCCCACAACGGTGTCCGCGACATCGGCCGGCAGGTCCTGTGGCCGGCCGCGACGCTGGCTCAGCTGTACGGCAAGCCGCGCTTCGGCCGGGGAGATCCGCAGGGTGCCGAGTGAGGGGACGAGATCGCGTACGCCGGATCCGGTCGTTGCGCCGGTTGTCTCGTTCATGACGCTGCGGTGCCTTCCGCCGCGGGACGGGCCGTGGTGGTCAGTGTGTCCAGCTCGCTGAAGAAACCCTCGATCAGCGAGAGGTCGCCGGTGCGCAGGCACTCCTGGTAGACGTACGAGCCCAGCGCCAGGTCCAGCACGCCGAGGCCGAACGGGGAGAACAGCACGGTCCGGTCGGCGGGCGGTTCGACGGCGCCGGTGAGCACCTCGTGCAGTGTTCCGTGCACGAAGTCGCGGTTGCCCGTGAGCTGTTCGGTCAAATGGACCGAGGTGTTCGCCTTCAGGCAGTGCTCGACGTCGTCAACGATGTTCGTCGAGGCGAGCACCACCTCCGGTGACACATCACGCAGCGAGACGTGCAGGACCAGCGGTGCGTGCTCGAACCACGAGGGGTCGGTGACGTGAGGAGTTCCGGCCGTCGTGGCGAACACGACGACATCGCTGGAGCGGATCAGTTCCTCCGCGCTGGTGGCCACTTCTACGGCAGCGTCCGTGGCCTCGCGCAGGCGTTCGGTGAAGACGCCTGCCCGCTCCGCCGAGGTGTCGAACACCCGGATTCGCTCGAACGGCCAGTCGGCGGCGGCCAAGTAGGTGTGGATGTACCGGGCTATCAGCCCGGTACCGATGAAACCGACCTGGCCGAGCGAGCTTCGGCCGCGCCCCAGAGCGACGGCGGCGAGTGCCGCCGACGCGGCGGTGCGGCTCGCGCTGATGACGGAACTTTCCAGGCAGGCGTACGGGTAGCCGGTGGTGAGGTCGTTGAGGATCAGGACGGCGGAAGCCCGGGGCAGACCCGCGCCGATGTTGTCCGGAAAGCTGGAAATCCACTTCAGCCCGGCGGTGTCGACGTCGCCTCCCGCACTGGCGGGGAGCGCGATGATGCGGGCATTCGGCCGATCCGGAAAGCGCAGGAAGTAGGAGGGAGGATTGACCGTGCCGCCTGCCCCGTGCAGCAGGTACGCCGATTCGACCAGGTCGATGACGTCGCGTTCACGTCCGGCCAGCGTCCGCTGCACCGAAATGCCCGGCACGACCGCGAAAGACGGCGATTCGAGATTGTTCACAGCGCGCTTTCCTTTTCCTCGCCCTTGGGGAGCAGCGCGTCCTCGCCTATGTGGTCGCGCACCCATGCGTCGTTGTAGATCGTGTCGACATATCGTTCGCCCATGTCGGGGGCGATCGTCACGGCGGTGAGCCGTCCGTTCGGGTCATTGCGGTCCAGCCAACTCCTCGCGCCGCTCAGCACGGTTCCGCTGGAGCCGCCGAGCAGGTAGCCGTGCTGGGACAGCATGCGGCACGTTCTGACGGTGTCGGCCTCCGTGACATGCACGGTGTCGTCGATCAGGGACGGATCGACGAGCGGGGGCCGCTCGCTGGATCCGAGGCCGGGAATGTAGCGAGGAGACGGCTGCATCCCGAACGTGACCGAGCCCACGGAGTCCACGCCGACGATCCTCACGGACGCGCCGTTGTCGCGGAAATAGCGAGCGCAGCCCATGGCGGTGCCGCCGGTGCCGACTCCCACGAACAGCACGTCCAGTTCGGGGAACTGCTTGGCGATTCCGGGCGCTGTGGTCTCGTAGTGCGCCTGCCAATGGGCGTCGTTGGTGTACTGGTTGAGCCACACGCAACGAGGGTCCTCGGCACAGATCTTGGCCACATAGTCCTTGCGGGCCCGAAGGAAGCCACCCGTGGGGTGCATTTCTTCGATCACCACGACGTCCGCACCGAGCGCACGCATCATCTTGACGGTCGCCTCGTTGCAGCGTGGATCCGTCACACAGACGAAGCGGAGTCCCTTGCCGGCGGCCACCACGCTGAGCGCGACGCCAAGATTTCCGGAGGACGACTCCACGAGAACCGTGTCCTCTTTGATGAGACCATCGCGCTCGGCCGCCGAAACCATGGAAATGGCGGCACGAAGTTTGAGGGAGCCGCCGAAGTTGAAACCGTCGCACTTCATGTACAGCCTGCGGCGCAGCATGGGGTACAGGTCAACGTATACGTCGGAGTCGATGAGTTCGTGTGCCGCGGATAGAATGGGCATTTTCTGGCCTACCTCCTGGGCCACGGAATGTGACCGGCCGGCGAGACGGCCCAGCCAGCCGGGGCGGCAATCTCTCAGGCGACGGGAACCGCGGTGTCGCGGAACGCCTGCCACAGCGAGTCGACGGTTGCGAAGGTGGCCTCGTCGAGTGCCTCGTCGGGCAACTCCCTGCCGAACGCCTCCTCCAGCTCGGCCAGAAGGCGAACCGTGCCCAGAGAGTCAAGTCCCAGGTCCGCCAGAACGCTGTCACCGGTGAGGGGACGGTCCTCGATGTAGGGCAGGTTCCGACGAAGGACCTCTTCGTACCTTCCATATTCCAGTGCGGGCTCGGTCGAGCCATCCGCAGCGGGCCGAAACTCGTCATGCATGCGACGTACCTTCTTCCAGCCGAATGGTGAGAGTGCAAAATTGTCAAACAGGCGGACAGTACCGGGACGGAAAAGCCTGCCGAGTCCGGTCCGTACAGGCCGGCCGAGGTGCACGTGAGAACGCCGAACTTCGGCTTGGTCGGGCCACTTTTGTCGGACGAGGGAACCGGTCAATTGACGCCCATGGACGTCAATCTAGTCGCGTCGTGCATCGCGCGGGATCTCCACAACACGGCATACCCGTCACGGTAGGGTCGGGGGCCGACGGCGGGGTCCGTGCCTACGCGTAACTGATCCTCAGCGCTGTCAGGGCGGTGTCGATGTCTGTGAGGGCGGCCCGGTGGTCGGCCGCCTCACCGAGGATCAGCCCGATGTGCCCGCTCGTGCCCCAGCGCCAGTCGATCGGCGACCCCGCCTCCACGAACGGCTGGTACCGGCGCACATGGGGAATCGGGGCGACCGCGTCCGGCCCGGCGATGGAGACCAGCCGGGTGGCGTCCTGCGGCGGCTGGACGAAGTACACGTACGTGACCTGGTCGAGCAGCGCCGGCAGGTCGCCGGCCGGCAGCCCCAGCGCCATGCGCAGGGCAGCGGCGGTCATGTCGTAGCGCCCTCCCGTTGCCCGGCGGAGGAGGTCCGTCATGTAGCCGGGAGGCCGGCCGTTGACCTCGATGATCCTGGGCCCCGTGGGCGTCAGCTTCATCTCGGTGTGGACGACGCCGAGGTCGATGCCGAGTGCCCGGATGGCCGCCTCGGCCAGTTCGCGGCAGCGTTCCTCCACGTCGGCGGCCACCGTGCTGGGCACGAACAGGCCGCACTCCCGGAACGGCGAGGTGAGCGGGAACTTCCCCGTGACGCACAGGTGACGGATGCTTGTGCCCTCCACCACCGACTCCACCGACAGGAAGTCGCCGAAGTCGGGGCCCGCGTACGTGCTGTCGCCCACAAGCAACTCCTCCACGACGAACTCGCGGAAAGTGCCGGGAACCGTCGCGATGCGCTCGACCTGCTCGGCGCTCCACCGCTCCGCCTGGGCCACGGTGTCCAGGCGCACGGTGTCGACGCTGCCCGCACCCTGGCGGGGCTTGACCACCACAGGCAGCCCGATCTCCTGCACCACGGCCGGCAGTTCGGACAGGTCGTCCAGGCCGGCTGAGCGCACCGCGTCGACGCCGGCTTCGGTCAGGGTCCGCCGCAGCTCCAGCTTGTCACGGCACGCGGTGGCAGCCGCGACCGACAGGAACCGGTACCCCGCCGCGGCGGCGACCTCCGCGGTACGTACCAACTGACGGTCGCTGAACGTGATGATGTGCTCGATGCCCAGGTCCAGCAGGGCCTTGGCGGCACTCGCGTGGTCGGCGCCCGCGAGGTTGACGACATCACCGGGCACGGCGGCGGCGTCCGGGTCCGCTGGGTCCCGGTCCACCACGAAGACCGGCTCGCAGAGCCTTCTGCTCGCCTTGACGATGTCGACCGGACTTGCCGACCCACCGTCATAGAAGATGCCGATTCGGGGCTTGGGCTGAGTGGGCTGCGTGGACACTGGATTTCGCTCCGAGGGGTGGGCGGGGAAGGGGAACGCGCGATCGGGCGGCCGGTCAGACTCGTCCGGACGTCGCGGAGAAGTCGGCCATGGTGTCCTCCGCCAGGAAGGACCGCAGGGCCTTCTCGGTCACCGACGGCTGCTCCAGCCATGGGTAGTGCCCGGCTTGGTCGATCAGTATTCGCCGCACCAGCGGGAGCGCCTCCACCAGAGTGTCGGTCACCGCTGGGGGCTGGCTGTCGTGCGTGCCGTGCAGCACCAGCGTCGGCACCCGCAGCGCGGAGCAGGCGGCCATTCCCTGCTCCTCGGTGAGCCGAGCCGTCTCGCCGGACAGCACTTTCTCGTAGTCCTGGTTGAGCGTGAAGCACGGGTCGGTCAGCCGGGCGGCGAGGTCCTGGCCGGCCTCGCGGTCGGCGAACCCGAACGACAGACGCCACGCCAGCAACTGCCGGTCGCGCTCCGGCGACGGGGCGGAGCGCAGCACGCTGTCGATGCGGTCCAGGTAAGGGCCCATGACACGGCGCATCCGGCGCCAGTCGGTGTCCTTCGGCCGCCCGAGGCCGGTGCCGGACATGTAGACCAGGCGGGCCACGCGTTCGGGACTGCGCAGGGCGTAGCGCAACGCCAGGTCGGCGCCCCAGGAGTGGCCGATCAGGATGACCCGCTCGTGGGCGAAGTGCCGGCGCACCTCGTCGAGGTCGTCCAGGGTCCGCTCCAGGCTGTACGGGCCCGGCCACGGGGAGCGGCCGCAGCCGCGCTGGTCCCAGCGATGAGTGGTGAAGGCGGGGGACAGCGCCTCCGCCAGATCGCCGAACATGTCCCACAGACCCGGTCCGCCGTGCACGAAGACGATCGGGGGGCCCGTGCCCTCGGACGCGGTCCACAGCCGGCATCCGTCGGACGCCGTCACACAGTTGCTCATCTCGCTTCCCGTCGGTACGAGTTGACTTTGTCGTTGTCGTGTATGCGGACATCCGCCGCCCGTGCGGCCGACGGCGGACCGCTCTCCCGGGAAGCCGCTCACCTGCTCCGGGGCTCCGTGCGTGACGATCGACGCTTCCTGGTCCCGCAGCCCGGCCAGGTGTTCCATCAGCCCTTTGTCCGCCGGTGCGTCTCCCGTCACGTCGTGGGTGGGTCCGCTCTCCGCAGTCACCAGGACCTGCGGGTTCCGCAAGCCCGGCGCGGCGAGGTATTCGACGTATCCGGAATCCAGCTTTTTCTTGAGGACGACGACGTCACCCCGGTCCGGCCAGGGTCAACGCGAACTCGTCCTTCCGGTTGACCGCCAGGCCGGATGAAAGGGAGTTGAATTTCGGCAGACTCGGTTCGTCCTCATCTTATTCGTGTTCGAGTTCGAAGTGCCCCAGAAAAATCACGGGTGCGGTGGGCCGTACGTCGAGTGCCGCTCGCAGCCGGGAAAGAAAGAAAGATATCTTGTAGCGCATTAAGTCAACCGTATTCGAATCGCCCCGACGTGACAATCAACCGATTCGGGCATGGCGCTTTGTCTACGGCGGCCGGCTGGAACTCGGGTCCTTGACCTCGGTCCTTCGGCCGCGGGAACTCGTTGATTGTTCCGGCGGCTGGCGGACCGAGGCCGATTGAGTGCCAGTCGCGGGCCTGGCCGCCGAACGGCGGCCAGGCCCGCGACCCCTGCGGCGGCTACATCCGCGCGTAGCTTGTGGCAGTGATCGTGTCGAAGGACAGCCAGAGCGCCGGGGTCGCGTCGGTGGGAGCGGTGCCGTTCTGCAGCGACGTCATGTCGCCGGCGCTGAGGGCCTGCCGATAGACGCGCACCTCGTCGAGCGAGCCCTTCAGCGGCTGGGTGTCGTCCGGCTTGCTTCCCAGGCTGAAGCCGTCGATCGCGAAAGTGTCGGTGGCGATCGGCGAACCGTCTCCGAGTGTCGCGCTGGCCTTCTGGACGGCATCCACGGAGATGGTCAGCGAATCACCGGAGCGCACCAGGGTCACCTGGTGCCACGTGTTGTCCCCGAAGGCGGTCCGGCCTGGAGCGCCGTCCACGGCCAGCAGGTTGGCCTCGTTGGTTCCGGTCTGGACGTCTGCGTGGATCCCGTTGGCGGCAGGGCTGGCGCGGATCCAGATCTGGCGTTCCGTGGAGCCGACTCCGTAGGCCCAGAAGAGCACCTGGTCCGCGCTGGACGCCGTCGCGGAGTACTTGAACCACATGGAGATGGTGAAGTCCGAGGTCTCGCCCGCGCGGGGTGCGGCCGCCGGTTGCTGCAGGGCCTCGGGTGCCAGTGCGAGGCTGGCACTGTACGGAACGAGCGCGGTGTCGTCCGTCCCGTCGAGTTGCAGGGCGGTGCCGTCCCTGCCGCTCGGGTCGAGTGTCGCCCCGTTCAGCACATAGGCGTTGTTGCACAGCCCCGAGTGATCGGGGGTCGCGGGGGTGCTGTCCGGCTCGGGTCTGGTCGCGGGCATCGAGTAGGTGTACTTGTCCTCGAAGCTGTAGTGCACCGACATACCGGATGTCGGGTCCAGCAGTCCGCCACCGGCGAGCTGGCTGAGCTCGGAGGCGTCGAGGGCATGGTCGAAGAGTCGGAAGTCGTCGATGCTGCCTCCCAGGATCTTGGTCCCGTCAGGCTTGGACCCCAGCCGCAGGCCCTCGATGCCGGTCGCCTTGTCACCGGTGAGCGAGCCGGTCAGACCAGTGGCGGTGACCGTCTGGCTGTCCACCGAGAACTGGAGCTGGCCGCCCTGGCGCTCCAGCGTGAAGTGGTGCCAGGCCCCGTCACCGAAGGCCCGGCCGCTGGAGTCCGGGACGTCCAGATAGATCGAGGCCGTGTCCGTCTGGACCCAGGCACGCAGCGGTGAGCCGGCGGTCGTGGGCTCCGCCTGTACCCAGACCTGCGGCTGCGTTGTCCCGGCCCCGTAGGCCCACAGGAGGGCTCGCGGCGAGGTGTCGGTGGCGGATGAGTAGTTGAACCACATCGAGTAGGTGAAGTCGTGGTCTGCGACGTCCAGGGCGGGGGTGAGGGGCGCAGCGACGCCGGGTGCACTGGTGTTGACCGCCATCGCGGCGCCGAACTTGCCGGCCACGGCGGTGGCCCGCGGGCCGAGGAGTGTGGCGTCGGTGCAGTGCCCCGACTCGTCGTCGACGCCTGAAATGGTGGTGCGGGTCACCGTGGTGACCCAGTCGACAGCCTGGAACGGCATGTGCACGACCTGAGCGGCATTGGCCGAGTCGTCGAGCGACTGGTCGGCGGAGCCGTCGGGGTAGCCGTCCACCGGGCCGTCGCTGGAGGCAGGGGAGGCCAGCGCGGTCAGCTGGGGGGCGGTCAGCGCGGTCGTGAAGAGGCGGAACTCGTCGATCATGCCGGGGAAGGCGTTGCTCACTGCGGTGTCGGACTTGGCGGGTTGGCCGGGGTGTCGGCTACGTTGCCCGCGACGCCGCTGGCGACGGCAGGGGACGGGGCGCCGGTGACCTGGAGGCTGATTTGGCCTCCGCTCCGGGTGAGCGACACGAAGTGCCAGGTGTTGTCGCCGAAGGCGCAGCCGCAGCCACTGTCCTGCAAGGCCGTGGTGGCCGTCCCGGTGGAGCCCTGCACCCAGGCGTAGATGCGGTTCTGGCTCGGCTGCGTCCTGAGCCAGACCTCCGGTTTGCTGGTGCCGACCCCGTAGGACCAGAACAGGACCCGGTCCGGGTCGGTGCTCGTCGCTGTGTACTTGAACCACATCGAGTAGGTGAAGTCGCCTGACCCCGTGTCCAGGGACCGGGCATAGGGGATGTCGACGTAGTCACCGGTGCCGTCGAGGTGGAGACCCTTGTCGGACGTCCCGGAGAGCTGACCGACGACCATGCCCGCATTGCCCTCGAGGTACCCGTCATTCGCCTGCGCGGTGGCGTCCGGGGTCGTGGGGCCCGGGTCCGGGGCCGTCTGCACCGAGGTGCTCGGGTCCGGGGTGTTGCAGCCGGTACCGAGTTGGGCCTGGGTGAATCTGGTGAAGCGGATCTCGTCGGCGGAGTAGGTGGCCCCGCCCTCGTAGAGCAGGCCGATCTCGTTGCTCGCCAGCAGCTCCAGGTCGGAGTAGCCGGCCCGGCCGCCGCTGATCAGCTTGCCGGCGTTCCATGTTGTGCCGCACTGGGACCAGACGGTCATGTTGGTCCTGGTGGGCTTCCCGCCCGCGTCGACGCCGGCGGGGGCCGACAGCAGGACTTCCTGCGTGTGGGTGCTGTCTCCCGGGTGGAGTGTCAGGACGGAGCCCTGGATGTCGCCGGGCGAGGGCAACGAGGAGGTGGTGAAGGCGGGCGCCGACGGGACCGCGGTGCCGGCAGGCGTGGGGATGGTGGCGGAGACCCGCTGGGTACCGCCCTCGTTGCGTGCCGCCGCATAGACGGAGCCGCCCGACACCTCCGTCACGCTCACCTCGGCGGGCGTGGTCGGGCTGGCCGAGGCACTGGAGTCCACAGCCTGCAGGGCCTGCCAGGTGGCGGTGTCGTTGTCGTTCGGGTCCATGTAAAGGTACCCGGCATAGTCCTTGCCGCTCGACGACTTCTGCACGGCGCCCACCACGAGTCGGCCGGGATGCGGCCCCCCGGTGAGCTGCACGCCGTGGCCGGGCCCAGTCGCGAACCAGTCCGAGGACGTGGCGGCCGGGTCGAGTGCGACGTTCATTTTCGCGGGCCGGCTCCAGGTGAGCCCGTCGTCCTTGCTTTCCTGAACCCACGGAATTCTGGGATAGCTGGAGTTGACCGGGTTGGAGGTGGAGACAAGGTAGACGATCCCGTGAATCAGGTCGACCACGGGTGCGGCATTGCCGCGCGTGACCGGCGATCCGGCCTGGACCCCGGTCGGCACCGGTCCGGTTCCGTACGCCCCGAGTGCGGTGGCCCCGCTAGGGACGACCTTGATCGGGCCCCAGGTTCGACCGTCGTTGGTGGATCGTCGTTCAACGATGTCGATATCGCCGCGATCTCCGCAGGACGGTGCCTTGCGGCCCTCGGCGAAGGCGAGGAGCGAGCCCCCCTTCGTGCGCACCAGTGCGGGTATCCGGTAACACCCGTACCCGCCCGTGCCCGCCTGGAAGAGAACCTGCTGCTGCACCCCGCTGATCGAGGAGGCGGTGGAGGACTCCGCGGTCCCGCTCGCCGCGGCCTGGGACGCGCCGCCGACGACTCCGGCAAGGCTCGTGGTGAGCGTGAGGGCCAGGAGGAGTCCGCGCAGGCGGAATCGTGCCGGTGGAGCGGCCGTTCCGCCTGATCTTCTTGAGCTGCGTCGCGGCGGCGTGGCCGTGAGCGGTTGACTGCCCGGTTTGCCCCTACCACCTCGTGCTGCGTTGGTTGACGACCGTCGTGGTGAGCGACGAGGAGAAGGCGCCGATGAGGCGTCAGGTGGGGACCGAGGAGACGAACGCAAGTGAATCGTCGCTGAAGTGCCGAAAGGCGTTGGACGGCATCAGCCTTCAGCCCCGACTCGGTTCTCGCCCACATGAGTTGGACGGTGGTGACGACCAGAGCAACTGCCACACCCGCGCCGGAAGCCCGTTCATTGCGCCCGGCTGGGAGGTGGTCGGGCCTCTGATCAGCGTCTCCGATGACATCCCTCGGGCCCGGTGTCCCCCAGGTCATCCGTTCGACGGGGGGCAACAGTCGTGCCGGGCCCGGAGGCCAGCGGCCTTCTTGCAGGACCGCGAAAAGATAATGAGGGAGGGGCGGACCGGGATCATTCGCTGTCGTCGGCCTCCAGTCGTTCGACGAGGGCGAGTGCGGCTTCGGTGTCACCGTCGGTGAGTTCCCTGGCCCGGCGTACGGCGGCCACTCGGTGGCCGGAGCGCAGCAAGGACAGGACGGCCTCGTGGGAGGTGGCGGAGGTAGGGGCGACTGTCGGGGCGTGCCGTCGGCGTAGGGCGCCGCGGACGCCGGCATAGGCGCAGAGCAGGAGTACGGCGACGGCGATGGAACAGATCAGCTTCAGCATGGGAGTGGCCCTCGGTCGGATGGAGCGGTGTTCGTGGCAGGACCAGGGGGCGGGCCGGTGTCCGCCCCCTGGTGTCGGTCAGTTCATGGGCGTGCGGTTATTTCTTGATTTTGCTGTGCACCCAACTTTCCACGTGAGACAAGGCTTCCAGGATCCACTTGCCGACCGTCTTGCCGGCGACCTTCTCGACCCATACCGCGATCTTGGGGCCGTACTTCTCCAGGTAGTCATAGCCCCAGTGACCGGTGTTGGTGGCCATGTTGGTCGTCGTGGTCGACGGCTGCGCACCCCAGGTGAGGGTGTTGGTGTCCAGCGTGGAGGTGACCCGCTTGGCCTGGGTGTTAGCGGTGCTGGAGCAGCTTGCGGAGTAGTAGGAGTACAGCGACATCGTCGCCGACGTGATGTGCTTGCCCTTGAAGTTCGACATGTCGAACTTCAGATACGACCGTGCCGTGTGCCCGCCGCCGTCGTAGGGAGTCGTGTCGATGTCCTTCCATGCCCCGCCCTGCTTCACCCGGACCGGCCCCGCGTACGCGTCGGTCTCCAGCTCACCGCTGGGCAGCGCGTACGTCGTCGAGTCCGCCGTCCGCTTCGACAACACCTCGATCTTCCGGTGCTGCTGGCGAGCCATCAGCACCGCCGATACCTCGTCCTGCGCCTGTGCAGGCCCGGTAGCCTTGCGGGAGTGCGTATGCGCCGGCTTGGCGGTCACACCCGAGGCCGTGTCGGCGAACGCCAGCCCGGTGTCCTGCGACACCAGCGCGGTCTCGGCCGCCATTGCGAGCAGCACGCCGATGGCTATCTGGCCCAGCCGTCGCTTCTGGCTCGACCGTCTCTTCCTTGCACTGCCATGAGTCACATGTCTGTGACGCACGATCAGCTCCCTTTGACCCTCAGCGTTGAGATGTCAACAGAAACGAACTGATCTTCCAGGGTGGTACACAACTCACCCGCGGCAGATGCACGGGGTGCACGCGTTAAAACCAAAGGATCAACAAGACACCGGAAAGTAGTTGCAGGGCGCAATCTTTTGACAGCGGCATTATTGCACGTTTCACATACTTCCATTCCCCGCGTTACCCCAGGTCGGGGGTGCAGGGGCGGCTTCTGTTCCACTTCAGGGATTTGCCAAAAGATGAGAGAAGAATTGGATCAATCAGCGGGAAAGCGACAAAAGGCTTGCCAGGGCACCTTGCGTGCCCACTGCACCTGAACACTCACCAGTTTCAATGAGTTCACTCAGACTTTCCCTGTTCATCTTATGGCTACGTAGAAGTCGGTCAACAGCGCCCGTGTGTGCGAGGCATGAGTGACGGATGATCCGTATTCGCCGTACAATCACAGTCGCGCGCGAGCACGAGACTGCCGAGGGCCCTGCCCCACTGCCCCTCGTCCTCAGGGCTTCGGCGTTCGCCTCATACGTCCGGTTGAACATGTGAGGCTGTGAAGAGCGAGGACGCAAGTGGCATACGGCATGAGCTCGGCGTCCGGAGGAGAGCATCGCCGACCTCGCCGAGCAGGGCGCGAGCCCGGGATGTCGACCCGCCACAACCGGCGGAAGGTCAGCGGCGTCAGCTCGTCAATTCCGCTGAAATAGCGGGGGTCAGCTGAGATCGAGGCCTCGCAGCACCAGTCCTGCCGCGGGCTTCGGACCGAAGGACGTCGTTTTGTGTGGCATCATCACGCCCTGCCGTGCCAGTGCGAGCACAGTGGCCTCGGGCACCGGGTGCATCAGCACAGCCGTCCCGCCGAGGCGTTCCGCCTGGTGCACTGCGGCTGAGGCGTCGTGCACGTAGCAGATGTCCTCCGGCGTGTCGGGGATCTTCCACAGGCGGTCGATGAGCAGGCTGTGCAAGACGGTCGCGTCGAGCCGCCGCCATTCCTCCGGCCGGTCGTGCTGTACCGCTTCGTCGACATGCAGCTCATCGGGGCGGGTCACCAGATGGAAGCGTCCGTCGCCGGCGAGCAGATAGGAATTCCGGCCACCGCCGTTCGCCGCCGCGTCCAGTGCGCGCAGGGCCGTCGGCAGTGGCCCCTCAACGCTCTCCACTTCGAAGACGTCCCGCACGGCGTCGAGCGCGGCGGCCGACGGCAGGCGCCGCAGCACCCGATGGATCGCCCGAAGCCGCAACGGGAATCGCGCCGTATCGACGAGCAGCACCAGTCCGTAGTCCCACGGCCCCGGTCCGCGCTGCTCGTCGCGCAGACGCAGATACGTCAGCCAGCGGTGGTGGCCGTCGGCGATCATCGCCTGGCGCGGGGCGAGGGAGGCGTCAACCGCCGCTATCTCGGCAGCGTCGGTGATGGCCCACAGCCGGTGTCTGACTCCGATTTCGGTGGTGGTGGAGAGCAGCGGAGGCTGCTGCGCCGCGCGCTCGACGACACGCGCCGCCGCGTCGTCGTGCTCGCCCTGGTAGGCGAGCAGCAACGGTTCCAGATGGGCGGCTGTGGCCCGCATCAGCCCGGCACGGTCGGCCAGGGAAGCGGGCGTCACGTTCTCGTGGGGGAGTACCACCTCTCGTCCGCCGCGGTGAGGCGGAGCGCGCCGATGAGGCCGCGTTGCAGGACGCTGTCCGGGCTTACCTGTTCGTACACGTACAGCGCGGGTACGGAGTCCGGCACCAGCACACCTTCAGCGCGCCAGCGATGCAGGGCCCTTGCAGCCCGGGTGTGGCGGGCCGCCGGCTCGCCGTCCTGGGGGAGAGTCAGCCCGACGACGTTGTACGGGTTCGCGCCCCGCAGCGCGCATACCCCCTCCGGCTGTGCGACGACGTCGTACGGCGGCGAGATGACGGCGGAGAGGCCACCGACTCGCTCCGGGACGTAACGCAGCCCGCGAAATGGCGTGAGCCGCAGCCCGGGTCCTGGAGTCCCGAAGGGGACAGAAGCAGCCGTCACGTGGTCGTCTCCTCCGGCCGCAGCGGCAGCCCGTCCTCAGCATCGTCGGCGCGGGGGCTGCCGCCGGTCAGCATGTCCGTTCCGATGCGGCGTGGCCGACCCGTACAAGGGTCCGCCCTCGCCGACCAGTCGCAGGCCGCTCGAGCGAGCGCGGTCGACCAGTTGTCCGATCGACTGGTCGTCCAACTGGTCCGCAGACAGCGCGCCCTGCGGTCCGGCTTGCTGTTCGCCGTCAACGGTGGCCCGTGCAGGACCACCGCTGACGGCGCCATGTACTGCGGCAACAGCCCGTCCGTCAACAGAGGGCTTCAGCCATGGGACCATCGGGCCCGCGGTTCGACGCGCGATTCACTGACGGGACCTCAGGGCGGGGTGATGGCGAGTACGGCGTTGTGTCCGCCGAAGCCGAAGGAGTTGCTGAGCGCGAAGGGCACGCGAGCGGAGATGCTTGTGGTCGGCACATTGATGTGGATGTCAGGGTCCATCGTGTGCAGATTGGCGGTCGGCGGGATGAGCCCTTGCTCGACAGTGAGGACGGTGAAGGCGGCTTCCACCGCCCCCGCAGCGCCGAGCAGATGCCCGGTGACACCCTTCGTCGAGGTGACATAGGGGCGGTGGGGGAAGGTGCGCTCGAGCATGGTTGCTTCGGCCAGATCGTTCTGGCGGGTCGCGGTGCCATGCGCGTTGATGTGTGCGACGTCGCCCGGTGTCGCGCCGGCATCCTTGAGCGCGGCATGGACCGCGGCTTGCGCACCTAGGCCCTCGGGATGCGGGGATGTGATGTGGTGGCCGTCCGAGGAGGCGCCGTAGCCCGTGACGAGAGCCCGGACATGAGCGTTCCGTGCTCGTGCGTCCGCGAGCCGTTCGAGAATGAGAATCCCGGCTCCCTCCCCCGCGACGAAACCGTCCCGGTCGGCGTCGAAGGGGCGGGATGCGGTGGCCGGGTCGTCATGACGCTGGGAGAGGGCTTTCATCTTCGCGAAAGCCGACATGTACACGGGAGCTATCCAGGCCTCGCTGGCGCCGGCGATGGCGATGTCACAGCGGTCCAGGTTGAGCAGGTCGCGGGCCAGGCCGATGGCTGTGGTCCCGGAGGCGCAGGCTGTTGTCGTCACCAGGCTCGGGCCGGCGGTGTTGAATTCTATGGAGACGATGCCGGCGACCATGTTGAGCAGTTGCTTGGGCAGGAGCAGCGGGGAGACCTGCCCGGGCCCCTTCTGGGTGAACAGGCCGTACTGCTCGTGGAGGGTCGTCAGTCCGCCCGCGCCGCAGCCGAGGACCACGGCCACCCGGGCCCCGTCCCACGTGAGGGGATCGAGACCGGCGTCCTGGATCGCCTCCCGGGCGGCGACGACGGCGAGTTGGGTGACAGGGTCCATGCGCCGCGACTTACGGCTTCCCAGCAGCTCGTCGGCATCGAAACCGGGAACACGACAGTAGATTTGCACGGGGCAGCCGTCGAGTGACGGGTCGATGGCAGCTGCGGGCTTTCCGTTCGTCACAGCGTCCCAGCCGGTGTCGACCCCTACTCCACCGGGTGTGACCAGGCCGAGACCGGTCACAGCCACATCCTTGGTAGCCATCAGACGTTCGCGCTCCGCTGTTCCATCAGACCGGCGAGATCCCCGATGTTGTTCATGCCGAATATCTCGCTGTCGCTGATGGAAATGTTCAGGTCGTTCTCCAGGAACATGCAGATCTCGACGATGGCCAGCGAGTCGAGGTCGGTGTCCTGCAGGGTTGTCGTGGGCTGGATCACCTCGGGTTCGACCCCGAGCCTGGTGACGAGTAGGTTCTTGAGTTCTTCGAACATCGCGATTCCTTCTTCTCTTACGGTCATACGATTTCGGTGCCGTGGTCAGGCAGCGGGGAGATCGGGCCATACCAACGTGGCCGCGCCCCAGGTCAGACCGCCACCGAAGGCGGTGAGCAGGACCTTGTCGCCGGTGCTCAGGCGACGGGCCTCTGCTGACTGGGCCAGCAGAAGGGCGAGGGAGGCGGCCCCGGTGTTCCCCACGTGTTCGATGTTGGACAACCGCCGTTGCGGCGGAACGCCCAGTCGTTTGGCCACTGCATCGAGAATGCGGGCGTTGGCCTGGTGGGCGGCGAATCGGTCGACGTCCGTGATGTTCCATCCAGCCATCCGCACGGCCAGGGCGGATGCTTCCGTCATGCGTGCGACGGCGTGCCGGTAGGTCGCGCTTCCCTGCATACGGAAGAAGAAGTCCTCCGCGGGCGGCTCCGTGCGGGACGCTCGTTGGCGCGAGCCGCCCGCGGGGACCTCGATCAGGTCGCTGTGCGCCCCGTCGCTGCGCAGCACTAACGGGCCTATGGCGCCCGGTTCGTCGGCGCGGCCTGCCCGGAGCACGACGGCCCCCGCTCCGTCGCCGAAGATGACGGCGGTGGAGCGGTCGGCCGGATCGATGAGGGTGGAGAAGGCGTCAGCCGTCACCAGGAGGACCCGACCGGCGATGCCGGAGGCGATCAGTCCCGACGCCGTGGCCAGTCCGTACAGGAAGCCGGAACACACAGCGGCGATGTCGAAGGCCGGCACCTCGTGCAGTCCGAGCCGGGCGGCCACGCCGGGCGCCGTGGCCGGGCAGGGCCTGTCCGGTGTCGTGGTCGCCAGAACCAAGGCGTCGACCTCGCTGGTTCCGGCGGATTTCAGCGCCTGCTGGGCCGCCTGGACGGCAAGGTCCGACGTCGCCACGCCCGCCCGCACGATGTGCCGGGTGGCGATGCCCGTGCGGGTGCGGATCCATTCATCGCTCGTGTCCAGTCCACCGGCGATGAGGTCCGCGTTGCTCACTCGGTCCGGCGGCACATAGGCCCCGATACCGGCGAGCACCGCATTGCAGTTCGATGGGGAGTTCATGTCTCGTCCTCATATGGCCGGTGATCGGCGCGCGGACCCACTCGCGCGGTGCGCGCCGAATGCCGCTACGACACAGGGGGTGGCCGGGCGGTACTAGCGCCCGCGTCGACAGGTAATGGACGGTGAGCCGGTGGTCGGGGATGTGGTCGCTGTGCACCGGCATGGCCGGCATTCATTCAGTCCGCTCGTCGCGCGGCGGCCGTGCCCCAGCCGTTGCGTTCGGGCGTCAGAAGCGGCGGCCGAGTACCAGGTGCCACTGGTCGGGGGCGAGCTGTCTTCGGCTTTCCCGGAGCTTTTCTGCGCCCGTACGGACGGTCGCGGCCACGTCTCCCTTCGACGGACAGGTGGTTGTCGTCAATCAAAATGACGCAACCGCACGGTGCCTGCCAACACCGGGAGTTCGCTCGAAGAACCTGGACAGATTGCCAGGCCCAAAGCGGTTGATTGTCAGGATTTGCTGGGCGGATCTAGTTTGGCAAGATGGACCCATGCTTCGACCATGTGGAGATCTGGAGCGTCGACTTGCGCCCGCCGGGCATCGACGTACGGGAATTCGCGGAGCTGTTGAGCGACGATGAACGGGGCCGCTGGAGGCGTATCGTCGATCAGGAGGGCCGCGACCGCTACGCGGTGGCCCACGGATCCGTGAGACTGATCCTGGCGAGCGAACTCGATGTGTCGCCCGACTCCCTCACCTGGCACCGGGGCATTCAGGGAAAGCCGCGTCTCGTCGGTGTCGCGGACGGCCTGCACACCAGCCTGAGTCACTCGGACGGGCTGGCGTTGCTGGCGGTGGCCGGTCGCGAGGTGGGTGTGGACGTCGAGCGGATCGCCGCGCGTTGGAGCAGGAAGCCCCCCGTCCGGTTCTTCCCCGCAGCAGAGGCCGCGGCCGTCGCTGCGGTGCCTCCGGCCGAACGCGCGGCCCTGTTCGTGCGGTTGTTCACCCGCAAGGAGGCGTGCGTCAAGGCAGCCGGCGGCAGCCTGCTGCCGCACGGGGTCCAACTGCACACGGCAGGGGAGGCTCCGCTGGTGGTGACCGGGCCCAAGAACGAGCGGTGGCACGTGCGGGACGTCCCTGTCGCCGAGGGCTACGGTGCCTCCGTGGCACTCGCCGGGCCCGAGGAGTTCGATGTCCGGGTACGACCGTGGTCGCCCACGGTCCCGGCCCGGCGCGGGGTTACGTGAGACGCCTCACCGGGGGTCCGTCGGCGATCGGCCGTGCTGGGGCGGGTGTGCGGGGTGTCCTGGTCGGGTTCGGTGTTCGACGAGAACTTCGGCCGGCCCGGCTGGTGGTCCGTTCGCTCAGCTGCTCGGAGCCGTGATCCGCCGCATGTACCGCAATATGTAGAACGGGACCGAGATGCCCATGAAGTTGCAGCAGGCCACCACTTCGAAGAATCCGTCAGCACCCCCCAGGCTCCCCGCGAGCGACGCACTCACCACGACGATCGCGCCGAAATAGACGACGTTGAGCACGATGGCCCGCACCCCGGCGCCGATCTCCTCCAGCGCGGTCAGCGCCGTCAGCACCGGCCCCTGGAAGGCGTAGGTGAGCGCGATGATGCTCAAGTAGGAACCGGCCGACGCGGACACGGCCGGATCGCTGCTCAGCAGACGAGCCACCGGGTGGGCCACCGACCACACCGCCACGGCGATCACCACGTAGGCCACCGCCGAGACCTCGAGACCGCCGCGCAGCGAGTCGCGGGCGCGGGCTCCTTCACCGGCCCCCCGCTGCTGGTTGATGGCAATCGCGGTCGCCGTTCCGATGACCGTGCCCGGCAGCAACACGAAATTCTGCAGCGCCGTCGCCACCGAGAATCCGGCCACGACGTTCGCGCCGTAGCGTGTGAGGACACCCAGGACCGCGAAGTTGTATCCGGATATCACCAACAGGGACGCGGCCACCGGCAGGCCTATCCGCCTCAGTCCGGACAGCGCGTCGTCGAGCCGCCCCGGCGCCGCGGCGCGCGGATTCCACAGCTCGGTACGCCGCACCATGAACAGACCCACGCCCAGACCCACGATGGCTGCCGTGCCCTGGCCGATGGGGACGGCGGCGACGCCGATCCCCGCGCCGAGCCCGAGACCCGCGACGCACATGACCTGCAGCGTCGCGGCGGAGACGGTGAGGAGCGTGGCCTGCCGCACGTGGCCGTAGCCGCGCAGGCTGGAGGCGCACAACTCCGGTCCGATGCTCACGAGTCCGGCTACGCTCATCCAGCGCAGGAACGTGACAAAGGTGGGCTGCACCTGTGCGTCGACGTCCAGCACGTCGGCCAGCCACGGGGCGGCGATGGCGAGCGCGGCGCACAGCGGAGTTCCGCAGACGAACCAGACACGGGCCAGGGCGACCGCATGGGTCATGACCTCTTCCGGGCCACGCTTCCCTTTGCTGATCGCGGCGGCGGCCTGGTTGGTGACGGCGAACGCCACGGTGAGAGCCAGCAGGAGATAGCCGATGGGCTGATACAGGGATCTCACATAGACGGCGTTGCCACCCATGCGGCCCAGGATCGCCACAACACCCAGCTGCGCCAGGAAGTTCGTGACCTGGGCGGCGAAGAAGGGCAGCGCCATGGTGGTGATGTCCCGCCGTGCCTGCACTCGTTCGAGTCGAGCGGAGCTGCGCACATGAACCTCCCGGGGGGCACACGTCCGGGAGATGACCCTGGATGCTGCCGGCCCATCTTTCATGGTTTTCGATGAGGGAGAAAGGCGCCGTCCGCGGGCACCGCGAACCCGGTGGCTTGTGCCGGGTGCGTTGCGGCTCCCACCGCTGCGGGAAACGGTGTGGTGACGCAGGGCCGGTGGCCTCAGCCGACGCTCATACGTGGAATCCTCTCGGGTCCGCCGATCCGATCCAATGCCCATTGTCCGGTCGAAGGGCCTGCGGAAATGGGTATGCCGGGACGGGTACGGAGCGGTGGACCACCGCCGCAGGAGCTCGGCGCTCGCGCCCCGCTGCCGGTCGGGAGTAAATCGACCTAGCCGAATGTGCAGGCATTTGGACCGCCCGTGGGCTGCTTCCACGCCCGGAAGGACTCTCGGATCCTGGAGCGGGCGTACGTTCATGACCACCAGGAGGCACGAGTGACATCCCTAGCTGCGGTATCCGCCTATCTGCCTGCCCACGTTGAGCCCGTGGTGGAGTACCTCAAGCGCTTCGGTCTCAGCGACCGGGAAATCAAGATCTACAAGCATTACTACGGCTTCGGTGAGGTCCGCTCGGATCCCGATCTCGGCCTGGCCGGTCAACTCATTGCAGCGGCACGGTCGTTGCCGGAGCTGCAAGGCCGAGAGCACTTGGTCCGCTACATCGTGCAGGCGAGGACCGTTCCGGTGGTCGCGCCCTATCCGATCAATCCGCTGCACGAGGCACGGGATGCCCTGGGGCTGTCCCACGCGCAGGCTTTCGCACTCAACCAGCAGGCGTGCGCGTCCGTGCTGATGTCCGTGGAACTCGCTGGCCGGCTGCTCGCCGAGGACGGCGACCCGGATGCCCTCGCACTGGTCTTCGTCGGGGAGAAGACGTTCACCGACGACGCACAGGTCCTCGGTGTCACCGCGGTGATGGGTGAAGGGGTGGCGGCGATCCTCGTGCGCGCCGGAGGCGGCCGGGACACGGTGCTCGGCTTCGCCACCCGTACCTACGGGCAGTACTACCGGGGTGCGCGGATGACCCCGGAGGACCACGAGGAGTGGGGGATTCACTACACCCCCGCGCTGACCGAGGTGATCGAGGAAGCGCTCGACCGGGCTGGGCTGGACATCAACGAGATCGACTACATCCTGCCGCACCACGTGAACCGGCTCTCCTGGCTGAAAGTACTGGCGGCCCTCGGGGTGAAGGACCGGGAGCGGCTCTTCACGGAGAACCTCTCCTTGGTGGGGCACTGCTTCGGCGCCGACCCCTTCATCAACTACAGCACGCTTCGTGCGGACGGCCGACTGAAGCCGGGCAACCGTTATCTGATGACCGCAGTAGGACTGGGTGCCACGTTCTCTGCCATGGTTTTCGAGCACTGACCGAAAGGAAACGCAGACGTGTACATCGGACCGAAGCCGGACAACGAACGGGCCGGACTGCGTATCGCCCGCATGGACCACCTGACGTTTGACGAACGCGGCTCCTTCGATGAAATCGATCGCCATTACTTCAAGGATCTCTGGGAACTCTATGGTTTCCATTGGGACGACTCGTCCTTCGACGGCGGCCGTGTTTCGTTTCTGGACATGATGAACGCTGTGGCGGACCGCCTCGGTCCGCTGACAGAAGGTCTCGACGTGGCGGTGCTGGCCAATTCCGTCCCCGACTCGCAGACGACCTTCGCACTCCCCTACTTCGAGCACACGGTGGGGGGCGTCGGCACGGTCTTCGCGGTTTCCGACCAGGGCGGTGCCGCGCCCTTCACCAGCCTTCGGCTGGCGTCCTCCACCCTCGCCCCCGGCGACAACGGACGGAGTCTGATCCTCATCATGGACCAGACGGCCGTGCTGTCCGGGCCGTCGATTCCACAGGACCTGAGGCCGACGAAGGACACGGCCGTGACGCTGCTCCTGGAGCGTGACGGCCGGTTCGGCGCCCCGGAGATCCGGCAGCACGTCTCCACGTCCGCGACCGAGGTCGTCGACTGGTTCCGTGAGGCCGCCCAGGCCGCCGACGGTGAGTCCCTCACTGTTGTCTGCCGGGCGGACGTAGCCCCGTACTGGGCCAAGACGGGGGTGAAGGCGGACGTTCTTCACGCGCCCGAGGGCCAGCCGTGCACCGGGCTGTGGGCCACGCTCGCCGACTTCTACGAGCAGCGGCCGGCGCACGATCAGAGCATCCTCCTTGCGGACTACGACGAGCGCTTCGGATACGTGAGCACCTGTGTCCTGAACACCGGGGGCCCGCAGTGACGACCGAGGCCCGCGATGCCGTGACCGCCGACGGGGACCATGACCTGCTCGGCTATGGCGACTGGGCGCCGGACGACGCCGAGCACGACGGGGGCGACAGCGGACCGATCCGGGACCTCGCCGCCTTCCACGGCCGCCTGGCTGGTGCCGATGCCGCGCTGTGCGGGCCGAACGGACAGGCCCTGGTACCGGTCTGCCTGCTCGGCACCATCGGCCGCCTGCGCACCGGGACCGGATGGGTGGCGCGCAAGAGTGATATCGAGACGGTCAGCATCCTGCCCGTACTGGACGACGTCGCCGTGATCCGTCTGCGCGCGACACCGCGCACGGGTGACGAGGCCGATCCGCACAGTGCGGTGGAGCTGGGCAGGCTGCGACTCGCGTGGTCGCGGCAGCTTTTCAAGGCGGCCGCCTCGCATCTGGCCGGACGGAGCAATAGCAGTGGGCGGCTGCTGGACCAGCAGTTGGTGAAGGGCGCGCTGGCCGATGCCACCATCGGGCAATGGGAGACAGAGGCCGTCCTCGCCGAGGCCCAGGCCGACTTCGGTGACCTGGCACTGCTTCACGACAGGATCACCGAGACCGACCGCATCCTCCTGAGGCTGCTCGGCGCCCACGGCTTCACCGTGGCAAGCCCGGGACGTACGGCACACCTTTCGGAACTGCTCGCCAATACCTACATCGAGAGGGCTGATCATGATCGAACTTGACAGCCATCTGGACGCGCTGCGAGGACTGGGCCGTGAGTTCGCCGATGCGATCCGTCCCTACGGGCTGGACCTCGACAGGGACCCCTCGCTGATCTACAAGTACGCCGACACACCCTTCACGCGGCAGCTGGCCTTCCTGCACGCGCCACCTGCCTACCGGCCCGCACCACTCGTCGCCGGGAAGCGCCGCTTCCCTCTCGAGACGACGCTGGAGAAGGTCGTCTTCCTGATGGAGGCGGCACGTGGCGACCTCGGGTTCCTGCTTGGTGCCCCCGGATCCTCGCTCTCCGGTCCCATCGTCACCGCGCTGGGTGACGACCGTCAGCATGAGTGGTTCTTCGGTCGGTTGGCCGCCAGGCCGACCTGGACCTTCTTCGCCCTCACCGAGCCGCGTGGTGGCTCCGACGCCAGTGGTATGACAACACGCCTCACCCCTGACGCGGAGCGGGGCGGATATGTGCTCGACGGGGTGAAGCGGTACATCGGGAACGGTGCACGAGCTCAGATCGGCGTGACGTTCGCCATGCGCGGCCGTGGCCTTCTCGCGGCGACCCCGGTCTTGATCGACACCTCCGATCCCGGATTCCACGCCGTCCCGGTTCCCACACTCGGGCTGCGGGCTGCCGAGCTGAGCCAGCTCACCTTCGAAGGGCTGCACATCACCCCCGAAAGGCTGCTCGGTACCCACCTGTCGGGGACCCGGGGCGGGTTGTGGGGCTGGCTCCGAGCCTTCAATCTGTTCCGTCCCATCGTGGCCGGCCACGGCGTGGCCATGGCCCAGGCCGCATACGACTACGTGGTCGAACACCGAAAGGGACTGGGAACGGTCCACAGCGACGGACTGGACCGGATGCGTCGGGAGATCGATTCGGTACGGAGGCTGACGATGCGCGCCGCTGCGGCAGTCGACCGGGATCCGTCCCGCGGCGAACTGGGCGCGGCGGCGAAGGCCCGATCCGCGGCGCTGGCCGAACGCGCGACGCGGTACGCGGTCGACTGTTTCGGCCCAGGAGGGCTGCTGGACCATCCCTACCTCGAGAAGCTCGTCCGAGACGCCCGAGCTATCGAGTTCATGGAGGGCACCGGCAACATACAGCGCATGAACGTCGTCAACGGCGTTCTCCGGCGGTAGGACGCAAGGACCCGACCGACGCCGCACCGAGGGCGCAAGTGGTGCGGAGGCGACCGTGCCGTGGCGCATGTCCAAGGGAGTACCGCGGCCGTCATCGGCCGTGCGGCGCGGCGGACAGCCGCCGTCGCCGCGCCCTCTTCCGCCCCCCGCCTGGCACCGGAATGCGGGCTGTGCGCTCGCCCGAGGGCACCCCAACACACACGCCGGAGCGGGCCCTTGCGCGTCACGAATACCGCGAGCGCGCCCCGAACAATTTCGGAGTAGAAAAAAATCCATGCCCGAACCGGCCGATTGTCACACCGGAATCGAGAGGCTTATCGTCCTGAACATGCGTGATAGAGAGCCTGCATTTCTCGCCCGCCTGCGCAAAGCATTCGGTGTGGCGTCCACCGCGCCACTGGTATTCCTCGGGAATTTCGAGGTCGAACGTCAGTGGGGAGCAAACGAACTCGGTCTGCCCACTTTCAATTCTCCGTCCTCCGATGTGCTGGTCAACCGGATGGACGAGTTTGCGCTGACGCTGGCCGGGCCCGGCGACGCTGTGATCCTCAAGCAGCGGCCGGACCCCGACTACGTCGCGTATCTGGAATCGCTCGGCTGGCGGTCGCCTCGGCCCCTGGTTCCCGCAGTCAGCGATCCGAGGCAGGACGTCACCGCGGACGCCCTCGCTGACAGCGTGTTGCTGGAGGAGCTGGCCGGCCTGCGGGACCAGGGAGCGGTGATCATCGCCCACGGGGTGTCGGACCGCGAGGAGCGGCTGGCCGAGCAGACCGGACTCCCCCTGGCAGCTCCCTCCGCGGCGGTGTGCAAGGCCGTCAACAGCAAGATCTACAGCAGGAAGCTGGCCGACCGCCTCCAGTTGCGCCAGCCCGCCGGGCGGTGGTGCGACAGCCTGGAGCGCTGGCAGGAGGCGGCGGAATGGGCTCGGGGTGTGCTGCGGGACGGCGGCAAGGTCGCTGTGAAGGACGCCTACGGTGTCTCGGGCAAGGGCATCCTCCAGATCACCGAGGAGGCCAGGCTCGACCAGCTCGGCCGGATGTTCGCCACCCGGAGCGAGCGGCGTTCCGACGACCGGCTCAGCGTGGTCGTCGAGGAATGGGTGCCGAAGGCGGCCGATCTCAACTACCAGTTCACCGTCGGCCGCGACGGCTCCACGCGGCTCGACTTCGTGAAGGAAGCACTCACTGAGAGGGGAGTGCACAAGGGACATCTCGTTCCCGCGCGGATCACGGAGACGGATCACAAGGAGATCGATTCCGTCGCCCGGCGCGTCGGGGAGGCGCTGGCCGCCGACGGGTACTTCGGCGTGGTCGGGATCGACGCGATGGTCGACCCCGAGGGGGGCCTGTACCCGCTCACGGAGATCAATGCGCGCAACAACATGTCCACCTACCAGGAGTCGCTCCTGGAAATGCTTGCCCCGGCGGGCGTGACCGCCCTGGCCCGGCACTACGACGTCGTCCTGCGCCGGCCCCTGCCCTTCGCCGAACTGCGGAGCGTTCTCGGCGACCTGCTGCTCGGTCCGGACAGCGACGGCGCGGGTCTGATCGTCAACAACTTCGCGACGGTCGGCTCCGGGCTCAGTGCGGGGGGCTCCGGGCGGCTGTACGGAATCGTGCTCGGCTCCGATCTGGATCAGGTGAATACGTTGGACAAGCAGGTGACCGAGGCATTGGTCCAGTGGCAGGAGGGTGAATCAGCGTGAGCGGCAGTTCACCCGACGCAGGAATGTTTCAGGGAATATCTGCGGAGGAACTGGCCGACCGGTTCGGCACTCCGTTGTACGTCTACGACGCGGACACATTGGCGGCCCAGTTCGACGGTCTCCGATCGGTGCTGGACGAATCGGTCGAGATCTTCTTCTCGATGAAGGCCAATCCGAACATCGGCGTCTGCCAGGTGCTGCATCGGCTCGGGGCCGGTGCGGAGGTGTCGTCACTCGCGGAGTTGACCACCGCCAGGCTGGCGGGAGTCCCCGCCGACCGCATCATCTTCCTCGGCCCTGCCAAGAGCGCGGAGGAACTGGCTGCCTGCGCCCGAGGGGAGGTCGGACTGCTGATCGCGGAATCCCTGGTGGAACTCGACCGGTACGACGCCCTGGTGGCGGCCCAGGGCACGGGACCCGCACAGGTGCTGTTGCGGGTGAACCCCGAGTTCTCCATCAAGGGGGCCGGCCTGACGATGGGCGGTAAGCCACGCCAGTTCGGTATCGACGAGGCGGAACTGATGGCCTGCGGGCCGGTGGACGGCCGGTGGCCGCACCTCAGGGTCGTCGGTATCCAGGCGTACATGGGCACCCGCATCCTGGACGAGTCGGTGATCAGCACCAACACCGAGCGCATCCTCGAACTCGCCGAGCGGGTGACCGGGCAACTCGGCTGCCCGATGGACATCGTCGACATCGGCGGAGGTCTCGGCGTCGCCTATTTCGAGGGCGAGCGGGACCTCGAGACGAAAGTCCTGGCCGAGGAGATCAACGCGGTTGTACGGGCGTTCCGCAGCCGCCATCCCGACACCCGGGTGCTGATGGAACTCGGCCGTTACCTCACAGCGACAGCCGGCACGTACATCGTGAAGGTCAGGTACGTCAAGGAGTCCTTCGGGGAGCCCTTCGCCGTGGCGGACGGCGGGACCAACCACCACATGGCGGCCGTCGGCACGGGCTCGTTCGTCCGGCGGAACTTCCCTGTGGCGCTGCTGAACCGGACGGCGGACGTCGACGATCGCGGCTGGAACGTCTCCGGACCCCTGTGCACACCCAATGACCTGCTGGTCAAGAAGGCGGCACTGCCCCGGCTGGAGCCGGGTGACCTCATCGGTGTCACCAGGTCCGGCGCCTACGGTCCGTCCGCGTCCCCCGGGCTCTTCCTGAGTCACGGATATCCCGCAGAAGTCATGGTGCTGAACGGGGCCGCTCATCTGGTGCGGCGGCGGGACACGGTCGAGGACCTGTTGGACAAGCAAATAGCCCTGGACATCGACTAATTCGACCAAGGAGTTGTGATGGTAGACGAAAAGGACGTCATCGAGGTGCTGGAGAAGGTCCTCGGCAAGGACCTGCCCGAAGCCACCGGGCAGACGAGGCTGTTCGAGGACCTCAGCCTCGACTCGACGGCCGCCCTCGAGGTGCTGATGGCGATCGAGGAGAACCTGGGGATCGCCTTCGACCCCGAATCCCTCGAGCCGGAACACCTGAACACCGTGGGCCATCTCACCGCGTTCATCCGGTCCCAGAACTGAGCCGAAGCCCGGCCGCGCAGGCGGCAGGGTGCGCCTCCCCCGCGTCCGGGCGGTCACTGCCCGGACGCGGGCGGACGTCGTGGCACCCGTGGAGCACAGATGGCCAAAGGCCGTGTGACGGTGCCCCACGGTGCCGCCTGCGGACGCGGAGATCGCGAGGCCGAATCGCGGCCCCGGAGGTGGTGTACCGGCTGAACTGCGACACATTCGAGAAATGTGTCGCACCTGCGGATTCGACTGCCTGCCCGCTGTCGCTGTACACCACGGCCGTGGACGCGACCAGGGTCGGCCCGGCTCGTCGACCCGGGGCTCAGCTCCCGTCCCGCGTCTGCCGCAGCAGGTTGCGCAAAGCCAGTCGCTCCTCTTCCGACAGCCCGGCCAGCGGCTCCCGCGCGAAACGCAGCCCGTCCCTCAGGTTCCGGGCCACCCGCCGCCCCTCGCCACCGCCAGTTTCACCCGGCGGTTTCCGGGCAGCGTTCCACCAAGCCCCGCGCCTCCAGCCGGTCCACGATCCCGGTCACGTTGGAGGGTTCGCACTTCAGTTTCCCGGGCCGGCCGCCGCATCGGCAGCGGCTCCAGCGACAGCAGGCTCAGCAGCCGCGCCTGCGCCCCGGTCAGCGCGTGCTCGGCCGCCTCCTCCTCGTACTCCTCGTGGTAGCGGGCCACGACCGTGCCGATGAACTGGCACCTGCTCAGCCGCCCCGTCGGCCGGCCCCAGCGCGAGGACTTCGCCCTCGTCGAGACCGAGGTACCGCAGACGGGTGAGGGCCAGGTGCTGGTGCGCAACCAGTACCCCTCGGTGGACCCGTACATGCGTGGCCGGATGAGCGCCGCGAAGTCCTACGTCGCCCCCTACGAGCTGAACCAGCCGATGCAGGGTGGCGCCGGTCGGCGAGGTCGTCGCCTCGAACGTGGACGGCAACTGCCCCCTTATGACTGGCGCTTGCGCATCACTACCGGCGCCCGGCTCGTGCTGACCTGCTGCCGGCCGGTGCCGACGTCGAGGAGGTCCACGCCGTTGTCCAGCACGTCTCGCGCGGCGCCGGCCCCGGGATGTCCGGTCCCCCACAGAACCTTCACCGCGGGGCCTAGGAACGTGACCGCCGCGGAACTTAGTCTTCCCGCGTCATGGACTACTGCCACCCGTGCCGAAGGCACCTCAACGGCGCCTACGCCTGCCCGGGGTGCGGCACTCCGATCGAGCACCTGGGCGCGTACGCCGACGACGGCGACGCGCGCCCCTTCGAGCACGCCCCCCACGGAGACGAGGGCCCCGACGACGCGTACGGGTCCGGCGGCGCGCACGGGTCCGACGGCGCCGAGGCACCCTTGGGGGATCGCGCCGCGCGACCCGGGCGGGCGCAGAACCGCAGGCGCGCCCAGGGGCGCGGCTCGGCCGGTGAGCGGGACGACGGGCGCGGGACGCGGTCCGGCCGTCGCGACCGCAAGGCCGCCGCGCACCGGCGGCGCCGGCGGCGGATCCTGTTCGCCGGTGCCGGACTGCTGCTGGCGGCGGGCGGGCTGAGTCTGGCCGAACTCGGCGTCGAGGCACCGGGATCCACCCCGAAGACCGCGACCGCCGGAGGCGAGACCCCGGGCGGCGGGGACTTCCCGGGGGAGACGACCACGCCGTCCGAGGCCACCGACGAGGCGATCGCCGACGCGTCCTCGGTGTCGTCGGCCTCGTCCGCCGCGTCCCCGTCGGCGTCCGCGTCCGCGAAGGACAAGAACAACGACAAGGACAAGGGGGAGGCCGGGGTCACTGCGTCGGCGCCCCCGACCGGGCTGCCGGGCCGTCCGGCCCCGACCTCGACGGCGACCACGGCCCCGAGCGCGACCCCGCCGGCGCATCCGGCACCGACGAGCCCGCCCCCCGCCCCGTCGCCGACGAAAACGTGCAACCGGTTCCTGTGGTGGTGCACTTGAGGCCGTCCTAGCACTCAGGAGCGGCCAAGGGAGTCGTCACTCGTCGTCCCGAGTGGAGTGCCCCACCATCCGGCGCAGCAGATCGCGCAGGACCAGCTGTTCCTCGTGCGACAGTCCCGCGAGGGGTTCGCGGGCGAAGTTCAGGGAGTCCCGCAGGCCGCGGGCCACCCGGCGGCCCTCCTCCGTCGGCGCCGCGAGCTTCACCCGGCGGTCCGCCGGGTCCGGGCGGCGCTCCACCAGCCCCCGCGCCTCCAGCCGGTCCACGATGCCGGTGACATTGGACGGCTCGCACTTGAGCCGCTGCGCCACCCTCCGCATCGGCAGCGGCTCCAGCGACAGCAGGCCCAGCAGCCGCGCCTGTGCCCCGGTCAGCGTGTGCTCGGCCGCCGCCTCCTCGTACTCCTCGTGGTAGCGGGCCACGACCGAGCCGATGAGGTCCACGACCTCCAGCGTCAGGGGGTCCATGCGGGGTGTCTTCTGCGCGGCCATGCGCTCCAGGCTACCTCTTTACTTGACAGCCTGAAATATTCAGGAGCATGGTTGTTTCAGGTGGTGAAGTATTTGTGCCGAAGTGATCGAGCCGCACCCGGGACGCCACGCACGGCACACAGCGCCCAGCACCCCGCACACCGCACGTGAGGAAAGGCCCCCATGTCCGAGACCCCCGCCCTCCCCGCCGTCAGCCGCGAGTGGCACCTGCTCAGCCGCCCGGTCGGCTGGCCCAAGCCCGAGGACTTCGCCCTCGTCGAGACGGAGGTGCCGCAGCCGGGCGAGGGGCAGCTGCTCGTGCGGAACGAGTACGTCTCCGTCGACCCCTACATGCGCGGCAGGATGAGCGCCGCCAAGTCGTACGTCGCCCCGTACGAGCTGAACCAGCCCATGCAGGGCGGCGCGGTCGGCGAGGTCGTCGTCTCCCACGCCGAAGGCATCAAGCCGGGCGACCACGTCCTGCACTTCTCCGGCTGGCGTGAGTACGCGGTCGTGGACGCCAAGACCGCCGTCACGGTGGATCCGCAGACCGCGCCGCTGACGGCGTACCTCGGCGTCCTGGGCATGACGGGTCTCACGGCGTACGCCGGCCTGCTGCGCGTCGCCTCCTTCAAGGAGGGCGACTCCGTCTTCGTGTCGGGTGCCGCGGGCGCCGTCGGCAGCCAGGTCGGGCAGATCGCGAAGCTGAAGGGCGCCTCCCGCGTCATCGGCTCCGCGGGATCGGACGAGAAGGTCAAGCTCCTGACCGAGGAGTACGGCTTCGACGCGGCCTTCAACTACAAGAACGGCCCGGTCAGCCAGCAGTTGCGCGAGGCCGCCCCGGACGGCGTCGACGTCTACTTCGACAACGTCGGCGGCGACCACCTCGAGGCCGCCATCGGCTCCCTCAACCGGGGTGGGCGCATCGCGGTCTGCGGCATGATCTCCGTCTACAACAACACCGAGCCCGCGCCCGGCCCGAACAACCTCGCCCGGCTCATCCAGACCCGCGGCCGGATCGAGGGCTTCATCGTCAGCGACCAGTTCGACCTCCAGCCGCAGTTCGTCCAGGAGGTCGGCGCCTGGGTCCGCTCCGGCGAGCTGAAGTACCGCGAGACCGTCGTCGAGGGCATCGAGAACAACCTGGAGGCGTTCTTCGGGGTCCTGCGCGGCGACAACATCGGCAAGATGATCGTAAAGCTCTGACGCAGCCCGTGACGTACGCCGACCAGGGTCGTTGCGTACGACGGAGGCCGTGCCCTTGGACGTGGGGCGCGGCCTTCGCCGCTGCCGGGCCCGGGCCGACGGCGGTGCGGACCGGCTCGGTAAAGTCTCCGCCATGCGTGATCTCGGGGTGGGATTCGGCCAACTTATCGAAGGCCAGCGGTGGGTGGCCCGGCACGGCAGGCGGTACGGCTTCGCCCTGCTGCCCGGGTTGATCACCCTCGTGCTCTACGCGGCCGTACTCATCGCCCTGGCCCTCTGGGGCGAGGATGCCGTCACCTGGGCCACCCCGTTCGCCGACGGCTGGCCGAGCCCCTGGCTCGGCCTCTTCCGCGGACTGCTCACCGTCGTCCTGTTCGCCCTCGCCCTGCTCCTCGCCGTCCTCACCTTCACCGCCGTCACCCTCCTCGTCGGCCAGCCCTTCTACGAGAGCCTCTCGGAGCAGGTCGACAGGGACGTCTCCCCGGACGGCACCGCCCCGCGGTCGGACCTGCCCCTGTACCGCGAACTGTGGATATCGGGCCGCGACAGCCTGCGCATCCTTGTCCGCGCCGCGCTCTGGGGCCTTGTGCTCTTCGCCCTCGGCCTCCTCCCGTTCGTCGGCCAGACCGTCGTCCCGGTGATCGGCTTCTTCGTCACCGGCTTCTTCCTCACCGAGGAACTCACCGCCGTCGCCCTCCAGCGCCGAGGCGTCGAACTCCGCGCGCGCCTCACGCTGCTGCGCTCCCGCAAGCTGCTCGTCTGGGGCTTCGGCACCCCCCTCGGCATCGCCTTCCTCGTCCCCGTCGTCGCGGTCTTCCTGATGCCGGGCGCGGTCGCGGGCGCCACCCTGCTGGCCCGCCGGCTGCTGGGCGAGGAGACGGCCGGTGACGCCGGCACCGAGGGTGCCGACGCCCCCGAGGGCGAGCCGATCAGCGGCTCCTGACCCCGGCGTTGGACGACGCGTCCGCGGGGAGCGCCCTACTCCTCCGCCCCGTCCAGCAGCACCAGGAAGTCCCGGAACGCCCCCGGCATGTCCACCGACTCCGGGTCGAGCAGCCACTGGTACTGCAGCCCGTCCATCACCGCCACCAGCAGCGGGGCGGCACGCTCCGGGGTCAGTCCGCTCGGCAGCCGCTCCCCGTACTCGGCGCGCAGCATGGCCGCCATGCTCGCCCGCACCTCGCGGTACCGTTCGGTGAAGTAGCCGCGCGCCGGATGCTCTTCGGTGACGCTCTCGCCGAGCAGGGCCGAGAAGGTCTGCACGATCGCGGGCCGCATCGCGTTGTACTCGACGAGCGCGGCGAGCAGTTCCAGGCGCCACCGGCTGTCCGGCACCGCGTCCCAGCGGTCCCGCTCCTTGAGCAGGGCGACCAGCAGCGCGTCCTTGGTCGGGAAGTAGTGCAGCAGCCCCTGCTGGGTCAGGCCCACCCGTTCGGCGACCGCCGCCATGCTCGCGCCGCGGTAGCCGCGCTCGGCGATCACCTCCAGGGCCGCCCGCACGATCTCCGCGCGCCGTTCCCCACTTCTGGCCCTGGCCGTCATGGCGTCACCGTACGGCATGCGCCGCGTTCATATGTAACGGAAGAGTCACGAAACCTACCTCTCTACAAGGGCCGGGTGCACGATGAGGACGCCAACGGCTTTCGACGAGGAGGTCCGCCGTGACGACAACGGCAGCCGGCACCGCGAAGAACCCGCAGGACGAGAACCGTGAGGCCGTCGTCGAGGCGGCCCTCGCCCGACTCGGCCTGGCGGCGAAGACCCGGCTGCTGGCCGGTCAGGACACCTGGTCACTGCCCGCGTTGCCGGAGATCGGCCTGGCGTCCCTGGTGATGTCCGACGGCCCGATCGGCGTCCGCGGAGTGCGCTGGACCGCCGACGACCCGTCCGTCGCGCTGCCCTCCCCGACCGCCCTCGCCGCCACCTGGGACCCGGACCTGGCCCACCGCGCCGGTGTCCTCCTCGCGCAGGAGGCCCGCCGCAAGGGCGTCCACGTCCTCCTCGCGCCCACGGTCAACCTGCACCGCTCCCCGCTCGGCGGCCGCCACTTCGAGGCGTACAGCGAGGACCCGTATCTGACCGGCAGGATCGGCAGCGGCTATGTCCGGGGCGTCCAGTCCGGCGGCGTCGGCACCACCGTCAAGCACTACGTCGCCAACGACGCGGAGACCGAGCGCTTCACGGTGGACAACGTCATCGGCGCCCGCGCCCTGCACGAGCTGTATCTGGCCCCCTTCGAGGCCATCGTCAGGGACGCCCGCCCCTGGGGCGTCATGACCGCCTACAACACGGTCAACGGCACGACGATGACCGAGCACCGCCACCTGGTGGGCGAGGTGCTGCGCGGCACCTGGGGCTTCGACGGCGTCAACGTCTCCGACTGGACGGCCGCCCGCTCCACCGTCGCCTGCCTGCGGGGCGGCCTCGACATCGCGATGCCCGGCCCGGTCACCGTGTACGGCGAGGCCCTCGCCCGGGCCGTGCACGACGGCAGGGTGACGGAGGCGGAGGTCGACGAGGCCGTCCGCAACGTCCTGTGGCTCGCCGCCCGCGTCGGGGTCCTGGAGGGCGCCGAGCCCGTCGTGGCGGACCTCCCCGGGGAGGTCGATGGCGAGGCGCTGGCCCGCGAGATCGCCCGCCGCGCCTTCGTCCTCGTCCGCAACGAGAACGCCGCCCTGCCGCTGAGGCCGGGCGGCACGGTCGCCCTCATCGGGGCCGCCGCCCGCGACGCCCGGATCCTCGGCGGCGGCTCCGCCCTCGTCTTCCCGCCGCGGGTCGTCTCCCCGCTCGACGGCCTCACCGCCGCCCTCCCGGAGGGCAGCCTGACGTACGCCGTCGGCGCCGACCCCAGCACCGAACTCGGCGTCGCCCGCCAGGGCTTCGCGCTGCGCGCCGTCTGCCGCGACGCCGCCGGGAACGTCATCGGCACCCGCCCCGCCCCCAGCGGACAGATCCAGTGGACGGGCTCGGATCTCCCCGACGGCGTCACCTACGGCCGTCTGCACACGGTCGAGCTGACCGGCACCTTCACGCCCCGCGTATCGGGCCCGCACACCTTCGGCATCAAGGGCATCGGCGCCTTCCGCCTCGTCGTCGACGGCACCCCGTACTACGACGACGTCCAGCGCCCCGCCCAGGTCGACCCCTTCGGGTCGTTCTTCGGACCTCCGGTGCCCCGCGCCACGGCCGGACTCACCGCGGGTGAGCCGGTCGAGATCTCCCTCACCCAGGTCGTCGACCTCCCCGACGACTTGCCCCTGAGAGGCGTCCGCTTCACGCTCGCCCACCAGGAGCCGCAGCGCGACCCCGACGAGCTGATCGCCGAGGCCGTCCGGGCCGCCCGGGCCGCCGGCACGGCCGTCGTCGTGGTCGCCACCACCGAGCGCGTCGAGTCCGAGGGGTTCGACCGCACGGACCTGAGGCTCCCCGGCCGCCAGGACGACCTGGTCCGGGCCGTCGCCGCCGCCAACCCGAACACGGTGGTGGTCGTCAACTCCGGCTCCCCGGTGGAGCTGCCGTGGCGCGACGAGGTCGCGGCCGTGCTGCTGAGCTGGTTCCCCGGCCAGGAGGGCGGCGCCGCCCTCGCGGACGTGCTGACCGGCGCACACGAGCCGGGCGGCCGGCTGCCCACCACCTGGGGCCCGCTGGACGACGCCCCGGTCACCCAGGTGGTCCCCGTCGACGGCGAACTGGTCTACCGCGAGGGCGTCTTCATCGGCTACCGGGCCTGGGAGAAGGCGGGGCGGACCCCCACGTACCCCTTCGGCCACGGCCTCGGCTACACCGACTGGACCTACGAGTCCATCGAGGTCGAGGGCACGACGGCGACCGTCCGCCTGCGCAACTCCGGGGCACGCCCGGGCCGGGAGGTCGTCCAGGTGTACGCGGCGCCCGCCGCGCCCGACGCGGAGCGCCCGGCGCGCGTCCTGGCCGGGTTCGCGGGGGTCGAGGCGGCCCCGGGCGAGTGGGTCGAAGCCGTGGTCGAGCTGGACCGCCGGGCCTTCGAGGTCTGGGACGAGACGGCGGACTCATGGGCGTGTGTGAAGGGTTCGTACGAGGTTGCGGCCGGACGCTCGATCGCCGACCGCCGCGTCACCACGACGATTAACGTCTGACCCGGGACAGGCCTCCCCACGAGCAGCCCCGGTCCGGGACCTGACCCCCGGACCGGGGCTTATGGCCCGCTCCGGCGTCCAGCGAGGGACGCCGGCGGTGCCTGCCGAGGCGGAACAGGCCCTAGGTCACGGGGTTCTTCGCGGTGATGGTGCGGTAGGCGATCTCGGCCAGCCGGGCCTGGCCGTCCCGGCTCGGATGGAACCAGTCCCACTGGCTCAACTGCCCGGTCCCGAAGCGGTAGTCGAAGACCGCGTTCCCGTCGAAACGGCACCGCCGGTCCTTGGCGCACACCTCCCGCAGGACCCGGTTGTACGCCTCCACCCGCGTCTGCACCGCGTCGCGCCGCCTGTTCGCCCTCGCGTCCAGCGCGTCCGCGTCCCCCAGCATCGACGGGCAGATGCCCAGCTTCCACACCTGCTTGCCGAGCTGGCTGGTCCGCCCCTGCGACCACAGCCGCTTCAGGTTCGGCACGCTGGACACGTACACCTGTGTCTTCGGCAGCGACGCGCGCAGGGTGCCCATCGCCGTCTGGAACTGCTTGCGGAAGCCGGCCACCGGGGTCATCGCGGAGACGGTGGAACGGCAGGCGTCGTTGGCGCCCACCATCACCGTCACCAGCTCCGGCTTCTGCGGCACGGCCTGTGCGATCTGCCCGGGCAGATCCGCCATCCGGGCCCCGGTCACCGCGTAGTTCCAGCTGTGGTCCGCGGCCCCGGTCACCCCGAGCAGCCGTACGGCGACACTGTCCACCGTGGTGTCGCCACCCGTCGCCCACGACACCTCGGGGCAGTCGGACAGCACCGTGCAGGCGTCGAAGCCGCGCGTGATGGAGTCGCCCACGGCGGCGATCGAGCCGGGGGCGCGGTTCCAGACCGGGGTGGGCCTCGGCGACGGATGCGCCTGCGCGGTGCCGCCCTGCGGAGCGGCCCCGCCGGAGGCGTCACAGCCGGCGAGCCCCACGACGGCCGCCGCCGCCATCGCGACGACGGCCCGAGCGCCACGGCCCCGTTCCCGCATCCCCTGGTCCCCTCGTTCGTCGTACCCGGCGGTCGGTCCGCGCACGGTTCCTCCGCGGTCGTTCGGCAGCGCTTCGAACACGCTGGGTCAGCTCCGCGTCCCCTTGGGTGAAACCTCGGAGTTTGGGAGCAGCGGGACCGACGGTACGTCACACTCCTTGCGCCGCCGCACGGTAGCCTCAGCCCCGTGGCAGCCCTGCCACGCCCGTTCCGTAAAGTTACAAGATGTCGCGGTATGCCCGGAGGTTCAGGTGACGACACGTGGAGTCCTGTACGTGCACTCCGCGCCACGCGCACTGTGCCCGCACGTCGAGTGGGCGGTCGCGGGCGTGCTGGGGACGCGCGTCAGCCTCGACTGGATCCGGCAGCCCGCCGCGCCCGGCACCTGGAGATCCGAGTTCTCGTGGCAAGGGGAGGCCGGCACCGCCTCCAAGCTCGCCTCCGCGCTGCGCGGCTGGCACCTGCTGCGCTTCGAGGTCACCGCGGAACCGTGCGCGACCGCCGAGGGCGAGCGCTACAGCTGCACCCCCGACCTCGGGATCTTCCACGCGGTCACCGGCATCCACGGCGACATCCTGATCCCCGAGGACCGGCTGCGCGCGGCCCTGGTGCGCTCCCAGCGCGGCGAGAGCGAGCTGGAGGCCGAACTCGCCAAGCTGCTCGGCAAGCCCTGGGACGACGAACTGGAGCCGTTCCGCTACGCGGGCGAGGGCGCGCCGGTGCGGTGGCTGCACCAGGTCGTCTGACCGGCCCTCACCCCGTCGTAGACCGTCACCCCGTCGTAGACCGTCACCCCGTCGTACGCCGTCACCCGTTCTCGTCCGTCCCCCGTTCGTACGAAAGGGCCCCCACCGTGGTGGGGGCCCTTTCGCATGGCTGAGGGGGCGGCCGGGATCACATCGTGCGGAACGCCAGGACCACGTTGTGCCCACCGAAGCCGAACGAGTCGTTCAGCGCGGCGACTCGGCCCTCGACCGGCAGCTTGCGGGCCTCGCCGCGGACGATGTCCGCGCTGGCCTCGGCCTCCGGGTCGATGTTCTCGACGTTGATCGTCGGCGGGGCGACGCGGTAGTACAGCGCGAGGACGGTCGCCACCGACTCCACACCGCCCGCACCGCCGAGCAGATGACCGGTCATCGACTTGGTCGCGGAGACCGCGAAGTGGTCCACGTCGTCGCCGAAGACCTTGCGCAGCGCCTTCAGCTCGGCGACGTCACCGGCCGGCGTGGAGGTGGCGTGCGCGTTCACGTGCACGATCTCCGCCGGGTCCAGGTCGGTGTGCTCCAGCAGGTTCTGCAGGGCGTGCGCGATGCCGCGGCCCTCGGGCTCCGGCTGCACGATGTCGTGGGCGTCGGCGGAGATGCCCTGGCCGACCGCCTCCGCGTAGACGCGGGCGCCGCGCTGGGCGGCGTGCTCGGCCGACTCCAGGATCAGGACGCCCGCGCCCTCGCCGAGGACGAAGCCGTCGCGGCCGACGTCGTAGGGACGCGAGGCGCCCTGCGGGTCGTCGTTGTTCTTGGACATCGCCATCATGTTGCCGAACGCGGCGATCGGCAGCGGGTGGATGGCCGCCTCCGTGCCGCCGGCGACGACGACGTCGGCGCGGCCGGTACGGATCATCTCGATGGCGTAGCCGATGGCCTCGGCGCCCGACGCGCAGGCGGAGACCGGGGTGTGCACACCGGCGCGGGCGCCGACGAGCAGGCCCACGTTGGCGGACGGGCCGTTCGGCATCAGCATCGGCACCGTGTGCGGGGAGACACGGCGGACGCCCTTCTCCTTGAGCACGTCGTACTGGTCGAGCAGGGTCGTCACACCGCCGATACCGGAGGCGATGACCGTGCCGAGCCGGTCGGGGTCGACGGTGGTGTCCTCGCCCGCCCTGGCGGTGAAACCGGCGTCCGCCCAGGCCTCCTTGGCCGCGATCAGCGCGAACTGCGCCGAGCGGTCCAGTCGGCGGGCCTGGGGCCGCGGGATGACCTCCGACGGCTCCACGGCGATCTGCGCGGCGATGCGGACCGCCTGCTCGGCGGCCCAGTCCTGCTCTAGGGGACGGACTCCGGACTTGCCGGCGACCAGGCCTTCCCAGGTAGAGGCCGCGTCGCCACCCAGCGGTGTGGTTGCGCCGATACCGGTGACGACCACGGTGCGATTGGTCGAGTTCACGGGAATTCTTTCTCCAACGGATGCGAGGATGAAGCGGCGCCACCGCCGGGTGGCGGGGCAACGGCCCGCGTCGCCGGGCCGGGGCCCGGCGCTGGGCTGTCAGCCCAGGTGATCGGTCGATCAGGCCTGGTGCTTGAGGATGTACTCGGCGGCGTCGCCGACGGTCTTGAGGTTCTTCACGTCGTCATCCGGGATCTTGACGTCGAAGCGCTCCTCGGCGGCGACGACGACCTCGACCATGGACAGCGAGTCGACGTCCAGGTCGTCGGTGAAGGACTTGTCCAGCTGGACGTCCTCGGTGGGGATCCCGGCGATCTCGTTCACGATCTCGGCGAGACCGCCGACGATCTCTTCCTGAGTGGCGGCCATGTCAGGCGCTCCTTCGTAGATATCCGTCAGGTTGTGGCGCCCGCCGCGTCAGCGGCAGGTGTGTGCAGCTCCCGTGCCGGACCGGATGATCCGGCACGGAGTGCCTAGGGGAGGGTAACGACCGTCGCGGCGTACACGAGACCCGCCCCGAAACCGATGACGAGCGCGGTGTCGCCGCTCTTCGCCTCGCCGGTCGCCAGGAGCCGCTCCATCGCGAGCGGGATCGAGGCGGCCGAGGTGTTGCCGGTGGTGCGGATGTCACGGGCGACCGTGACGTGCTCCGGCAGCTTGAGAGTCTTCACCATCGAGTCGATGATCCGCACATTGGCCTGGTGCGGGATGAAGACGTCCAGGTCGTCCGCGGTGATCCCGGCCGCGTCCAGCGCCTGCTGGGCGACCTTCGCCATCTCGAACACGGCCCAGCGGAACACCGCCTGGCCCTCCTGCGTGATGGCCGGGAACTTGACGTTGCCCTCGCTGTCCACCGGGAGCTGGGAGACATCGCCGAGCCTGAACGCGTTCCACGGCACGGTCTGCTTGATGGTCTCGGCCTTGTCGCCCTCCGAGCCCCACACGGTCGGGCCGATGTGCGGCTCCTCGGACGGGCCCACGACGACCGCGCCCGCGCCGTCGCCGAACAGGAAGGCGGTGGCCCGGTCCTCAAGGTCCGTCAGGTCCGACAGGCGCTCCACGCCGATGACGACGACGTACTCCGCGGACCCCTCGACGACCATGCCCTTGGCGAGCGTGAGGCCGTAGCCGAAGCCCGCACAGCCGGCCGAGATGTCGAAGGCGGCGGCCTTGTCGGTGCCGAGCTTGTCGGCGATCTCGGTGGCGATAGCCGGGGTCTGGCTGAAGTGCGAGACGGTGGAGACGACGACCGCGCCGACCTGCGCGGCGGTGATCCCGGCGTCGGCGATCGCCTTGCCCGCCGCCTCGATGGACATCGCGGCGACGGTCTCGTCGTCGTTCGCCCAGTGCCGGGTCTCGATGCCGGAGCGGGAGCGGATCCACTCGTCGGAGGAGTCGATCTTCTCCAGGATCACCTCGTTGGGCACCACCCGGACCGGACGGTAGCCGCCGACCCCGAGAATGCGCGCGTACGGAGCACCCTTCCGCGCCTTGATCTTCGACATGCTCTACGGCTCCTAATCAGGCACTGTGCTCGGCGACGAGGTCGCGAGCGGCATCGAGGTCGTCGGGGGTCTTCAGGGCCAGGGTCTTCACAGCCGGCAGCGCGCGCTTGGCGATACCCGTGAGGGTGCCGCCGGGGCACACCTCGATCAGTGCCGTGACACCCAGCTTCTCGAAGGTCTCCATGCACAGGTCCCAGCGGACCGGGTTGGCGACCTGCCCGATCAGGCGCTGGAGGACCTCGGTACCGGTGGCGACGGTCTGGCCGTCCTTGTTGGAGACGTAGGTGACCCGCGGGTCGGCGGGCGTGAGCGCCTGGGCCGCCTCCGCGAGACGGTCCACCGCGGGCGCCATGTGGTGGGTGTGGAACGCACCGGCCACCTTCAGCGGCACCACGCGGCGCACGCCCTCGGGCTTGTCCTCCGCCAGCGCGGCGAGCTGCTCCAGGGTGCCGGCGGCCACGATCTGCCCGGCGCCGTTCACGTTCGCCGGGGTCAGGCCCAGCTTCTCCAGGTGCGGGATCGTCGTCGCGGGCTCGCCGCCGAGCAGCGCCGACATGCCCGTGGGCGTGATCGCTGCGGCCTCGGCCATGGCCAGGCCCCGCTTGCGGACGAGCATCAGCGCGGCGTTGTCGTCGAGGACGCCCGCGAAGCAGGCCGCGGTGATCTCGCCGACGCTGTGCCCGGCGACGGCGCCGGGGGTGATGTCACCCAGTGCCGCGGCGGACAGCAGACCCGCGGCGACCAGCAGCGGCTGGGCGACGGCGGTGTCACGGATGGCGTCGGCGTCGGCCTGCGTGCCGTAGTGGGCGAGGTCGAGCCCGACGGCGTCCGACCATGCCGCGACGCGGTCGGCGGCGCCGGGGAGGTCGAGCCAGGGAGTCAGAAAACCGGGCGCCTGGGCGCCCTGGCCGGGAGCGACGAGTACGAGCACTCTCACACTCTCTCTTGGGGACGGCCGGGACCGCCCGTGGGGACAAGGACGAAGAACGGCAGGGGGATTTGTGGGCCCTCGACAAAAGGCTAGGCCTGGGGATCTCCCTCGGCCAGACGCCCCAGGATCAGCGCGATCCGCAACGTGAACGCGGAGCGTACATCAGAGGGTGACCATCCGGTGACATCAGTCACACGTCGGAGCCGGTAGCGCACGGTGTTCGGGTGAACGAAGAGCATGCGCGCGGCGCCTTCGAGACTGGACGCCTGCTCCAGATACACGCTGAGGGTCTCCAGGAGCGCGGATCCCGCCTCCTCCAGCGGTCTGTAGATCTCCTCCACCAGTTGCTCGCGGGCGCTGGGATCACCGGCGATCGCGCGTTCCGGCAGCAGATCGTCGGCCAGCACCGGGCGCGGTGCGTCCTGCCAGGCGGTACACGCCTTGACGCCCGCCGCCGCGGCCTGCGCGGACCGGGTCGCGGCCAGCAGGTCGGGCACGATCGGCCCGGCGACGACGGGCCCGGCGGCGAACGGGCCGATCAGCGACTTGGCGACGGCGAGCGGATTGTCGCTGCCGCCCGCGACCACCACGAGCCGGTCGCCGAGCACGCCCGTGAGGACCTGGAGCTTGGCGTGCCGGGCGGCCCGCCGGATGGCCTCGACGGTCAGCTCGCTGTCACCGTCGGGTGCCGTGCCCAGCACCACACACACATGCTCGGGCGAGTTCCAGCCGAGCGCGGCGGCCCGGCTGACGGCCCCCTCGTCGGCCTCCCCGCTGAGCACGGCGTTGACCACGAGCGACTCCAGCCGGGCGTCCCAGGCACCGCGTGCCTCGGCGGCCTGGGCGTAGACCTGGGCGGTCGCGAAGGCGATCTCCCGGGCGTAGACGAGGAGCGCCTCACGCAGCACGGACTCGTCGCCGGGAGCGGCCACCTCGTCGATGGCGGACTCCATGACCTCGATGGTCGTCCGCACCATCTCCACGGTCTGGCGCAGCGTGATGGCGCGGGTCAGCTCGCGCGGCGCGGTGCCGAAGACATCGGTGGAGATGGCCTGCGGGGCGTCCGGGTGCCGGAACCACTCGGTGAACGCGGCGATACCCGCCTGGGCCACCAGGCCGATCCAGGACCGGTTCTCCGGGGGCATCGCCCGATACCACGGGAGCGTCTCGTCCATGCGCGCGATGGCCTGCGCGGCGAGGCTTCCGGACGATTTCTCCAGCCGCTTCAGGGTCGCGGCGTGCGGATGAACGGAGTGCGCTGCGGGCTCGGGGTGGATGGCTTCGGGTTCGGGCACGGGGACAAGACTGCCTTATCGGGACGGGGCCGTGCGGCGTCGGGTCCCGGAGGGCGAACCGCACGGGACTACGGTGGGGCCTGTGATGGACGTACGGCGCGCCGGTGAGCGCTACCGCGGAGGGGACCCGGCCGCGGGGATCGAGTCCCTGCACGCCTTCAGCTTCGGCCCGCACTACGACCCGGACAACCTCCGGTTCGGCGCGGTGATCGCCTGCAACGAGGAGCGGCTGGCACCGGGTGCGGGCTTCGACGAGCACCCGCACAGCCACACCGAGATCGTCACATGGGTGGTCGAGGGGGAGCTGACCCACCGCGACTCGACCGGCCGCCGGTCGGTGGTCCGCCCCGGCGACGTCCAGCGGCTGAGCGCGGCGGGCGGGGTCCGCCATGTGGAGCGCAACGACGCCGGCGTCCCCCTGGTCTTCGTCCAGATGTGGCTGGCCCCCACGGAGCCGGGCGGCGACCCCGCCTACGAGGTGGTCCACGGCATCGCGGACTCCACGCCCTACGCGGTCCCCGAGGCGGGCGCGATGCTCCATGTCCGCCGGCTGGCACCGGGGGAACGCACGGCGGTGCCGGACGCGGCATCCGTGTACGTACATGTGGTACGGGGCGAAGTACGGCTGGACGGACAGGAGTTGGGGCCGGGGGATGCGGCGCGGATCACGGACGCCGAGGGGCTGGAGGCGGTGGCGGTGACGGGGGCGGAACTGCTGGTGTGGGAGATGGCGGACCGGTGACCGTCAGGGTGGCGTCGGGGCCGGTGCGGCACAGGAAGCAGGCGACCTCGCGGACGAGTCGATCGGTACGCCCTTGACCTCAAGTTCAGTTGAGCTTCTACGGTCGATCTCTCGTTGATGGCTGCGACCAGCACGGTCGCCCCGTAGCGGACGGCGAGCTTGTCGTACCGCGTCGCCACCGCGCGGTGGCGCTTGAGGCGGTTGATGCCCCACTCCACCGCGTGGCGCTCTTTGTAATCGGCCGCGTCGAACCCAGCGACATCGGCTTCTGAGCCTGCTCGACCGCCAGGTGGAGCTTGGTGGTCAGCCCGCCCCGGGAACGTCCGAGCCCGTGGTCGTCGGGCTCGGTGAACAGACCACCGGGCGGCTCGACCTGCAGATCCCCGTACCCGGGCCTTCGACCACTCGGCGAAGCGACGGTGGGCCGTCGCTCCCGACGGCCCGATTGCCGCAGCCCTCATCTGCCACCGCCGGCTGAGCAGGTGAGCGGAACCTGCGAGGAAGTCAGTCGGCGAGCAGCGCACAGCCGACGATGGCTTCCAACTGCGAGAGGAGACCTGGCGTGAGATCTTCAAGACCGCGGTCTTGGTCCGGCACCACGATCGCGGCTCCAGGCCCCACGCTGACCTCGCAAGTGCGAGCAGGCAGGAACTCCAGCAGCCAGAACTTGATCTTCGACACCTGCTCTTCACTGAGCTCAAGGATGTCGTCCTGCGCGATGAGTCGGATCACCCCGACACGTTAGAACGGCAGCGTGGCAGCCAGTCGAGGGGCTGCTGCACCTTCATGTCAAGGCATTCCAGGTTTCTCACCATAGACTGACAGGGAGGGCACCCGCCGTAGTATCTGACGGTGGGTGGCTGAGGCCTACCACCTGCGATTGGGCGGGGCGTGGCAGCAAGGGGCTCGCTACGGAAGCGGAGTGAAGGCGGGCACGTGGGTGGGGCGGACGATGCTGAAGTGGCGGCGGTCCAGCGTCGCGATGTTCGTCCAGCCCGGGTCTTTCAGGCATTTTGGCAGCCTCGGGAGAGATGGAGCCGGCTGACGGCAGTAGCTGGCGGCAGCAACCCCGCGCAACCACGGACACCCACGGACTTCACCGGACTGACAAATATGACCTGACCTGCGAAAAAGCAGGTAGAGGGGCGCCGCGTAGCACACGTACTGTGTGCTGGCGGGGGCACGCCGGTCCTCGTCCGCAACTGCAACAACGGAGCCACATCTGTTGCACCGGCATGTGAGGGTGATCCGTACCACCCGGACCTGGTGCGTGAGGTGACAGGCGCGCTCGTGGGCTCGGGCGCGCGCACCCGAGCCGCAGACGGCAATGGGGGGCCACTGGCAGTCGCTCTCCCCTGTGGGCTACCGCAGGGTCTTCAACTGTTGGGTGCTTCGCTTATGGGTCCTTGTGGATGCTGTGTAGCAGGGTCGGTGTGGGTTTGTGGGTAATCCGGTGATCTGTCATGCGATGGTGTGGGGTTCACACCGGTTTGGAGTGTTCGGTGGTGTTGCGGTCGTAGGGTCCGTGGTCGTGGAGCTTCTTCGTCTGGCGGTGGCCGCGCGCAGGGTGGGTGTGCACCCGGGGGCGCTGCGGCTGTGGGCGAACGAGGGCCGGGGTGCGGTGGTGTGGGTAAGCCGGGAACGGCGTTTCTCCGTCGAGGCGTTGGATGCGTTGACGGGGAGCGCGGTGTCGGCCGGGCGGCGTGAGGCGTTGTATGTGCGGGTCTCGGGCGCCAGTGGGCAGGAGTCGTTCTTGGCCGCGCAGGAGGCGGAGTTGCGGGCCTCGGCGTCGGGTGTGGTGGTCGCGGTGTTCCGGGACCGGGCCTCGGGGCTGCGGGAGTCGCGTGCGGGACTTGACCGGTTGTTGAAGCGGGCCACGGCGGGTGAGTTCACCCATGTGCGGGTTACTCATCGGGACCGTCTGGCCCGGTTCGGTGCGAGCTGGCTGGTCGAGGTGCTGGCTCATCGCCAGGTGGCGGTCGAGGTCCTGCATGCCAAGGGCACGGCTGGGGGCATGGAGGAGTTGCTGGACGATTTCATGTTCCTGGTGGCCACCTTCGCCGGACGGATGTACGGGCTGCGTTCGCGTGAGGCGCGGCGACGGCTGCTGGCCGCGGCCGGTGAGCGGATCGGCGATCCTGCCTCCAGTACCGCTGCCGGTACCGGCAGCGCAGGTCCAGGTCGCTGCCCTGCTGCCGGAGCCGGAGCCGGAGCCGGAGCCGGAGCCTAAGCCGTGTGGGTGGGGGGTGGCTGTGGCTAGGTTGATGGCGACGGCGACGTGCACCGCTTTCCGGGCCGTCCTGGAGGAGAGCGGCCTGGCGGTCGGGCAGCGGGTGTTGTACCAGCGAGTGGGTTTCCTCAGTGTCTTGTGCCGGGATCTGGCGGCTGGGCTAGTGGCTGCCAGGTGGGACGAGGCGTCGCTGGATGTGCTGGCCGCCGGGGTTGACGAGCGGGGCGTGGCGTTGCCGTCCAAGGGCTGGATGGCCCTGCGCCGCCTGGGCTGGAACGTTCCCGCCCCGGCTTCTGCTTCTGCTTCTGCTGGGTGTGCCGGGGCGGGCGGGACTGCTGGGGTGTATGTGTCGGACCGGGTGCGGCGGGCGGGTCAGGAGCAGGCGGCCCGCATGCTGCGGCTGGCCCTGCACCGCCGGGCCGTGGTCATGGCACTGCTGGCCCGACCCTGCGTCCCACCCCCGCCGGCCGCATCGCGGTCGACCTGCCGCACTCCAGGCCGGTGGCCTCCACCCGGGCCACCGGGCACACCGTGGCGGTCGGCTTCGACTGGGGCGTGAACACCCTGCTCACCGGCGCCGTGGGCCGCCTGACCGGGCGGGGTGAAGCGGCACGGGTGGTCACCGACGGCCGTCCCCTGATCTTCGACGCCACCGCGGTGAGCGCGAAGGTGCACCGGTTGCGCACCCACCGCGAACACCTCGCGGCCAAACGCGACCACTACCAGGCACTCGCAGCCTCATCTGGCACCCCGCACCGCAACCGGGACCGGCTCCTGGAGCGGGCGGCGGTGCTGGAGCGCGAGCATGAGCGGGTGTGCGCCCGCATCCGGCATCTGAACGATGCGCTGGCCCGGTCCGCCGCCCGCTGGGCCGTCGACCAGGCAGCCGCGCTCGGCGCGTCCGTGATCTACCTCGAAGACCTCGCCACCCTTCAGGCCCGCGGCAAACGCCGGGGCAATGCCCGGCTGTCCGGACAGGTCCGCGGCACCGTGGCCGAGGCGATGCGGCACCTGGCCGCCAAGACCGGCATCACCGTCCCGGCCCGAGGCACCTCCGCCCTGTGCCCCCGGTGCCTTGGCGTGCTCACCCACCACCCGGCGCCCGACCGGCTGGCCGAGCGCGGCTGGAAATGGGCCCACTGCACCGGTTGCGGGCTGTCCCTGGACCGCGACCACGCCGCAGCCCGCCGCATCGTCTCCCGCGGCCTACTCGCCCAGACCCACACCATCACCGAGCGCGCCACCGCCACCCGCACCATCCGCACCACGATCGACGCCACCGTCACCGTGGTACGCCGCCCGAAGAAGACCACCCGCCGCCTGCACCGCGCCCGCCGCGCGGCCACCCTCCCCACCCGACCACGCGGACCGAAAACCACCCCGGGTCAAGAACCGCCCCACCCCGGGCTGCCCCACCCCGGCCCGGCCCACCCGGGCCCGCCGGTCACCGACTTCCCGCCGTATGCCCGATGTGCGTACGGTCCCCGCCACCACCCCCACCAGGGCGGTCAAGCGTCCGGCGGGGCATGACACCCAGACACCCACCCCTCACAGGCCCGTGTCAGGTCATGCGGTACCCGCCCCACCCCGGCCGGAGCCTCCTCCAGCCAAGCCAGGGCGGCTCTCCCGCGAAACCTGTCGACGGCGCACCCACGCCGCCGAGCGGACCGGCTTCCACCACGTGCACGCCACCGAAGTCCACCCCCTCACCCCGAGGTTTGGACCCCACCGTGACGACACACGGCCACGCCGCGCCCGAAAAGCCTGAAACCCTCAGGCACACACAGAGTTTCCGAGACGCTGTCGACGAACGCCTGCCAGGCATCAGCGCCTACGGTCAGGACCGGGCCGGACGGGTTCTTGCTGTCACGGACCGGGACGGCACCGGCGGGGCAGCCGTCGGCGACCTCGACGCACTCGCCGCCGTTGCTTCCGCTGTAGGAGGACGTGCGCCACGCCGCGCCGCCGGTGACGGTGCATTCGACGCAGTCGCCGCCGTTGCTGCCGCTGTAACTGGACTTACGCCACTCAACGTTCCTCAGTGCTGTGCGGGGCCGCATAGCGTTCCTCCATCACGCGGGTGATCAGTCTCGCCGAATCCTCGGGGGAGAGGGCCGAGGCCTGTAGTCGAGCGTAACCGACCGAGCGTTCCTTGATCACGTCCGGATTGGCCGTCATGTGACCCTGGTCGTAGCCGTCCATGTAGAACAGATCAGGGTCGTCATCGAACCTCAGCAGAGTGAACGTCCCCATCATGCCAGTGTGTTGCCCTGTGGAGAACGGAAGGACCTGAACCTGCACCCATGGGTCCTCCTGGAAGCCCAACAGATACGCGAGTTGCCGGCGCATGACGTCGCGTCCACCGATCTCCAGGAGCAGCGCGGCCTCGCTCAGGATCACCCAGAGCGCGGGTGGCTCGTCACGTTGGAGGATGCGCTGGCGCTCCATACGGGCTGCCACCATCTCGTCCACCTTGGTGAGGCGGTCGACACTGAGCACCGCCCGCGCGTACTCCTCCGTCTGCAGCAGCCCGTACACCAACTGCGCCTGATACGTGGAGATGTACGACGCCTTCGCCTCCATCTCCGCGTACGGCTGGAACCAGTGGGGCAGTTGGCTTCGCAGCACCAGGCCGATCAGCCGGGAGAACAGCCCGTCCGTGCCGAGGGCGGCGTCGACCCGCTCGGAGAAGTCGCGGGTGGGGATCTTCTTCGTGGTCTCGATCTGGCCGATCAGCGAGCCGGTGCAGAAGATGATCTCGCCGAGCTGTCCTTGCTTCAGGCCGTGGGCCTCGCGTTGGCGGCGCAGTTCCCAGCCGTAGTAGTCGAGCGGGGAAGCGCTGGGGTCGAGCGACTGGATGTTGGCCACGGCGGTACCTCCGGCCTGCAACGCCTCGCGGCGTTCGTTTCGTTGCGTAGCCGAGCGTAGTCACAACGTCGCAGGCTGGTGATGTGAATCACGCAACTGGTCCGCAGACGACGGACTTCGCCACGGATTACCGCGCCGAGTTCGCACTGGGCGAGCACTCGGCGCGGCACCTGCGCCGCATTCTGCGGCTCTACCTCACCGGCTCCGGGCTCCCGGAAGTTGCCGACGCGGCCGAGCTCGCGCTGACGGAACTCGTCGCCAACGTCGTGCGGCACGTGCCCGGGCGCCGCTGCCGCACCTGCTTCCTGCTCATGCCCGACGGGGTGCGGGTGGAGGTGGCCGACGGCTGCTCGCGGCTGCCCGTCCGGGCGGTCGGGGACGTGCTCGCCGACGGTGGGCGCGGGCTGCTCCTCGTCGAGGCGGTCACCGACCGGTGGGGTGTGACGCCGCGCCCGGACGGAAGCGGGAAGACGGTGTGGTTCGAGTGTCTGGCCAAGACGGCGGACGAGCCGGGCCAGGGAGTCCTCAGCCGCGCAGCTCCGCCAGCACCGCATCCGTGAAAACAGGCCACGCCTCGATCGCCCAAGGTCCGAACGCCCGGTCCGTCAGGGCCACGCACGCGGCGCCCGCGTCCGGATCGACCCACAGGAACGTCCCCGACTGCCCGAAGTGCCCGAAGGTCCTCGGTGAGGACGAACTCCCCGTCCAGTGCGGCGACTTGGAGGCGCGTATCTCGAAGCCGAGCCCCCAGTCGTTGGGGTTCTGGTGACCGTACCCGGGCAGCACCCCCTTCGTCCCGGGGTACTGCACCGTCATCGCCTCCGCCATCGTGCGCGGGTCCAGCAGTCGCGGTGCCTGCACCTCCGCCGCGAACCGTGCCAGGTCCGCCACCGTGGAGGCGCCGTCCTTCGCCGGGGAGCCGTCGAGGGTCGTGGACGTCATGCCGAGCGGCTTCAGCACCGCCTGCCGGGCGTACTCGGCGAAGGGGATGTCCGTCGCCGTCGCCACATGGTCGCCCAGCACCTCGAACCCGGCGTTGGAGTACAGCCGCCGCTCCCCGGGCGCCGACGTGACCCGGTGCTCGTCGAACGCCAGGCCGGAGGTGTGCGCGAGCAGATGGCGCACCGTCGCGCCGGGCGGTCCGGCGGGCTCGTCCAGGTCGAGCGCCCCCTCCTCGTAGGCGACGAGCACCGCGTAGGCGGCGAGCGGCTTGGTGACCGAGGCCAGCCGGAAGCGGTGGCCGACCGGCCCGTACGTGCCGAGCACGGTGCCGTCCGCGCGGACGACCGCCGCGGCGGCGGTGGGGACGGGCCAGTTCTCGATCAGCGCCAGGCTCTGCAGGGACATGGGCACGAGACTATGCCGCTCAGAGGTTCAGCCGCATCGAGGGGTCCGGCTTGCGGACGAAGCCCAGCGCCGCGTACAGCGGCTCGGCCTGCGACCCTCGGCACTCCCGCGTGCTGACGGGCCCGTCTCAGCCTGCGACCCTCGGCACTCCCCCCTTGCGGCCGATGTTGAAGGCGATGCGGTACACGTCGGGCAGGTCGATGCGCCCGTCGCGGCGGCGGCGCATCACGCCGAGGGCGATCAGCTCCTCGATCAGACGGTCCGGGTCGTCCGGATAACGGGGGCCGGTGCGGACGAGGGTGTCCTCGTCGACCCCCACTTCGTACCGCTCGGCCTCCTTGCGCAGGACGTCGGTCAGCCGGGCCTCGCGCCACAGCTCCGTGACGGTGTCCTGCTCCATGGGGACCTGTCGGCCGGCCAGCGGATCGACGGCCAGACGCACCCACGGCATGTCCTCGCCGACCTCCCGCACCCGAGTCTCGGACGCTGTCTGCACCCCTCGGCGGATGCCTTCGTGGTGCAGGGCGTACTCATGCCCCGCGTACGTGCCGCGGGTCTCGGCGACGGCCTTGTTCAGCGCGCTGAGGAAGCTGCGCGGGCTGACCTGCTCGACGCCGTCCATGAGATGGTTGGGCAGCCAGGTGTAGGTGTTGCCCTTGCGGTAGTTGGCGCCCATGTAGGGGCCTGCGATCTCCGCGAACTGCTCAGCCTGGGACCGCTCGTCGCCCCTGAGCAGGGCGGGCGGGATGTGGCGGCGACCGAAGGCGTCGGTCTCCCAGCCGCCCGTGCTGTCGCGAAAGCGCTCCGCGTACTCACCGTCGTGGTTGCCCATGAAGTGGAAGAGCAGCCCGTACAGGTTGGCGTTGGACCAGGTCAGGCTGGCAGCGTTGGCCGTGAGCTTGGAGGCGTCGGGGAAGTGGAGGAGCGCGCCGTCGAACATGTCGGGGCGGATGAACACCTTGCAGCGGATGTTCCGGGTGCCCAGGCGCATGGCGAGAGCGAGTTCCAGGATGCCGCCGACCAGGCGGTCCGCCTGGGCGCGGACCCGGTGGAGGTGTTCCAGGGCGTCGAAGATGAGCAGGTGCGTGGTGCCGTACTGCTGTGCCTCCCGGTCCGCCTGCTGCACCGTGCGTTCCGCTACGCCGGGGTTGGCGCGCACCCAGGTGACCCGGTCGCGCCACTCCGGAAGGGCGCGCAGCTCCGGCTGGCCGAGGGAGGTCAGCAGGACGGCGTACCACAGGTCGTAGGGCCGCACGCCCTCCTCGACGAGCTGCCGCAGGACGCCCGTGCCCGGGTACAGGTCCGGCTCGACGGCCGCCCCGTACCCGGGCGACACGGTGAGTCGGCGCAGCCGCTCGATGCCGTACTCGTCGGCGGTGACATCCCGCAGGGTGTCGTCGAGCAGTGAGCGATACCAGAAGGTCTTGCCGACGCCCCGCCCGCCGCGCACCACGGTGCTGTCGACGTAGAGCGCAACGCGGTGGCTGTCCGGGGTGAACAGGGTGTGCACGTCCGGAAGGAGCGTGTCGGCGTCCGTGGCCTCGGGCAGCACTGCGGAGAGCAGCTCGCGGTATTCCTCGGCGCCCAGTGCGGTCGTCATCACGGTCCTTCGTCGCTCTGCGGATCTGCGGTGATCAGGAGGGTGGCGGTGGTCAGGAAGTCACGGTACGCGGCCTGCACGAATGCGCGGTCCTGCCAGCCGGGCGCGCTGCCCGCGTCCAGACCGACGAGGCCGGGTTCGAACAGGATGGGGATCGGGTAGTGCGGGGCAGAGTCGTCCTCCAGTGACGGGGAGAAGGCCCCCGGGAGCAGCCGGCCTGTCTTGGGTTCGGGCACGTCGTCGTCGTACAGGACGGAGAAGCACTCCCAGGAGTGCTCGCGGAACGACTCCAGATAGGCACCCATGGGGCGCTGCGGCGGGTCCGGGACCATGGAGGCGACCATGCGCAGCTTCTCGCGGATCGCGCGGGCCTGCCCGGAGGAGTGCCAGGCCGCGAAGAGGTCGCCGTAGCCGCCCCAGGTCTGACGGTTGTCCGCACCGAACAGCAGGGCCAGGTCGCACAGCCGGGAGATGGTGACGGCGGCGATGTCGTGGATGCCGGCCCGGCTGTCGAGGAGGACCACATCGGGGCGGCGGCCGCTCTCGCCCTCGCGGGCCACGGCGTCCTCGCAGGCGCGGACCGAGGCCGCCAGGCGGTCGGCGAAGTCTCTGCCGGGGATGTCCGCGTACACCCGGTTGAGCTTGTCGACATAGGAGTACGGGACGTCCTTGGCGCCCCGGCCGCGTGCCGGGGCCACCCACAGCTCACCCCGGCCGGTGCGTGGTCGATACCCGGTCGGGGCCACCAGGTCCAGGCCGTCCGCGTTGCCCACGGCGGACTCGACGAGCTGGTCGACGATGCCGTGGCGGGGCAGCAGCGCCCCGTCGGCGAGGAGCGGGCCGACACCTGGAGACTCCAGGTCGAGGTCGACGACGAGGACGACGTGACCCTGGTCGGCGAGGTGGCGGGCGAGGACGGCGGTGGCCGTGGTCCGGCCCACGCCGCCCTTGAAGCCGTACAGGGCGGTGCGGTGGGTGCGTGAGCCATTGGTCTCGACGGCCGGAGTGGACACCTGGGCCCAGTCCTCCCCGACCACGGTGTTGTCGAGGAGACGGACGCTGCCGTGTCCGGCGGCCGGGAGGTGCAGCGGGTCCGGCCGGGCGCGCTCGGAGCCGAGCAGGTCGTCTGCCGAAAACAGGCTCGAGGCGAGCAACAAGGGCCGGTCGACGGCGTACCGCTGCAGGTCCTCGGTCAGGCGCTCGCACCAGGCGGCCGCCCGGTTTGCCGGCGCGTCCTTCGCGCGGTCGTCGACAACGAGGGCGAAACGGCCCAGCACGTCACGTACGAGCAGCACGTCCAGGCCCTCGGCGGCCACGTCGTGGGCGACGGCCAAGGCGCGGGGACGGGCGTCGTCGAACCGGACCGGGACAGGGGGCAGGGTCACTGGAGCCTTCCGGTGATCACGGCTTGTTCGTGCAGGGCGAGGATCTCTTGGGCCACGGTACGCCGCTGCGACACGTCGGCTTCGGCAACCGCGGTCCCGTCGAGGTAACGCTGGTCGACAGACCACGAGTCGAACGCAGTGAGGTTGCCGAGCGAGGCCGATAAGCGGGCCGCGGACCGGCCGTGCGTCAGCAGGGCGACATCGGCGGCGACCCACGGCAGATGGCCGTACTCGAGGCTCACCCTGCCCGTCACCGGATCCGGCACCCAGGGGGCCTTCGCAGGCGGCTTCCCCTGCCTTTTGGGAGCCATGGTGGCGACCGTGAACCTGAGGAGCAGACTCTTCAGCGCGCACTCCACCGCGAAGCCGAAGTGGTAGTCCGCGTTGGGCAGGCGGCCGCCGTCCTGGAGGTAGACGGCGTCCTTGTAGTGCCGCGCGGCGGCGTGAGCGTAGTGGTACTCGGCCGGGGCCCCTGCCCCTGACGACGGCCCCGATGACGTACCCGAACGTGACGTTCCTGATGAAGTCCCCGACACGCAAGGGATCATAGGGCCGGACTGGGCTGAACGGCCTTGTTCCGCCGCTTGGTTCACCTTTCCTTGTGCAGGCCATTGTGCGTGTTTTTGTGAGGAGCCCCGCCGGGTCCCGCGAGATGTGCGCGGTGCGGGCCCAGCCGCCGGGCCCCGCTCCTGAGCGGCTCAGAGGCTCAGCCGCATCGAGGGGTCCGGCTTGCGGACGAAGCCCAGCGCCGCGTACAGCGGCTCGGCCTGCGCGGACGCGTTCAGATCGACCTGCCGGACGTCCTGCTCGCGGAACCAGTCCAGCAGGCTCTCCATGCAGGCGCGGGCATAACCGCGACGGCGCGTGCCGGGATCGGTGGCGACGCTGAAGACGTGTCCCACCCGGCCGTGCGGGTTGCCCGCCCGCCCGATCCGGTACTCGACCGTGCCGGCCGCCAGTGCGGCGAGCGCCCCCGGCCGCCCGGGATGGTCGATCACGAACGCCACGAAGCCGTCGTCCGGGCCGCCGAGCCGGCCGCGCAGGGTCGGCAGGGACTCCGTATGCCAGTGGGTGGAGGAATCGGCGGAGAACACGGAATCCAGCATCACCTGGCGCAGGCGCAGCACTTCTTCGGCATCCTCGGGCACGGCCCGGCGTACGAGACTCATGGCGTGCAGCTCATCACAGGAGCCCGCCCGGGTCTTAGTGTTTTCCCTGCATTCCGCTTGCTTGGAGTGCACTCCAACGTTTTAGCGTAAAGGTCATGACGGTGATGGAGACCATGGCCGAGGCGGCCGACCGCGGGACCGACATCTGCTCCGTACCGCCCAAACGGCATCCCCGTCCCGACGGACAGGACAGCTACACGATCAGCGAGGTCGTCGCCTTCACCGGCCTGACCGCACACACCCTGCGCTGGTACGAGCGGATCGGGCTGATGCCCCACATCGACCGCTCCCACACCGGACAGCGCCGCTACTGCAACGCCGACCTCGACTGGCTCGACCTGGTCGGCAAGCTCAGGCTCACCGGCATGCCCGTCGCCGACATGGTGCGCTACGCCGAACTGGTGCGTGACGGAGACCACACGTACGGCGAACGCCGCGACCTCCTGGAGGCCACCCGCCGGGATGTGCTTGCCCGGATCACGGAACTCCAGGACACGCTCGCGGTGCTCAACCGCAAAATCGATTTCTACGCGGACGCCGGGCGCGCCCTGGCGTCGGAGAGGCCCCGATGACGGACAGCAGGATCGCGAAGGTGCACCTCGGCGGCGACGGCCCCGAGGTGGGCGTGCAGGGACTCGGCTGCATGGGGATGAGCTGGGCGTACGGTCCCTCGGACGCCGGGGAGTCGCGCGCCGCCCTGGAGCGGGCACTGGAGCTGGGCGTCACGCTCTACGACACCGCGGACGCCTACGGTGCCGGGGAGAACGAGACGTTCCTGTCGCCGTTCTTCACGGCGCACCGGGACGAGGTCGTGATCGCCACCAAGTTCGCGATCTCGACCTCGCCGGACGACCCCACGAAGCGGATCATCCGCAACGACGCGCCCTACATCCGCAGTTGCGTCGAGGCCAGCCTGAGGCGGCTGGACGTCGAGGTGATCGACCTCTACTACATGCACCGCCGTGATCTGAAGGTGCCGATCGAGGAGACCGTCGGCACCATGGCGGAGCTGGTGCGCGAGGGCAAGGTGAAGCACCTCGGGCTGAGCGAGGTCACGGGCGGGGAGCTGCGCGCGGCCCAGGCCGTCCACCCGATCGCCGCCGTGCAGTCGGAGTGGTCCCTGTTCAGCCGGGACATCGAGGCGCACGTGGTGCCGGCCGCCAAGGAGCTGGGCGTGGCCCTGGTGCCGTACTCGCCGCTGGGCCGCGGTTTCCTCACCGGCTCCTTCTCCGACGCCGACACGGACCTTGACCGCCAGGACTTCCGCCGTACGATGCCGCGCTTCACCGGCGAGAACGCGGCCGTCAACCAAAGGCTCCTGGAGCCGGTCCGCACGGTCGCCGCGGCGCACGGTGTCTCCCTGGCCCAGATCGCACTGGCCTGGGTGCAGCAGCAGAGCGCGGTGCACGGCCTCCCGGTGGTTCCGATCCCGGGCACGACCAGGCGCTCGCGTGTCGAGGAGAACGCGGCGGCGACCCGGATCGTCCTGACGGACGAGGAACTGGCGCTGCTGGAACCGATCGCGGCCCAGGTGGCGGGCGACCGCTACCCGGACATGACGTTCGCGTCGGCGGGGCGGGAGTAGCGACCCACCCGGCAGCCCAGTGTGTTCGGAGCCCTAAAGCTCCGCCAGCAGCTCCGCCTTCTTCGTGGCGAACTCCTCGTCCGTGACGAGCCCCGCCTCGTGCAGTTCCCCGAGGTGGCGGATCCGCTCGGCGATGTCCGCCGGGTCCCGGCGCGCCGCCGGTATCACGGCGGCGGGGCCGGCCTGGGGCCCGGCGGCCCGCACCGCGGCCAGCACCGCCGCGGCGAACGGCAGCGACTCGTGCACCGGGCCGTAGCCGAGGCCGAAGACGACGGCGGCCGGGTCCTGGTCCGGCTGCACCGGCGCTCCGGCACCCGCGTCCCGCCGCAGCAGCCGCAGATGACCCTCCAGGGCCTCGGGGGAGCGCCACTCGACCCCGGTGAGGGCGGTGACCGGGAAGCTCTGGTCGCCGGCCTTCCACTTGGCGGAGGACGCGCCCGTCCAGGACCACCGGAAGGACACCGTCCGGCCGTCGAAGGACGCCTTCCCGTCGTACGCCTTGAAGTGCAGCGGCGCCTCGGGCGGCGCCACCAGGAACCGCTCGGCCGGGGTGTCGTCCTCGGTGATCAGGGCCCGCAGCTCGTCGGCGTAGTACTCGGCGAGGGTGTGGCGGTCGGCGGGCAGCACCAGCCGGTAGGGGTCCAAGGCCTCCTTGAGCTGTCCCGCCGCCGCCTCCGTCAGCGGATCGGCGCCGGGCCGTGGCACCGCGCGCAGGACGACGGTTCCGCGCCTGCCCTGCGTCAGCGTCACCCCCGTGATCGCCTCCAGGGGGACCCGGCGTTCGCCGAGCGCCTGGAACAGCTTCGGTGAACGAATCCCCCGTTCGAAGCGGATGAGCACGGAGTCGGACTCGAACTCCCAGACGGCATGAAATCCGGCCAGTACGTCACCCATGCGGCTCATCGTATGCGGCACGCGCTCCTCCGTCGCCTCCCCGGGCCGACCGCGATTCCCGTATTTCTACGCGCGTCCGGCCGCCGCCGTGCCGGACAAACCCGCCCGGCAGGTGTCGGTGCCGTCGGCGCAGCGCACCGCGTGGTACGCGCCGACGCCGATCTCGGCGAAGTTGCGCAGGCTCTCGGTGCCCGGCTCGAAGTACCCGGGATGCCCCTTCGCTCCCCGTGCGGACAGCACCCGCGCCCCGAAGCCGCGGGAGACCGGATCGGCGCCGTGGCCGAGGCCCCCGACCTCCAGGTACGGCACGTCCTTGATCCAGTCGTCGGCGTCCCGCATCGCCCATACCCGGGCCGTGGTGTGCAGTCCGGCGGCCGACTCGGTGCGCATGCCGGGGCTGCCCGCCACGGCGATGTCGGACACCCGTGACGGCAGGGTGTGCGCGGCCACGCCGCAGACCACCGAGCCGTAGCTGTGGCAGTAGAGCTGGACGGGCGCCCGGCCGGGCAGGGCGCGGACGAGGGCGTTGAGGCGTATGGCACCCTCCTCGGCGCGCATCGCGGTCGCCGCCTCCATCCCGAGGCCCCCGGGCGCGGTGTAGTCGGCCCAGGCGATCACGGCCGTACGGGTCCGGGGGCTCGCCGCGCGCTCCGCCGCGTACAGCGACTTGGCCATGCCGACCGGCGCCGAATATATGCGGCTGGTGCGCTGGAAGGTGAGCAGGTCGGTGTCGACGCCGGGGACGACGACCGAGACGCGCTGGGCGGTGTCCAGGTCGCCGAGGACCTCGGCGATCCGGCCCGAACCCTCCGGGTCGAAGGCGAGGATCTGCCGGCCCTTGGCCATCAGCGTCTCGAAGCGGTGCATGAGACGGCCGGCCTCCTGCTGTCCGACCGACGACAGCCGGTCGTCGTGCATCCGGGCGCGCTCGACCTTGCGCTGCTGGTCCAGGGCGATGCGGTTGGCCTCGTAGCGCAGCCGCAGCGGCGCCCCGTTCATGTTGCCGACCGCGAGCGGGTAGCGGTGGGCGAGCCGGGAACGCTGGTGGGTGCTGAGCGAGGCGAAGAAGCGGGCCAGCCGCGCGGGGGAACCCTCGGGGTCCGGCAGCTCGCGCCCGGCGATCAGGCCGTGCTTCCACGCGGAGCGCGAGGCCGCGAGGGGCGTGGCGCCGGGGTGGCTGCGTACGGCGGTCCAGCCGGTCGTCGCGAGCATCACGAAGACAACGGCCAGCGCGAGCAGTGCGCGCCAGACGTTGAGTTGCGGGGAGGTATCGAAGGAAGTCACTGGAAGGACACACTAGGAGAACGAGAGTGTCTCGCGTTAACCGAGTGATGCGTCTCACGTTTCGCACCCATCAATTCCGGCAAACCGGGCGCGGTTGAGGGTTGATCGTCACACTGTGTCGACGAGATGCGCGCCACTCGGTACGCCGTGTCACCAAGCCTTCACTCCATCGGCCGTGGTGTGCGCCCGGTCTGACGGGAATTCACTTGACGTGTACGGGATCCGCACGCTCCGTGCGTCAGCGGTCCGCGCGCCACTTCTCGGCCAAGGCCGGGCGTAGGGCGTCGAGGTGCCGGGCGGTCAGTTCGCGCAGCGCGGCCACGCTGATGTCCTGGCCCGCGCCCCACAGCCGTTCCGTGACACGCATCACTCCGCCGAACGCGGCCACCGCGACGCGCGGGCGCGGGTCCGCGTCCACGTCGAGGCCCTCGCGTTCGGCGATGATGCGGGCGATGTCCTCCTCCAGCTCCGCCGAGCGGCGCAGATGGGTCGCGAACAGGGCCGGCGTCGACTCGATCAACCGGTAGGTGCGCAGATGGAGTTCGGCCGGGATGATCTCCTCGACGGCCTCGCCGATGGTGTCCCAGCCCTCCAGGATCGCCTGCCGCAGCGCCTCCAGCGGCGGCTCGTGGGGCGGTCGAGCCCGCACCGCCTCGACGAAGTGCGACTCCGCCAGCGACGACACGAAGAAGACGGCGTCCTCCTTGCCGGCGAAGTAGCGGAAGAAGGTGCGCTGCGAGACGTCCGCGGCCTCGGTGATCTCGTCGACGGTCGTGGCCTCGTAGCCCTGGGTGGTGAACAGTCCCAGGGCGGCCCGCAGCAGTGCGTCCCGGGTGCGCTGCTTCTTGCGTTCTCGCAGGCTGGGCCGCGCTGCCGTCTCCATGTGTCCTCTTTCCGTCCATCCGCCCGGTTCGGGCAATCGGCACATGGCGTGACAGTTACTGACTTGTGAACTCATTTGTCAACTGTCAGTGGCTGTCACTAGCCTCGAAAACATGACTAGTCAGACCACCGTCGACGCGACGGAACCGGGGGGCAGGACAACCGGGACGTCGCCAGCACCACCGGATCGCGCACCGGGCAGCGGACTGCGCGGACATCCGTGGTTCACCCTCGTCTCGGTCGCCATCGGCGTGATGATGGTCGCACTGGACGGCACCATCGTGGCCATCGCCAACCCGGCCATCGCCAAGGACCTCGGCGCCAGCTTCTCCGACGTCCAGTGGATCACCAACGCCTACTTCCTCGCCCTCGCGGTCACCCTGATCACCGCGGGCAAGCTCGGCGACCGCTTCGGCCACCGGCAGACGTTCCTGATCGGCGTGGTCGGCTTCGCCGCCGCCTCCGGCGCCATCGGCCTGTCGGACAGCATCCCCCTCGTCGTGACCTTCCGCGTCTTCCAGGGCCTGTTCGGCGCGCTGCTGATGCCGGCCGCGCTCGGCCTGCTGCGGGCCACCTTCCCGGCCGAGAAGCTGAACATGGCGATCGGCATCTGGGGCATGGTCATCGGCGCCTCCACCGCGGGCGGCCCGATCCTCGGCGGCCTGCTCGTCCAGCACGTCAGCTGGCAGTCCGTCTTCTTCATCAACGTGCCGGTCGGCGTGCTCGCGCTCGTCCTCGGCCTGCTGATCCTGAGGGACCACCGGGCCCAGAACGCGCCGCGCTCCTTCGACCTGCTCGGCATCGGGCTGCTGTCGGGCGCCATGTTCTGTCTGGTCTGGGCACTCATCAAGGCGCCGGCCTGGGGCTGGGGCGACGGCAAGACCTGGCTGTTCATCGGCGCGTCCGTGCTGGGCTTCGCCTTCTTCTCCTTCTGGGAGACGAAGGTGCGGGAACCGCTGATCCCGCTCGGGCTGTTCCGCTCGGTGCCGCTGTCGGCGGGTGTCGTCCTGATGGTCCTCATGGCGATCGCCTTCATGGGCGGCTTGTTCTTCGTCACCTTCTACCTTCAGAACGTGCACGGGATGAGCCCCGTCGACGCGGGCCTGCACCTGCTGCCCCTGACCGGCATGATGATCGTCGGCTCCCCCCTCGCGGGCATCCTGATCACCAAGGCCGGACCGCGCATCCCGCTGGCCGGCGGCATGCTCCTCACCGCGGTCGCCATGTTCGGCATGTCGAAGCTCGAGGCGGGCACGGGCAGCGGCGTCATGTCCGTCTGGTTCGCGCTGCTGGGCCTCGGCCTCGCCCCCGTGATGGTCGGCGCCACCGAGGTGATCGTGGGCAACGCGGCCATGCAGCTGTCCGGCGTCGCCGGCGGGCTCCAGCAGGCCGCGATGCAGATCGGCGGAAGCCTCGGCACGGCGGTCCTGGGCGCGGTGATGGCCTCCCGCGTGGACAGGGACCTCCCGGGCAACTGGGCCGCGGCCAAGCTGCCGCCGCTCACCCCCGCCCAGCTCGACCAGGTCTCGCAGGGGGTCCAGCAGGGTGTCGCTCCGGTGCCGCAGGGCACGCCGGCCGCGATCGCCGCGAAGATCGCGGGCGTCGCGCACGACACGTTCATCTCCGGCATGAGCCTGGCCTGCCTGGTCGCCGCGGGCGTCGCCGCCGTCGCGGTGCTGGTCGCGCTGCTCACCAAGCGAGGCGAGAACGCGGAGGCGGGCGCCGGGGCCGCGCACATCTGACACCGTTCCGGGGCGATGTCACCCATCAGGGTGAACGCGCTAAAGATCCGTCCCGCCCGGCGCGCGGCGCGGGTCACAGTGGATCACGTCCTCCGGACGGCACGGGCGGACGACGGAGGAGGCCGGACTGCGGCGCGCTGCCGGAGGGGGGCAGCGCGCAGGCAGGACGGGCGTACGTGCTCATCAGGCCCGGACGACGTGGGTCCGGACGAACTGCCGGCGCCGATGGCTGATCGCGAGCCGCACCGGACGGCCGGCGGCGAACGCGGCCCGCACCACCCACTCCACCACCGTGCACGCGGTCGTCGGCACGGGACTCGCCCGCACCGCAGGGAACGGGCAGGGGCGGCGGGGCAGTTGTCCCCGCCGCCCCCGGTCCGCTCAGGGCCGGCCCGGCCTCAGGCGTCGCCGCCCGCCACCCCGGGGTCGGCCGCCGTCACATCGAGCAGCCGGTAGCGGTCGATGGCCTGCTTCAGCACCGAGCGGTCCAGCTTGCCCGCCCGGGCCAGCTCGGTGAGCACCGCGACCACGATCGACTCGGCGTCGATGTGGAAGAAGCGGCGGGCCGCACCGCGCGTGTCCGCGAAGCCGAAGCCGTCCGCGCCCAGGGACTGGTAGGCACCCGGCACCCAGCGCGCGATCTGGTCCGGAACCGACCGCATCCAGTCGGACACGGCCACGAACGGGCCCTCGGCACCGCTGAGCTTCCGCGTGACGTACGGCACCTGCTGCTCCTCCTCCGGGTGCAGCAGATTGTGCTCCTCGCAGGCCACGGCCTCGCGCCGCAGCTCGTTCCAGGAGGTCGCCGACCAGACGTCCGCCCGGACGTTCCACTCCTCGGCGAGGATCCGCTGCGCCTCAAGGGCCCAGGGCACCGCCACACCCGACGCCATGATCTGCGCCGGCACCGCGCCCGAGGTGCCCTCGCTGAGCCGGTGGATGCCCTTGAGGATGCCCTCCACGTCCACGTTCGCGGGCTCGGCCGGCTGCTGGATCGGCTCGTTGTAGACGCTGAGGTAGTAGAAGACGTCCTCGCCGTGCGGGTGCTCCGCCGAGCTGCCGTACATCCGGCGCAGACCGTCCTGCACGATGTGGGCGATCTCGTACCCGTACGCCGGGTCGTAGGCCACGCACGCCGGGTTGGTCGAGGCGAGCAGCTGAGAGTGCCCGTCCGCGTGCTGGAGCCCCTCGCCGGTCAGCGTCGTACGGCCTGCGGTCGCGCCCAGGGCGAAACCGCGCGAGAGCTGGTCGGCCATCTGCCAGAACTGGTCGCCGGTCCGCTGGAAACCGAACATCGAGTAGAAGACGTACACCGGGATCAGCGGTTCGCCATGTGTCGCGTACGCCGAACCGGCCGCGATCAGCGAGGCCGTGCAGCCCGCCTCCGAGATGCCGTCATGCAGCATCTGCCCGGTCGGCGACTCCTTGTAGGCGAGCAGCAGATCGCGGTCGACCGCCTCGTACTGCTGGCCGAGCGGGTTGTAGATCTTCGCGCTCGGGAAGAACGAGTCCATGCCGAACGTGCGGTACTCGTCCGGCGCGATCAGCACGAACCGCCTGCCGATCTCCTTGTCCCGCATGAGGTCCTTGAGGAGACGGACGAAGGCCATGGTCGTCGCGATCGACTGCTGGCCCGAACCCTTCTTCACGGACGCGTACGTCGTGTCGCCCGGGAGCTGGAGCGGCTTGGACCGCACGACGCGTGTCGGCACATACCCGTCGAGCGACGTGCGCCGGTCGTGCATGTACTGGATCTCCTCCGAGTCCCGCCCCGGGTGGTAGTACGGCGGCAGGCCGGACTCCAGGTCCTTGTCGGAGATCGGCAGGTGCAGACGGTCCCGGAAGTGCTTCAGGTCGTCGACCGTCAGCTTCTTCATCTGGTGGGTCGCGTTGCGGCCCTCGAAGTTCGGGCCGAGCGTCCAGCCCTTGATCGTCTTGGCCAGGATCACCGTCGGCTGGCCCTTGTGCTCCTTGGCCGCCGTGAACGCCGCGTAGATCTTGCGGTGGTCGTGACCGCCACGGCCCAGGTGCAGGATCTGGTCGTCGGTCATGTTCTCGACCATCGCGCGCAGCCGCTGGTCGTCGCCGAAGAAGTGCTCACGGATGTAGGCGCCGGACTCCGTGGCGTACGTCTGGAACTGGCCGTCCGGCGTGGTGTTCATCTTGTTGACCAGGATCCCGTCCCGGTCCTGCGCCAGCAGCGGGTCCCAGGTGCGGTCCCAGATGAGCTTGATCACGTTCCAGCCGGCACCCCGGAAGACCGACTCCAGCTCCTGGATGATCTTGCCGTTGCCGCGCACCGGGCCGTCCAGGCGCTGCAGGTTGCAGTTGACGACGAAGGTCAGGTTGTCCAGGCCCTCGCGGGCGGCGAGGGTGAGCTGGCCGAGCGACTCCGGCTCGTCCATCTCGCCGTCGCCGAGGAACGCCCACACATGCGACCGGGAGGTGTCCGCGATGCCCCGCGCCTGCATGTAGCGGTTCATCCGGGCCTGGTAGATCGCCGAGATCGAGCCGAGGCCCATGGAGACCGTCGGGAACTCCCAGAAGCCCGGCATCGAGCGCGGGTGGGGGTAGCTGGACAGGCCGTAGGGCGCCTTGGACTTCTCCTGGCGGAACCCGTCCAGGTGTTTCTCGCTGAGCCGGTCCAGCAGATACGCGCGGGCGTAGATGCCCGGCGAGGCGTGGCCCTGGAAGAAGACCTGGTCACCGCCGTCGCCCTCGTCCTTGCCGCGGAAGAAGTGGTTGAAGCCCACGTCGTACAGCGAGGCGGAGGAGGCGAAGGTCGCGATGTGCCCGCCGACCCCGATGCCGGGCCGCTGGGCACGGGAGACCATGACGGCGGCGTTCCACCGCGTGGCGTTGAGGATCTTGCGTTCGATCTCCTCGTTGCCGGGGAAGAACGGCTCGTTCTTGGTGGGGATGGTGTTGACGTAGTCCGTGCTGCGCATCTCGGGCACGGCCACGCGCTTCTCGCGGGCCCGCTCGATCAGACGGAGCATCAGGTAGCGGGCCCGCTCACGGCCGCGCTCGTCCACGGCGGCGTCGAGGGAATCGAGCCACTCCTGGGTTTCCTCGGGATCGAAGTCAGGAACCTGACTCGGAAGGCCGCCAATGATGATCGGATTGCGATCGGATCCGGAAGCCACGCTGTTCCTTACCTGTCAGAGGGCCACTTCTGCATGTGCCTGCGCCGCTCCCCATCGTGTACCTGGGGCGAGCGAAACGTCATCTCTACCGCGAGGTAACCACGACGGCGGACGGGGCTTCGCGGGCGGGTCCGGCCAAAACGCAACGATACGCTCGGGTCGTGATCTGTACCGCAAAGCCATTCGAGTCTCGTACCCGCAGAGGATTCCAGAACGGGCAAACCGGGCAGAACGGTGTGGTGTAGATCACCGTGAGGCGCGATACGGTGCCTGAAGTTGCGGTGACACGGCCAGGATCGTCACCGTTTCGGCGGTCTGAACGGCCGGGTACTTGCGCGATCCGTCCCGCCCGTGTGGACTACGGCCAATGCTTCGCGTACGCGCGTGGCTGAGATTCCCCCGAGCTCTTCACGAGCAGGGGGTACCCCCATCCAAGACATGATCAGGAGGCAACCCGTGAGCGCGACCGCGGACCACGCGGAGGAGCGGACGAACCCTGCCGCGAGGCTGGGGTTCCAGCCCGAGCAGGTGGTCCAGGAGATCGGCTACGACGACGACGTCGACCAGGAGCTCCGCGAGGCCATTGAGGAAGTTGTCGGCAGCGAGCTTGTGGACGAGGAGTACGACGACGTCGCCGATGCCGTGGTGCTGTGGTTCCGCGACGAGGACGGCGACCTGACCGATGTGCTGGTGGACGCCATCACGTACATCGAGGAAGGCGGCTCGATCCTGCTCCTCACGCCGAAGACCGGCCGGAGGGGCTACGTGGAGCCGAGCGACATCTCTGAAGCCGCGACGACGGCGGGTCTGTCGGCGTCCAAGAGCGTCAGCGTGGGCAAGGACTGGAGCGGCTCCCGGCTGGTGACGCCGAAGGCGGCCAAGTCCAAGCGGTGACGCTCCGCCGGCCGTGACCCCGCACCGCGGCGGCCGCACCCGGGGGCCTCGCCCCCGGGCCCCGTACCGGCCGCCCGAACGGCCTCGTCCGTGAACGCCGGACGGGCTGACACCGCTCAGCCCGTCCGTGGCCCTCGGTGAGCGCTGCGTAGGGTGGTTCCCACCCGAACAGCCCCACCGAAGGGAAGCAGGACCATGGCGATCCAGGTCGGCGACAAGGCCCCCGACTTCGAACTCCGGGACAACCACGGCGCGACCGTGCGGCTCTCGGACTTCCGTGGTCACAAGAACGTGGTGCTGCTCTTCTACCCGTTCGCCTTCACCGGCGTGTGCACCGGCGAGCTGTGCGCGCTGCGCGACAACCTGCCGAAGTTCGTCAACGACGACACGCAGCTGCTCGCCCTCTCCAACGACTCCATCCACACCCTGCGCGTCTTCGGCGAGCAGGAGGGCCTGGAGTACCCCCTGGTGTCCGACTTCTGGCCGCATGGCAACACTTCGCGCGCCTACGGCGTCTTCGACGAGGAGAAGGGTTGCGCGGTGCGCGGGACCTTCATCATCGACAAGGAGGGCGTGGTGCGGTGGACCGTCGTCAACGATCTGCCGGACGCCCGTGACCTGAACGAGTACGTGAAGGCGCTCGACACCCTGTGATTCTTCGGTTCCAAGGCCTGCGGGGCATGGGAACCCGTCACTAGGATCGAGTCGTTGTTCCGATATCAACGCACGACGGGGCTCTCCGCCCCTGGACACCAAGGGAGGACTCGTGGGAGTCAGCCTCAGCAAGGGCGGCAACGTATCGCTGACCAAGGAGGCCCCCGGTCTGACCGCGGTCCTCGTCGGTCTGGGCTGGGACGTCCGCACCACGACCGGCACCGACTTCGACCTGGACGCCAGCGCCCTGCTGCTGAACCCGTCCGGCAAGGTCGGCAGCGACCAGCACTTCGTGTTCTTCAACAATCTCAAGAGCCCCGACGGCTCGGTGGAGCACACCGGTGACAACCTCACCGGTGAGGGCGAGGGCGACGACGAGGTGATCAAGGTCAACCTCGCCACGGTCCCGGCCGACGTCGACAAGATCGTCTTCCCGGTCTCGATCTACGACGCCGAGAACCGCCAGCAGTCCTTCGGGCAGGTGCGCAACGCGTTCATCCGCGTCGTCAACCAGGCCAACCAGCAGGAGATCGCACGGTACGACCTGAGCGAGGACGCCTCCACGGAGACCGCCATGGTCTTCGGCGAGCTGTACCGCCACGGCGCGGAGTGGAAGTTCCGTGCCATCGGCCAGGGCTACGCCTCGGGACTGCGCGGTATCGCGCAGGACTTCGGCGTGAACGTCTGATCCGGGCCGGCCACGGTCCCGGACCCGGATTCACCGACGTCCGGCGCCGTCCCGTCAGGGTCATGGCGCCGGACACAGGGGGAATGGCCGATTCCGTCCGCCGGGCGGTGTCCGTCTCCGTCGGCGCTCCGTCGGCGGGAGGCGGCCGTTTCCGCCCCTCGGCCGGGCGTCGGCTGTCTCCCACGCAAGGGGAGGAGTCGTCTCCGTCCGTCGGGTGGTCTCCGTCTCCGGCTGCGGGGAGGCGGCCGTTCCCCACTGCCGGCCGGGCGGCGACCGTCTCCGCGCAGGGGAGGAGTTGTCTCCGGCTGTCGCGTGGTGCCCGTCTCTGCCGGCGGGGGCAGCCGTCCCCCTCGGTCGGCCGGGTGTCGGCCGGCCCCGCCCCGCCCGGGGGAGTGGCCGTCTCCGTCCGCCGGGCGGTACCCGTCTCCGTCGACCGGGAGTCGGCCGTACCCGCCCGTAGGCCGGGCGTCGGCCGTCCTGGCCCGCAGGACGGGGGGTGGCTGCCCCGCCCACGGATCGGCGTCCGCCGTCCCGCCCACGGATCGGCATCGGCCGACCCACGCAAAGGGAGGAGCCCGCTCCGCTCGTCGGGCGGTGTGCGTCTCCGACCGCCGGAGGGGAGCCGTCTCGGCTCGCCAGGGGGTTTCCGCCTCCGGTCCTCGGGGGAGCCACCCCCCGACCGCCGAGGGTTCCGCCCTCGTACCGCCAGGATGACCACGGGGGGACCGGCCCCCACCGCCGGGGGTCTCCGCCCCCGGGACGACGCGATATCGCAGTATCTCGGGGAGGACCAGCATCATGGGCGTCACACTCGCCAAGGGAGGCAATGTCTCCCTCTCCAAGGCCGCGCCGAACCTCGCACATGTGATGATCGGGCTCGGCTGGGACGCGCGCTCCACCACCGGAGCCCCCTTCGACCTCGACGCCAGCGCGCTGCTGTGCCACGGCGGCCGGGTCCTGGGCGACGAGTGGTTCGTCTTCTACAACCAGCTCAAGAGCCCCGACGGCTCGGTCGAACACACCGGCGACAACCTCACGGGTGACGGCGAGGGTGACGACGAGACCATCCTGGTCGATCTCGCCAAGGTGCCCGCCCGGTGCGACAAGATCGTCTTCCCGGTCTCCATCCATCTGGCCGACGAGCGCGGCCAGACTTTCGGCCAGGTCAGCAACGCCTTCATCCGTGTCGTCAACCAGGCCGACGGCCAGGAACTCGCCCGCTACGACCTGAGCGAGGACGCCTCCACCGAGACCGCCATGATCTTCGGCGAGGTCTACCGCCACGGCGGCGAATGGAAGTTCCGAGCCGTGGGTCAGGGGTATGCGTCCGGGCTTCGCGGGATCGCTCTAGACTTCGGAGTCAACGTTTCGTAAAGCCGGGTACGGCGAGGGGGGAACCCCTACACGTACGGATTGGGTATCCAGTGCTTTTGAAAACCTTCGGCTGGTCGTTCGTGGTCACCGCGATCGGCCTCGCCGCAGCGGTCCTCTACGGGGGGTGGACCGCCTTTGGCATCGTGGCGATCCTGTCCGTCCTCGAGATCTCGCTGTCCTTCGACAACGCCGTGGTCAACGCCGGAATCCTGAAGCGGATGAATGCCTTCTGGCAGAGAATCTTCCTCACGGTGGGCGTACTGATCGCGGTCTTCGGTATGCGACTGGTCTTCCCGGTCGTGATCGTCGCCGTCACCGCGAAGAAGAGCCCGATAGACGCGGTCGATCTGGCGCTGACCGACAAGAACCAGTACCAGCAGCTCGTGACCGACGCACACCCCGCGATCGCCGCGTTCGGCGGGATGTTCCTGCTGATGATCTTCCTGGACTTCATCTTCGAGGAGCGGGACATCCAGTGGCTGCGCTGGATCGAGCGCCCGCTCGCCAAGCTCGGCAAGGTCGACATGCTGTCGGTCTGCATCGCGCTGATCGTCCTGCTGATCACCTCCTTCACCTTCGCCACCCACGCCCACCAGCACGGCGGCGCGCACGTCGACAAGGCGCAGACGGTCCTGATCTCCGGTATCGCCGGCCTGATCACCTACCTGGTCGTGGGGGGCCTGTCCGGCTTCTTCGAGGGCCGGCTGGAGGAAGAGGAGGAGCGCGAGCAGGAGGAGGAAGAAGAGGCCCGGCGCACCGGCAAGAACCGCTCGGCGGTGCTGCTCGCGGGCAAGGCCGCGTTCTTCATGTTCCTCTACCTGGAGGTCCTGGACGCGTCCTTCTCCTTCGACGGCGTGATCGGCGCCTTCGCCATCACCAACGACATCGTGCTGATGGCACTCGGCCTCGGCATCGGCGCGATGTACGTCCGGTCGCTGACCGTCTACCTCGTCCGCCAGGGCACCCTCGACGAGTACGTCTACCTGGAGCACGGCGCGCACTACGCGATCGGCGCGCTGTCCGTGATCCTCATGGTCACCATCCAGTACGAGATCAACGAGGTGATCACCGGTCTCGTCGGTGTCGTCCTGATCGGCTGGTCCTTCTGGTCCTCGGTGCGCCGCAACCAGGCGCTCGCCGCGGCCGAGGGAAAGGGCGCGGCCTCGGACGAACGGGCTGAGGTCTCGTCCGCCGTCTAGCACCCTCCTCTTCGGGGCTCGGTTCGCCTCCAGGACGCACAGGCCCCTTCGGCTCACTCGCCGAACGCGGCCGCAGCGTGGTGTGGACCGGGTTCCGACGAGGAACGCTCTTTCGGGGCGGCCGTGAGGACTCGTCGCCCTCGGCGGCCGCCCCGCGGCTGTTGAACCACTGGCACTGGGGGCGGACATGGGCTTCTGGGACGGCGTGTGGCGCGGGCGCGCCACCGACTTCGACTCGGGCAGCGCGGCGACCAACGCGATCGAACTGACCAAACGGCACCACCGGGTCTCGCTCACCAAGCAGGGGGCGGCGACCGGCAATCTGCGCATCAACCTGTCGTGGCGGATGCGGACCTCTGACATAGGCGCCCCCGAGCGGGTCAGCCTGCTGCGCCACCCTCTGCGGCTGTTCACCCCGGAGGTGGTGCAGGCCCACACCCAGAGCATGGTCAACGTCGACCTCGACCTGGGCTGCATGTACGAGCTGGCCGACGGCTCCAAGGGCGTGGTGCAGCCGCTGGGCAACTTCTTCGGGGAGCTGAACGACCCGCCCTACATCAAGCTCAGCGGCGACGACCGGTTCGGCTCCGGCACCGGTGAGACGATCTTCGTCAACCTGGACCACCGGGACGACTTCAAGCGGCTGCTGATCTTCGTCTACATCTACGACCAGACGCCGGCGTTCGACCGTACGCACGCCATCGTCACGCTCTACCCCAGCAACGGCCCGCGCATCGAGATCAGCCTCGACGAACGCCACCCGCAGGCCCGCTCCTGCGCCGTCGTCCTGATAGAGAACATCAAGGGCGAGCTGGTCGTCCGCCGCGAGGTGAAGTTCGTGTACGGCTTCCAGGCGGAACTGGACCGGCTGTACGGGTGGGGCCTGCAGTGGGGCCGGGGCTACAAGGCCAAGGCGTGACCGGCGGCTGCCCTGTGCCCACCACCCCCGCCGCCGCTACCGCCCGATGAACTGCGGCCCCTGCGGCGGCAGCTCGAAGTCCGGGTCCGGGACGGGCGCCGCCGTGGGCGGATAGCCGTAGGCGGGCGCGGGCACCGCGGCGGTCTCCGGCTGCGGGTAGCCGTAAGCCGGCTGACCGGTCGGCTGGGGGTAGCCGTAGGCGGGCTGCGTCGCCGACTCCGGCGGATATCCGTAGGAGGGCGCCGGCTGCTCCGGCGGCAGCGGCACCGACACCTCGGGCGGCGCGGGCACGGACGCCGTGGCCACGGCGGGTACCGGGGCCGTGGCCCCCGTCGGCACCTGCCCGGTGCCGGCCGGCGGGGTCTCGGACTCGTCCACCGAGATGCCGAAGTCGTTCGCGAGGCCCTTGAGCCCGTTGGAGTAGCCCTCGCCGAGCGCCCGGAACTTCCAGCCCTCGCCCCGCCGGTACAGCTCCCCGCAGATCAGCGCCGTCTCCGCGCCCGTCTCCGGCTTGATGTCGAAGTACGCGAGCGGTTCGGCGTCGGCGGCGGAGGCGTCGTACAGCAGCACACGCAGGGCCCGCACCCGGTCGAAGGGGACGTCGTCCGCCGAGGCGACCAGCAGGATCTGGCCCACGCCGGGCTCGACGCCCGTCAGATCCGTCTGGATCGTGTCGGTCAGCCCCTCCGGCTCCCGCTTCTTGCCGAGCAGCCGGACCGCCCCCGACGGATGCCGGGGCTGGTTGTAGAAGACGAAGTCCTCGTCGGACCGCACCCGTCCGTCGGGACCGAGGAGCAGCGCCGAGGCGTCGACGTCCGGGACGCTCTGTCCCGGCGCCCAGCGCAGCACCGCCCGTACCGCGGCGGCCTCGAGCGGTACGTTCGACCCCTTCAGCATCGCGTGCGTCATGGCGTCATCCTGCCCTCTCCGTCCTGGTCACGACAACGTGGGGGTGGCGCCCCGGCGTGGCCGCCCCACCCACCCCCGCATACCACCGACCGGTCATCGACACAGCCGGGTTACCTGAACTTCACGCCCGACGGGAACCCCCGACATGGAGTTCTACGTACTATTACCGGCCGCCTCTTTTCGGGGCGTCCAGCACCAAGGTTCGGGCCGTCCGGCAGCACGGGGGAGTTTCATGCGTCATTTCGGGCATATCGCCCCTGAGGGGCGGCGGCGTCTCTTCCATCGGGAGCCGGCCGTCTTCACCGCCGACTCGCCCGCCCGCGTGCTCGCGGCGGCCCTCGGCGCCACCCTGTACAGCCCGGCGACCCGGCCGCACCTGGCCGACGACGTGCTCAAGCAGGCGGGCCGCGGAGTGGTCTCCATGGTGCTGTGCCTGGAGGACTCCATCGACGACGCGGACGTCGTGGACGCCGAGGAGAACCTGGTCCGGCAGTTCACCGGCCTCGCGGCCCTCCCGGACGCGGAACCGCCGCTGCTGTTCGTCCGCGTCCGTGCCCCCGAGCAGATCCCGGACCTGGTGGCCCGGCTCGGCCCGGCCGTGCGGCTGCTGTCCGGGTTCGTGCTCCCGAAGTTCACCGAGGACCGGGGCGTGCCGTTCCTGGAGGCCCTGACCGCGGCGGAGACGGCGAGCGGGCGCAGACTGTTCGCCATGCCGGTCCTCGAGTCCCCCGACCTGCTCTACCTGGAGACACGCCGGGAGACCCTGGACGGCATCTTCCGCACGGTCGACAAGTGGCGCGACCGGGTCCTCGCACTGCGCCTCGGCGTCACCGACTTCTGCTCCTCCTACGGCCTGCGCAGAGCGCCCGACATGACGGCCTACGACGTCCAGATCGTGGCCTCCGTGATCGCCGACGTCGTCAACGTGCTGGGGCGCGCCGACGGCACCGGGTTCACGGTGACCGGCCCGGTGTGGGAGTACTTCCGGGTCCAGGAGCGGATGTTCAAGCCGCAGTTGCGCCGCAGCCCGTTCCTGGAGGGCGAGGTCGAGGAACTGCGCGAGGCGCTGATCGAGCACGACATGGACGGGCTGCTGCGGGAGATCGCCCTCGACCGCACCAACGGCCTGCTCGGCAAGACCTGCATCCACCCCTCGCATGTGATGCCCGTCCACGCGCTGTCCGTGGTCAGTCACGAGGAGTACAGCGACGCACAGGACATCCTGCGGCCCGAGCGCCTCGGCGGGGGCGTCCTGCGCTCCGCGTACACGAACAAGATGAACGAGGTGAAGCCGCACCGCGCCTGGGCCGAGCGCACCCTCCAGCGCGCCGAGGTCTTCGGCGTCGCGAACGAGGACATCGGCTTCGTGGAACTGCTGGCGGCCGGGGTGCCGCACTGAGAGCTCCGAGCTCCGAGCTCCCAGCGCCGAAACCGCCGCCCAACCGTCGTACTGAGAAGGAACCGAGGAAGAACGTGGTCTGGTCCGGGACCTGGGTCGCCGAGCGGCTCGGGGTGGAACTCGTCGGTGACGAGCGGCTGCCCGAACTGCTGGGACTCGCGCTCAGGCGCAACCCCAAGCGGGCACACCTGCTCGTCTCCAACGTGCTGGGCAAGCACGTCCCGCAGTCCCCGTCCGTCGTCCACGGCCACGGGGTCGCGCTCGGCCGCCGGGTCAGGGACCTGCTGGGCGCCGACGAGGCCGGGCGCGCGGTCGTGCTCGGGTACGCGGAGACGGCCACTGGTCTCGGCCACTGTGTGGCGGACGGCCTCGGTCTCGCGCCCTATCTGCACTCCACCCGCCGCCCCGTCGAGGGCGTCGCGCGCGCGGGCGGCTTCGAGGAGTCCCACTCCCACGCCACCTCGCATCTGCTGCTCCCCAAGGACCCGGCGCTGCTGGCGGGCGACGGCCCGCTGGTCCTGGTCGACGACGAGTTCTCCACCGGCAACACGGTCATGAACACGATCCGCGACCTGCACGAGCGCCATCCGCGGCGGCGGTACGTCGTCGTCACCCTCGTCGACCTGCGCTCGCCCGCGGACCTGGGGCGGCTCGAGGACTTCGCCCGGGAGATCGGTGCCCGGGTGGACCTGGTCACGGCCGCCACCGGGACCGTACGGCTGCCCCAGGGGGTCCTGGAGAAGGGACGGGAGCTGGTGGCCCGGCACGAGTCGGCGGTTTCCGACCGGCCGGCGCACGGGACGGTCACCCGGGTCGCGCTCGGCTGGCCCCGCGGTCTGCCCGACGGCGGACGGCACGGGTTCACCCCCGGACACCGGGAGCGTCTGGAGCGCGCGCTGCCCGCCATGGCCGGGCGGCTCGCCGGGGCGCTGCCCGCCGAAGCCCGGCGCGTACTCGTGCTCGGCACCGAGGAGCTGATGTACGCGCCGCTCAGGCTCGCCCGCGAGCTGGAGCGGCTCCAGGCCGCCGAGGTCCGCTACTCCACGACCACCCGCTCGCCCGTCCTCGCGGTCGACGACCCCGGCTACGCGATACGCACCCGGATCGTCTTCCCCGCCCACGACGACCCGGCCGACGGCCCCGGCGAACGCTACGCCTACAACGTCGCGGACGCCGGCTTCGACGCCGTCGTCGCCGTCGTGGACTCGGCGGCCGACACCCCCGCACTGCACGCCCCCGGCGGCCTCCTCGACCGGCTCGCCGCCCACACCCCGCACGTCCTGCTCGCGGTCGTCCCGAGTTACGTCCCCGCGCCTGCGTACGCCCCCGAAAGGCCCGCCATGCTGCCCGAGCCCCTTCGCGGCCCCGCCTTCTCCTCGTACGCGCCCGACGAGGTCGGCTGGCTGCTCCAGGACCTCTCGGACGTCACCCTGGAGGCGCCCACCGAGGAGCGCGAGGAGGCGATCCAGAGCGGCGGCGCGCACTACGCCGAGTCGCTGCCGGTGGAGTACCAGCCCAGCGAGCAGTACCAGGAGCTGTTCCACGCGGCCCTGGACGCCTCGGCCGCGCGGCTCGCGCAGGCCGTCGGAGTGGTCACCGAGACCGTCCTCGCCGAGCGGTCACCGATGCCGGTCCTCGTCTCGCTCGCCCGGGCCGGCACCCCCGTCGGCGTCCTGATGCGCCGGTGGGCGAAGCACCGGCACGGCCTCGACCTGCCGCACTACGCCGTGTCGATCGTCCGCGGCCGGGGCATCGACGCCAACGCGCTGCGCTATCTGGCCCACCACCACGACCCCTCCGACGTCGTCTTCGTCGACGGCTGGACCGGCAAGGGCGCCATCACCCGGGAACTCGCCGAAGCCGTACGCCGCTTCGAGGAATCCGAGGGCGTCACCGGCTTCGACCCGGAGATCGCGGTGCTCGCCGACCCGGGCTCGTGCGTGCGGACCTACGGCACCCGGGAGGACTTCCTCATCCCGTCCGCCTGCCTCAACTCGACGGTGTCCGGGCTGATCTCACGCACCGTGCTGCGCGCCGACCTGGTCGGACCGCACGACTACCACGGCGCCAAGTTCTACCGCGAACTCGCCGCGGCGGATGTCTCGGCCGTCTTCCTGGACGCCGTCTCCGCCCGCTTCGGAGAGGTCGAGGAGGCCGTCGACGCGCAGGCCAAGGAACTGCTCTGCGGTGACCGCACCCCGACCTGGGAGGGCTGGGCGGCGGTGGAACGCATCAGCGAGGAGTACGGCATCCACGATGTGAACCTCGTGAAGCCGGGCGTCGGCGAGACCACGCGCGTGCTGCTCCGCCGGGTGCCCTGGAAGATCCTGGCCCGGTCCGGGGCCGGCGCCGACCTCGGCCATATACGCCTGCTGGCGGAGCAGCGGGGCGTGCCCGTGGAGGAGACCGACGGGCTCCCGTACAGCTGTGTGGGGCTGATCCACCCTCAGTACACGCGGGGCGCCACCGGCGCCGACGGCCGGGCGGTGACCGTATGAACCCCGTGCTGGTCGCCAGCGACCTCGACCGTACGCTGATCTACTCGGCCGCGGCGCTCGCACTCACCATGCCCGACGCGCGGGCGCCCCGGCTGCTGTGCGTCGAGGTGCACGAGAGCAAGCCGCTGTCGTACCTGACCGAGACCGCGGCGGCGCTGCTCACCGAACTCGCCGACCGGGCGGTGTTCGTGCCCACCACGACCCGCACCCGCAAGCAGTACCAGCGCATCAACCTGCCCGGCCCCACCCCGCCGTACGCGATCTGCGCCAACGGCGGGCATCTGCTGGTCGACGGTGTCTCCGACCCCGACTGGCACACGGCGGTCCTCACGCGGCTCGCGGCGGAGTGCGCGCCGCTGGCCGAGGTGCGGGACCATCTGGCGGCCACCGCGGACCCGGTCTGGGTGCGCAAGCACCGCCTCGCCGAGGACCTGTTCGCCTATCTCGTCGTGGAGCGTGAGCTGCTGCCCGAGGAGTGGGTGAAGGAACTGACAATCTGGGCGGAGAACCGCGGCTGGACCGTGTCGTTGCAGGGCCGGAAGATCTACGCCGTGCCGAAGCCGCTCACCAAGAGCGCGGCCGTGCGCGAGGTCGCCCGCCGCACCGGTGCCTCGCTGACGCTGGCCGCCGGGGACTCCCTGCTGGACGCGGACCTGCTGCTCGCGGCGGACCTCGGCTGGCGCCCGGGCCACGGCGAACTCGCCGACGCCGACTGGACGGCGCCGGGGATCAGCGCCCTGCCGGAGCGGGGCGTGGCGGCCGGGGAGCGGATCCTGCGGGAGTTCCTGAAGGCGGCGCGTCAGGTGTAGGGCGCCCCCGGGCCGCCCTCGGTCCGGGGACGGGCCGGGTCGGCTCGGACAGCCGGAACCGGGACGACCGGCGGACAAAGGGTGCCGACAAAGGCCGCCGGCAAAGCCTCTTGGCTCAGCCGCAGCAGCCCCCGCCGCAGCATCCGCCGCCCGAGCCGCCGGCCCGGGGGGCCGGTGCGGGGGCGGAGGACGTGCCGCCCACCGCCACCGTGGACAGCAGCTTCACCGTGTCGTCATGGCCCGAGGGGCAGGCCGCGGGGGCCGAGGACTCCGCCATGGGGCGGCTCAGTTCGAATGTGTCGCCGCAGGTACGGCAGCGGTACTCGTAGCGAGGCATACGCACAGACTAACCGGGGGTTCCCGCTGGTCCCAGGACGCCGACGGCAGACGTGCTCCTGAAGGGCGACCGGAGAGCCTTCTTAAGATCTCCTCAATATTCTCGGCGCGGACACTTCAGTGCCGCTCCTGGGCCGAGACAGCACAGAAGTCGCTGATAATTTATATGCGCCACGATGAGCCGCGAGGTCGTGAGGGGGGCTCGCTGCACCATGCGTGGCCGCTGTATCTGCCCGCGCGCAAGACCGAGTGCGAGGGAGACGCAGTCGTGACCGAGGCATGGCAGCGAAATGGGGGCCGGTGTTGCCGGGCCCGTGTGCACACCGGGGGCGTCGTGGCTAGCGAAGACGGGGACCGTCCGCACCGTCGGGCAGCGTCGCATCAGTCCGGACAGCGCCCCACCGAGGGTGAGTCCCGGGCCGGGGGGTCCGGCGACGACGCCCGGGCCGAAGGGTCCTTCGATCCGGACACCACCATGCAGTTGAGGGCCGGGATGCCCCTGCCCCCGGACATCACCGTGCAGCCGAAAGCCGGGGTGCCCCTGCCCCCGGACACCACCATGCAGTTGAAGGCCGGGACGCCGCTGCCCCCGGAAGCCACCCCGCAGCCGAAGGCCGGGGTACCTCTGCCTCCGGAAGGCACCCCGCAGTTGAAGGCCGGGGTGCCCCTGCCCCCGGACACCACCATGCAGTTGAAGGCCGTGACGCCACCGGTCCGGGGGGCCGGCGGGCGGGCGCGGCCGGATGCCGCCGCGCGGCCGGGTGAGGATGCCGTCACGCGACCGCGCAAGGGCGCCACGGCACCCGGCCAGGCGGACGCTCCCGCGCCGCAAGCGCCGGACGCCACCATGCAACTGCGCGTCCTCAAGCCGGAGATACCCGGCCGGCGCGCCACCCGCAAGAAGGCAGCGCCGCCGTCGGCCCTCACTCGTGTCACCGCCGCCCTCGCGCCGTTGGCCGGGAAGCTCGAACCCGTCACCCGGCAACTCGCGCCCTACGCCCGGAAGGCCGCGCCCTACGCCCGCAAGCTCAAGCCGGTGTATCCGCGGCCGGGCCGCGTCGGCTGGCGGCGCTGGGCGCCCTCCTGGCGCCAGTGGCTCGGGGCGGTGCTGGCGTCGATCGGGCTGAGCGGCGCGTTCCTCGTCGTCGCCTACGCCGCCACGGACATACCGAACAACCTCAACTCGTACGCCACCCAGCAGGACAACGTCTACTTCTGGTCCGACGGCACCCCCATGGCCCGTACCGGATGGGTGCAGCGGCAGGCGATGCCCCTGAAGGACATACCGGTGCAGGTGCGGTGGGCGGTGCTCGCGGCGGAGAACGAGAGCTTCTACACCGACCCGGGCATTTCCGTCAAAGGCCTCTCCCGCGCCCTGTGGCGCACGGTCGGCGAGGGCGACACCGAGGGCGGCTCCACGATCACCCAGCAGTACGTCAAGAACGTCTATCTGACGCAGAACCAGACGGTCAGCCGCAAGTTCACCGAGGCGATGATCGCCCTCAAGCTCGACAACAGGATGAGCAAGGACGAGATCCTCGAGGGCTACCTCAACACGAGCTGGTTCGGCCGCGGCACCTACGGCATCCAGCGTGCCTCCCAGGCCTACTACGGCAAGGACGTCAGCCGGCTCAACGCCTCGGAGGCCGCCTTCCTCGCCTCCCTGCTGAAGGGCGCCGGTCTCTACGACCCCACGCTGAACAAGGCGAACCACCACCGGGCGGTGGAACGCTGGTCCTGGATCCTCGACCGCATGGTCAAGATCGGCAAGCTGTCGCCGGCCGAGCGGGCGAAGTACAAGACGTTCCCCGAGCCGCTCAAGCAGAACCCGCTCTACGACACCGGCAAGCAGAGCGACTACCTGGTGGAACTGGTGACGCAGTACGCGAAGAAGTCCGCGCACATCTCGGACAAGCAGTTCGACCTGGGCGGCTACCAGATCTACACGACCTTGGACCGCAAGCGGGAAAACGCGCTCACGGACGCCGTGACCAAGGCCCGCGAGCAGGCGGCGCAGGACCACGCCGCCCTGGTGAAGACCGCCCACTACGGCGCCGCCTCGGTGGCCGACGACGGACGGATCCTCGCCGTGTACGGCGGCCCCGACCACCGTACGCAGGGCTACAACGAGTCCAACGCGGCGACGGTGCCCGCGGGTTCGGCGTTCCTGCCGTTCGTCTACGCCGCCGGCCTGGAGCACGGAGTCCACAAGACCCGTGGCGGTCCCGCGACTCCGGTCACCCCGGAGACGGTGTACGACGGCGACGACGGCATCCCCGTCACCACGCCCGAGGGGCCGTACTGGGACCGCAGCGGCAAGAAGGTCTCGGCCCACAACGACGGCGCCAAGTCCTATGGTCAGATCACCCTGAGCCAGGCGCTCGTCCGCTCCGTGAACACCCCGTTCATGCAGCTCGGGATGGACACCGGACTGGCCGAGGTGCGCCGGACGGCGCAGGCGGCCGGGCTGCTCTCCTCCAGCATGGGCTCCCAGGTGCCCATGCTGTCCCTCGGCAACTCCACGCCCAGCGCCATCCGCATGGCGAGCGGGTACGCCACCTTCGCCGCGGACGGTACCCACACCGAGCCCTACTCGGTGCTCCGGATGACCCGCAACGGTGCCGCGGTCGCCCTGAAGACGCCGACGGCCGGACGGGCGGTCGGCTCCACGGTGGCCCGCCAGGTCACCGAGGCGCTCACCGAGTCCTTCCGCCGCGCCCATCCGGACGCGGTCTCCGCCTCGGCCCCGGTGGCCGGGAAGGCCGGCACGACGCAGAACGACACCGCCTCCTGGTACGTCGGAACGACCGCGTCCGTGTCGACCGCGGTCGTCGTCTACCGCATGGACCTGTCCAAGAGCCTCGAACCACTGCCGCTCGAGGGACTCGACGGCACCGCAGCCGCCGTCCCCTACGGCATCTGGTCGAACGCCCTGAAGCCCCTCGGCTGACGCCGACGGCCGGGACACCGCACGCAGCCACCCCCCTCCTCGCAGAACGAGCCGCCCATGACCACGAGAAACGCTCGTCGCCGCCGAGCACGCCCGTCCCGCTTCTCCCGTCTCTCGCGTACCAACGGCCGTATCAACGGCCGGGTGACCCTGGCGGTCCTCCTCGCCGTGGCCTCCGTGACGATCACCTGCCTCGTGGTGTCTTGGCCGGACAGCACCGCCGCGACCGCCTCCGCCGATTCCGGTACCGCCAGGAACGGAGGCGGCAGCGCCGGCGTCAAGGCCACCGAGGAACCCGCGTGGGACGGCAAGACACAGATCATCGGGGACGGCTCCACCTCGTACACCGGTCCGCAGCAAGGCGAGTTGAAGGCGGAGCCGCTCAAGCCCGGTGAGAAACCGCCGCAGTTCGTCGTGTTCTCCTGGGACGGCGCCCTGGAGGGCGACGACCATCTCTTCTCCCACTACCGCGAGATGGCGAAGCAGTACAACGCCCACATGACGTTCTTCCTCACGGGCATCTACCTGCTGCCCAAGGACAAGAAGAACCTCTACCACCCGCCGCAGCACCCGGTGGGTGCCGCCGCCATCGACTACGCCACCGACGAGCACATCCGCACCACGCTGGAACAGCTCCGCAAGGCCTACGACGAGGGCAACGAGATCGGCACCCACTTCAACGGACACTTCTGCGGCGCCAAGGGCGGCGGCGACTGGAGTGTCGACGAGTGGAAGAGCGAGATCGACCAGTTCTACTCCTTCGTCGAGAACTGGAAGACCAACACCGGCTACAAGGACATCCCGGCCCTGCCCTTCGACTTCAAGAAGGAGGTCACCGGCGGGCGCGCGCCCTGCCTGGAGGGCCAGAAGAACCTGCTGAAGGCCATGAAGAGCTACGGCTGGCGCTACGACGCCAGCTCCCCGGGCGACTTCCAGATATGGCCGGCCAAGAAGAACGGCGTCTGGGACTTCCCGCTGCAGATGCTCCCGTACGAGGGCGGCAAGTACCAGGGCCTGTCCATGGACTTCAACTTCCTCTACAACCAGTCGGGCGGCGAGACCCACGGCAAACCCGCGAAGTATCCCCAGTGGGAGCAGATGACCGTGGACTCCTACCTGGCCGGCTTCAACCGCGTCTACTACGGCAGCCGGGCACCCCTGTTCATCGGCAACCACTTCGAGGACTGGAACGGCAGCATCTACATGAAGGCCATCGACCAGGTCGTGAAGAACGTGTGCACCAAGAAGGGCGTCAAATGCGTGTCCTTCAGGGAGTTGGCCGACTGGCTCGACGTGCAGAAGCCCGAGACCCTGCAACGGCTGCGCGGCCTGGACCCGGCGCAGTCGCCGGACTGGTCGACGGTGGTCAAGTGACCCCGGTAACCGCTTGGTTCCACTTGCGCGTCCCCTCTTCACAACAGGCGCACACGCCGTGCGAAGATGCCGTCGCCCGGTAGGTGTACCGGTGTAGAGGGGAAACAGCATTGAAATCAAGAAGATTGAGCCGTAAGAGGCGTCGGGCCACCATCATCACCGCGGCGGCCGCCTCGGTGGCTGCCGGAGTGGCCCTGGTGCCCAACTGGAGCGCGGGCGCGGCGGTGACCGACGACCCGACGGTGGACCCGGCGACCAAGGCCACCTTCCAGCGGCTGGCCGACGCGGTCTTCACCGACCGCACCAACGCTCTGGTGGACGCCAAGGGCGGGCAGGGGGAGGGGCCCCAGCTCACGTCCGGCTTCTCCGGCAGGGTGCGCCTGTCCGGCACGCAGTCGCACCAGGAGAACTCGGCGCTGTCCGAACTGCGCGGCCGCAAGACCCGCCTCGCGAAGCTGGGCGAGAAGTACAGCGCGGGCAGCACCGGCGTCACGCTGGACGCGACGCAGGTGAAGGGCCGGCGCGCCACGGTCGACGTCACCGAGACCACCACCCTGACGTACGCGAAGACCAAGGGCTCCGAGCCGAAGACCACCGGCTTCCAGGCCCACCACGAGCTGACCTTCAAGGCCGACCGGCACGGGGACTGGCAGCTGACCGGTATCCGTGACACCGACGACGGCTACCTCGCGGTGAACCAGGTGGCCAAGCCGGCCGTCGCCGAGCCGAAGACCGCCGCCGACGACGCTCCGCCCGTGGCGCCCCGCTCGGCCACCACGCTGCCCGCGCCCGCCAAGCCGAAGAACTTCTCCGCCACCGGCTACGACTACAAGGCCATGGCGGCGTACGCGCAGAAGTACTGGAAGCAGTACAACCCCGACTACCCCGACTTCAACGGGCAGGGCGGTGGCGGTGACTGCACCAACTTCGTCAGCCAGTCCCTGAAGGCGGGCGGCTGGAAGCACGTCCCCGGCTACACGTCGGACTTCCACAAGTGGTTCGGCAACGCCGACATCCAGTCGGACTCGTTCGTCGGCGTCAACGAGTTCTCGTGGTTCGCCCTGTCCTCCAAGCGGGTCACCAGCCTCGCCAACGTCTACCAGCTGGACGTCGGTGACGTGCTGCAGATGGACTTCAACAAGGACGGGTCGAAGGACCACTCCATGATCGTCACCTATCGCAGCCCGCAGGGTGTGCCGTACGTGACGTACCACTCCACCAACACCTACAACCGGTCGGTGGCAAGCATCATCGCGTCCTACCCCAACGCGGCGTACTACGCCTACCGCACCTGAGCGGTGCCTGCCGGAGCGGGGGCCGGCCCCGGACGGTGACGGCCCCCTCCCTGTCAGGGGGACGGGCTCAGTGGCCGGCCCCCCGCTCCTGCCGGATCTGCGTGACCACCCCGGCCACCGTCTGCCGCACCGCCTCGGTCTCCGTCAGGAAGTGCCAGTAGTCGGGGTGACGGCCCTGGAGCGAGGCGACCGCGCGGTCCAGCCGGGCCACGGCGTCGTCCAGCGGGCGGGCATCGCGCGGATCGGGCGTCGTCCGGCCCGCCATGGCCAGCCGCTGCGCGTCCCGGATCGCGAACCGGGTCCGGTCGATCTCCTGCTGCGGATCCTTCTGCACGGCGTTCAGCCTCGTGAGGCGGTCCCCGGCGGCGGACACGGCCTCGTCCGTCGTGTTCAGCAGCGCCCGTACGGTCGCGAGCAGCGACATCGCGTCCGCCCAGCGCTGGGCGTCCCGCGCCGTCTGCGCCTCGTTCAGCTTCTGCTCCGCCTGCCGCACGGCCTCGGCGGCCTGCTCCGGCACCCGCTGGAGGTCCTGCCAGCAGGCGGCCACGAACCGCCGCCGCAACTCGCTCAGTACGGGCTGCACCTGCCCGGCGCGCGTGGTGAGCGCCTGCGCCCGGGTGCGCAGGGACACAAGCCGGTGATCGATCTCGGCGACCTGCTCCGGCAGCCGCTCGGCCTCCACCCGCACGGCCTCGGCCTCCCGCGCGACCCGCTCGGCGCGCTCCAGGGTCTGCGTCACACCGTGCTGTCCCGCGCCCTGGTTGAGCTTGGTCAGCTCCGGGGCCAGGGCGGCCAGCCGGGCCGCGAGGTCGTCGGCCCTGAGCCCGGATGCCCGGGTGCCGTCCAGGGCGTTGCTCGCGGCGAGCAGCGCCTGGCGGGCGCGCTCCACGGCCGGGGCGACCCGGGCCAGCCGGGTCTCGGCCTTGCCGAGCAGCGGACCGAGGCTCTCGCCGAAACGTTCCAGCTCCTGCTTGACCCGGCCGAGTTCGTCCGTGGCGGCGACGAGATCGGCCCGGGCGCGGGAGGCCACGGAGGCTTCGAGATCCACCCGGTCGAGATCGTGGGCGTCGACGGCCTCGATGTACCGGTGACTGGCCTCGTCGATGCGCCGCCCGAGCGCCTCGAAGTCGGCGACGACGCGGCGGGCGGCGGGGGAGTCGTCGACGGCGGTGATGGTCTCGATCGAGATCCTCAGATCCCGCTGGGCGGTGTCGAGCTCGTAGAACGCGGCCGCCGCGGCGTCCTTGGCGGCCTGCGCCTCGGCCCGCAGCCCCTCGGCCCGCCCTCCGAACCACCGTCGCGTGCCGCCCCCGGCGAACGCGGCGGGAAGCACCAGGGCGGCGACGAGGGGGAGGGCGAGAAGCACGAGGGTCTCGCGGACGGGGGTGGGTGCGGTGACGGGGCAGGTGGCGCGGGCCGTGGGCGCGGTGACCGGGCGCGGCGTGGTGGTGCGACCGGTGGACGGCGAGGCGGACGACGGTGAGGGGCCGCCGGGGGCGGGCCGGTGAACGCCGCATGGCGCGAAAGGCGTGCACGGCTGCGGTGGTGTGGCCTGTGGTGGTGTGGCCGTCACATCCCTCTCCCGTGCTGTCATCCGCCCTGCCCGGTGTCATTCTCCCACCGGTTGAGGACGAACACACGGGCCGGTCGGTTCACGGTGCGCCCGGTCCACCGCCGTCTCCCGCCCGGCTACTGCGCCGCCCGTACGGTGACCGAGCCGTCCGACGTCCGTGAGCAGGCCGAGGGCGCTCCCCGGTGGCTGTTCATCGCGGTACGCCGGCCGGCCCCTCCAGATTCGCCAGGTCCGCGTCCCGGGGCGTGTCCGCCGTCTGCTCCCGGACGGTCCCGGGCCGGGGGGCGGGACGCCGCGGTCGGACCCAGAGTGCGTAGACGCTCGCGAGGAGTGCCAGCCAGACGGCGCCGACGACCAGGGCGACACGCGTGCTCTCCTGGAAGCCGAGCAACACCAGGACCGCGGTCATGAAGACGATGGCGGCGATCTGACCGTAGGGCCAGAAAGGGGCAGGGAACTTCAGGGCCGCCGTCTCCTCGGCGGACATCGCCTTGCGCGCCTTGACGTGGGTGAGCAGGATCATCAGCCACACCCAGACGGTGGCGAAGGTGGCGATCGAGGCGATGACGAGGAAGATCTCGCCGGGCATGAGGACGTTCATCAGCACGCCGAGCAGCAGGGCCCCGATCATGACGAGGGTGGTCACCCACGGCACGCCGTTGCGGGTGACGCGCAGCATGACCGCGGGGCCCTGTCGCTGCTGTGCCAGGCCGAACATCGTGCGGCCCGCGGCGAAGATGTCGCTGTTGATCGCCGACAGAGCGGCGGTGAGGACGACCAGGTTCAGCACGGCGGCCGCGGACTTGAGCCCGACGCCGGCGAAGATCTCGACGAAGGGGCTGCCCGAGGCGCCGATGTTCTGCCAGGGGGTGATCGACATGATCACAGCCAGTGTCAGGACGTAGAAGAGGATGATCCGCAGGGGGATGGAGTTGACCGCGCTCGGGATGGTCTTCTCGGGGGACTGGGCCTCACCCGCCGTGACACCGATGATCTCCGTGCCGCCGAAGGCGAACATGACCACGGCGAAGGAGAAGACGAACCCGTCGGCGCCGCCGGCGAAGAAGCCGCCGTTGCTCCACAGGTTCGACAGGCCGATGTGGCCGTGGCCGTTGCCGAGGCCGAAGACGATCACGGCGATGCCGGCCAGAATCATCGCGACGATGGCGACGATCTTCACCAGGGAGAGCCAGAACTCCAGCTCGCCGAAGACTTTGACGCTGACGAGGTTGAGCGCGCCGATGAGGAGGACGGCGGCCAGCACCCAGATCCACCGTGGCACGTCGGGGAACCAGAAGCCCATGTAGATGCCGACCGCGGTGATGTCCGCCACGCAGACGATCACCATTTCGAAGGCGTACGTCCAGCCCGTGGTGAATCCGGCGAGCGGCCCGAGGTGCTTGGTCGCGTACTCGCCGAAGGAGCCGGCGCTCGGGGAGGCCACGGCCATCTCGCCGAGGGACCGCAGCACCAGGAAGACGGCGGCTCCGCCGATCAGATAGGCCAGGAGGACCGCGGGCCCGCCGGCCCGGATGGACTCGGAGGAGCCGTAGAAGAGCCCGGTGCCGATCGCGGAGCCGAGGGCGATGAAGCGGATGTGCCGGGAACGGAGCCCTCTGCTCAGGCCGGCGGTGTCGGTACGCAAACGAGTGTCTCCCTCTTCGGGGTGTGCGCCGGAAGGCATGACGGAGCGACGTCCGTCTCGTCGAGCGCGCCGGTCCCGTCGTCAGGGCTCCCGGCGGCGGATGGCAGCCTGTATATTCCTGTCTATACAGGAGCGTCAAGAGGTGGTCCCATGAGTGAACGCGGGGTGGCGCCGGGTACGGCGCCGACATCGAGCGCGTCACCGGCCGTCGGCCGGGCGCTGGACATCCTGGTGTATCTCGCCGGGCGCCCCGGGCTGGTCCAGGCCGCGACGCTCGCCCGTGACCTGGGCATTCCACGGTCGTCGGCGTACCACATCCTCACCGTTCTGGCCGACCGCGGCTTCGTCACCTACGTGCCGGCGGAGCAGGCCTACGGACTGGGCGTCACCTCCTTCGAGGTGGGCTCCGCCTATCTGCGCCATGAGCCCCTGGAACGGCTCGCCCGCCCCGTCCTGCGCACCCTCGCGAGCCGCCTCGGCCAGACCGTGCACCTGGGGATCCTGCACGGCGCGGAGACGGTCTACCTGCTCAAGGAACAGCCGCCCACGGGCCGGGCCGGTGACATCGACATCGCCCTCGTCACCGACATCGGCGTCCGCCTGCCGGCCCACCTCACGGCCAACGGGCGCGCCATCCTCGCCCACACCTCCGAGGCACAGCTCCGGGCGTTGTTTCCCCGGCCGGGCGACCTGACCACCCGCACGGGCAAGGGGCCCCGGACGCTACCGGGGCTGGTCGGCGAGCTGGCACAGGAGCGGGAGCGCGGCTGGTCGCAGGAGGTCGAACTGGTCACCCAGGGGTTCTGCTCGATGGGGGTGGCGGCGTTCGACCACAACGCGCGGCCCGTCGCGGCGATCAGCAGCACCTGGCGTCGTCACCACTGCCGGCACGACACGGAGCAGGTGCGGGACATCCTGCGGCAGGGTGCCGCACGGCTCACCGCGGCTGTCTCGGGTCATGCGCCGGCCACCGGGGCGGGGGCGGCGGCCGCGTGAGCGTCAGTGCGCGGCGAACGCGCCTTCGAGGCGGTAGCGGGAGCCGGGGTGCAGCAGCCGGACGATGCTGACGAGCGCGTCCCGTGACCAGGTGCGGCGGTGGATCAGCAGGCACGGCTCGGACGGCGCGATCCCCAGGATCGCGCACTCCTCCGACGACGCCAGCACCGCCTCCACGATGTGCTCGCCCCTGCCCAGCGGCGCGACCTTGGAGAGGAACGTGAACGGCGTCTGCCGGGTGAAGTCCTGCTCGAGATAGCCCGGTGCGAAGGCCGGATTGACGTAGCGGTCCTCCAGTTGGAGCGCCACCCCGTCCTCGTAGTGCACCACCCGCGAGTGGAAGACCGGCTGTCCCTCGCCGAGACCGAGGTGCGCGGCGGTCTTCTCGTCGGCCCGCTCCTCCCGCACGGACAGCACACGGGCCTCGTACCGGTGGCCGCGGTGGTGTACCTCGTCGGCGATGTTGTGCACCTCGAGCAGCGCGGAGCTGGCCTTCCTCGGGGCGACGAAGCTGCCCACCCCCACGACCCGCCGGATGACGCCCTCGGTGGCCAGCTCGCGCAGGGCACGGTTGACCGTCATACGGGACAGGCCGAGCGCTTCGCCGAACTGGCTCTCCGACGGCAGGGCGTCGTCCTCACGCCAGTGGCCGCCCGTGATCTGCTGGGCGACGAGGTCCTTGACGCGCTGGTAGGCGGGAGCGGAACCGGCCGTGCGCTGCTCGTACAACCGGCCGAGCTCCGCTGGATCCACGACCACGCCTGCCACCGTCCTCGTCATCGGCTCCGCTGCCGCCGCCTCGTACCGATGTGGATCCTAAGGGAGAGGTGCTCCTCACCTCATAGAAGGGCCGATGCCGTGGGAGGCAAGGAAGGGTCTCGGATCCGAGAAACCCTGAGGGCGCCGCTGGTTCCGCGTCCGCCGCTCCCGTGTCATGGGAGGGCAACGGCTCGAAACCTCCCCGAGGAGTGAACATGACCAGCGTTTCCAGCGAAGTACCGGGCGTCGTCCGGGCCCCGCGCGGCACCGAACTGAACTGCCTGGGCTGGCAGCAGGAAGGCGCCCTGCGGATGCTCATGAACAACCTCGACCCCGAGGTCGCCGAGCACCCTGAGAACCTCGTCGTCTACGGCGGCACCGGGAAGGCCGCCCGCAACTGGGAGTCGTACGACGCCATCGTCCGTACGCTGAAGACGCTGAAGGACGACGAGACGCTGCTGGTGCAGTCCGGCAAGCCCGTCGGCGTGATGCGCACCAGCGAGTGGGCGCCGCGCGTGCTGCTGGCCAACTCCAACCTGGTCGGCGACTGGGCCAACTGGGAGGAGTTCCGCTCGCTGGAGGCCCGGGGACTCATCATGTACGGCCAGATGACGGCCGGGTCGTGGATCTACATCGGCAGCCAGGGCATCCTGCAGGGCACGTACGAGACCTTCGGCGCCGTCGCCCGCAAGAAGTTCGGCGGCAGCCTGGCCGGCACCATCACCCTCACCGCCGGCCTCGGCGGCATGGGCGGCGCCCAGCCGCTCGCCGTCACCATGAACGACGGCGTGGCCATCTGTGTCGACTGCGACCCGACCCGCATCGAGCGCCGCATCGCCCACCGCTACCTCGATGTCGCCGCCGACGACCTGGACCACGCCCTTCGCCTCGCCGTCGAGGCCCGCGACGCCCGCAGGCCGCTCTCCATCGGGCTGGCCGGGAACGCCGCCGAGGTCTTCCCGGAGCTGCTTCGGCGGGGCGCGCCCATCGACATCGTCACCGACCAGACCAGCGCCCACGACCCGCTGGCCTACCTCCCGATCGGCGTGAGCGTGGAGGAGTGGCACGAGCAGGCCCGCAAGGACCCGGCGCACTTCACCGAGCGGTCCCGTCAGTCCATGGCCCGGCATGTCGAGGCGATGGTCGGCTTCCTCGACGCCGGCGCCGAGGTCTTCGACTACGGCAACTCGATCCGCGACGAGGCCCGCAAGGCCGGCTACCAGCGGGCGTTCGACTTCCCCGGTTTCGTGCCGGCGCACATCCGGCCGCTGTTCGAGGAGGGCCTCGGCCCCTTCCGCTGGGCCGCCCTCTCCGGTGACCCGAAGGACATCGAAGCCACCGACAAGGCGATCATGGAGCTTTTCCCGGAGAACGAGCACCTGCACCGCTGGCTGAAGATGGCCGGCGAGCGCGTGGCGTTCGAGGGTCTGCCCGCCCGCATCTGCTGGCTGGGCTACGGCGAGCGGCACCGCGCCGGTCTGCGCTTCAACGAGATGGTCGCCTCCGGCGAGCTGTCCGCCCCCGTGGCCATCGGCCGCGACCACCTCGACTCCGGCTCGGTGGCGTCGCCCTACCGCGAGACCGAGTCCATGCTCGACGGTTCCGACGCCATCGCCGACTGGCCGCTGCTCAACGCCCTGGTGAACACCTCCTCCGGTGCCTCCTGGGTCTCCATCCACCACGGCGGCGGTGTCGGCATGGGCCGCTCCATCCACGCCGGCCAGGTCTGCATCGCCGACGGCACCGAGCTCGCGGCCCAAAAGCTCGCCCGCGTCCTGACCAACGACCCGGGCATGGGCGTCATCCGGCACGTCGACGCCGGTTACGAGCACGCCACCTCGGTGGCCAAGGAGCGCGGCGTGCGCATCCCGATGACGGAGACCGAGGGCGGCGCAGCGTGAGTGTCGTGCAGACGCACCCGGAGGCCCCGCACGTTCGCACGGACGTCCCGGCCACGCCGTGGACCGGACGGGACGACGGCCCCGGCGCCGAGAACCTGCGCTGGCACAAGGCCGTTCACCTCGACCCGGCCACGGCAGAACCGGCGGATGTCGCCTTCGTCGGCTTCCGCAGCGACGAGGGCGTACGCCGCAACAAGGGCCGGCAGGGCGCCGCGAACGGCCCGGACGCCCTGCGCCGCGCCCTCGCGTCGATGGCGCTGCCGAAGCCGCTGCGGGCGTACGACGCCGGTGACATCGAGGTCGCCGGGGACGGCGAGGACGGCCTCGAGGCGGGGCAGCAGCGCCTGGGACGCGCGGTCGCGGCGCTCGTCGACCGCGGTCACCCGGTGATGGTGCTGGGCGGCGGGCACGAGGTCGCGTACGGCAGCTACAGCGGGCTGGAACAGACGCGGGCGCTGCGTGAGGGCGGCCGTCTCGGGGTGCTGAACCTCGACGCGCACTTCGACCTGCGCGACGACGTCCGCCCCAGCTCCGGCACGCCGTTCCTGCAGATGGCGCAGAGCGAGGAGCGGCACGGCCGGGAGTTCAACTACTGGGTGCTGGGTGTCAGCCAGCCGAGCAACACGGAGCGGCTGTTCCGCACCGCGGACACGCTCGGGGTCCGCTATCTGCCGGACACCGAGTGCGGTCTGCTCGACCTGGCGCGCACCGAGAGGTTCGTCGACGAGTTCCTCGCGAGCTGTGACGTCGTGCATCTGAGCATCGACCTCGACGTACTGCCCGCCGCCGTCGCACCGGGCGTCAGCGCCCCCGCCGCCTACGGGGTGCCGATGGAGGTCATCGAGCGCGTCTGTCACCGAGTGGCGGCGAGCGGCAAGCTCGCGGTCTGCGACATCGCCGAGCTGAACCCGGACTTCGACGTGGACCAGCGCACGGCCCGCGCCGGCGCACGCCTGATCCACCGCATGGCGACCGCGCGGGTGTGACACCCCGCGGGCGGGCGACCGGCCCGTCCCTGAACAGGCCGCCAGGCCGTGCGAAGCTGATGAAAGCCGCGGCCTGGCGGCCGCGGCTTTCTTGACGAGGCCGAGCGACCCGGCCCGGCCCGACCGGTCAGCGGCCGGGCAGGTCGGTGAGGGTGACGACGGCCAGGACGCCGTCGACGCTGAAAGAGGCGTGGTCCTCATCGGAGAGCAGGACCGCGTCGAACCGGCCGAGGGGTACGAAAGCCTGGTGGAGCACGGCCCATCCCTCCAGGACGACTGCGAGGACGCGGGTTCCGGGAGAAGAGCGTACGGAGGTGGGCGCGCGTTCGATCCGGACCTGTGCCCTCATCCGGGAGCGCCGGACCATCACGTTGAAGTCGACGATCGGCCCGTCGAGCAGCTCACACTCCGTGGCGGCGTCACCGGAGAAGGAGAACGGCTCGTACGGAGCGTCCATCACGTGCGCCACCCCGTCGACCGTGAGGGCCATGCCCGGCCCGTCGACGACGGTGATGACCCTGTCGACGCCCTCGAAGGCGGAGAACGGTCCGCCGCGAGCGACATCGGCGATGCTGACCCGCCAGGCGAAATCGTCCAGCCCCGCCCCCTCCGGGTGGACGGCGACCTCCCATGTCACGCCCCCACCGTTCTTCCACGGCGCGGGCGTTGTCTCCTCAGCACGCAGAATCCGCGGTGCCATGTGGTTCCCTTCTGGTCGAACGGCCGCACAACCTTCCCCTGGAACGCCAGGACCCGGGAGAAGGGACGTCTGTTCCCGGTTCACGCCTGGCGGGCCCCGACGAGCCGTGCCTTCAGCGCGGCTGCGGTGAAGACCCGGTATCCGGTCTCCGGGGCGTATCCGTGGATCTCGCGGGTGTCCAGCGCCGTCATGTAGGCCAGGACGTCCTTGCTGACCACCTGGCCCGGAACGAGCACCGGGAACCCCGGAGGGTAGGGGGTGACGAACGTGGCGGACACGACCGACCGGCCCTCGGCCATCGCGTCGGTGATCTCCCGCGCGGAGAGGTACTCGCATTCGGTGTCGTCGTAGGCGAGGAAGAACGCCGCGCGCATGTCCCCCTCGGGCGTACGGGCGCTCGGACGGAAGGCCGGATGGAATTCACTGAAGTCCGGCAGGGTGGCGGACCCGATGCCGAGGCCGTTCACCATCCGGTGGTGCGCGGCGCGTTCGCGGGGGCTCATCTCCCCGACGCGCTCCTGAAGATCCTCGGCGATCTTGACGAGCACCTCGATGAGATAGGCGACCGCGCTGCGCGTCGTACCGATGTTGGTCATGAACAGCAGCGTGTTGCGGGTGGTCTTGTTGACCTGCACGCCGTACCGGTCCATCAGGAGTTCGTGCTTGAAGGTGTCTCCGTCGACACCCGTACGCCCGATGTGCAGGGTCGCGCGGGTGGGGTCGAGGACGAACTCGTCCTCCTCCCACGCCTGAGCCATCCGCGCCAGACCGGTACGCAGCGGCTGCTCGATCCCGGAGGAACGGAAGCGCCGTGGGATGAGCTCCGGAGTGGTGAGGAAACGCAGGTAACGGCTGAGCAGCGGGTGCTGCTCGATGGCGTCCCTCAGCACGCCGGCCTGTTCGAGCTGCTTCTGGACCAGCTCGAAGCCCTCCAGCACCGCCTGCCGGCGGCCGAGGTCCATGGAGGCGAGGATCTGGTAGTTGGGCGACGTCGACGTGTGCGTCATGTACGCCTCGTGGAAGGTCTCCGCCACCTTGTGGCGGAAGTCCTGGTCGAAGACGTGGACCATGGAGCCCTGACGCAGGGACGTCAGTGTCTTGTGCGTCGACTGGGTGGCGTAGACCCTCACCCGGACCTTCTCCGGGTCGGGCATCAGCCGGTGACCGAGGAGCGTCTCGTCGTCCGGGTCGTCGCCGAGCCGCTCCCGGTGCGCGGCGTACTCCTCGGCGTACCGCGCCTGGCGGTAGCGGTCGGTCAGCGCGCGGGCCGCGTCCATCGCGGTGCGGCGGCGGTAGACGGGGTGGAAGCGGGCGAAGGCGAACCACGCCTCGTCCCACAGGAACGCCAGATCCGGCTTGAGTGCCAGGCACTCCTCCATCACCCGGGAGGGGTTGTAGACGATCCCGTCGAACGTGCAGTTGGTGAGCATGAGCAGCTTGACGCGGTGGAGGACGCCCTCCCTCTTCAGCATCAGCAGCTTCCGCTTGATCTCCTCCACCGGCACGGCTCCGTACATGCCGTACTCGTCGAGGGGATAGGCGTCGAGGTAGACGACGTGGGCGCCGGCCAGCACCAGTCCGTAGTGATGGGACTTGTGGCAGTTGCGGTCCACCAGCACGATGTCGCCGGGCCGCACCATGGCCTGCACGACGATCTTGTTGGCGGTGGACGTGCCGTTGGTGACGAAGTACGTCTGCCGGGCGCCGAACGCCGTGGCCGCCAGGTCCTGAGCCTCCCGCAGCGGGCCGGTGGGCGCGAGGAGGGAGTCCAGGCCGCCGGAGGTGGCGGAGGTCTCGGCGAGGAAGATGTTCAGCCCGTAGAAGCGGGCCATCTCCGGTATCCAGTGGGAGTTGACCACCGAGGTGCCCCGGGAGATGGGCAGCGCGTGGAAGACGCCGGTCGGCCGCCGGCTGTAGGCGCGCAGCGCTGTGAAGAACGGCGCGCGGAAGCGTTCGCCGATGCCGTGCAGGATGGACAGGTGCAGTTCGAGGAGCCCTTCACGGGCGTGGAAGACCCGCTGGAAGCACCGGCTGAGCCGGCCCGCGGTCATCTCCACGGACGCCTCGGACACCAGGTACAGATCCAGCTCGGGACGGAGCGCGAGCAGCCGGTCGCCCAGGGCCTGCGCCCGCTCCTCGCTGTGCCGACGACTCTCCTCGCCGACGTCGGCCAGGGCGGGGCCCGCGGCGGCGCCCTCGAAGAACCGCCTCACCACGCGCAGGTCGTGCCGGGACCGGTCGGCGAAGCGGTGGCGGATCACGACGGCCTGGAGACTGGAATTCACCAGCGACGCGATGACCGCGTCCTCGAAACTCGGCGCCACGACGATCTCGTACACGAACTCGTCCTCGGCACGGCGCTGTTGGTGCAGCTCCTTGCGGAGCGCCTCCTCCTCGGCCGGGTCCAGGTCACCGACGACGAGGACTTCGAAGTACGGCCTCGTCACCAGGGGCCGGGCCGCCGGGTCGTTGGCCGCCTCGCCGGCGTCGAGCGCATCGAGGGCCGCCGGAGAGGCGGTGGGAGAAGGCGCAGGGGTTGTGGTGTTGCGGTGACTGTCGCTGCCCAGTGCGCGGTTGAGGTCCTCGGCGCGCCTGGCCAGTCGCTGGTGCTCCCCGTTCTCGTACAGTCGGCGCAGCGCCTCGAGCCCGGCCGTACCGGGAAAGGCCCAGCAGTTCTCGATCGGTGCCAGCAGCCGGAACAGCTCCTCGAGCCGCGCGGCTGCCCGCGGACACGCGTCCGCGCCCTGGTCCGAGAGCTGGTGGGTGAGGTCCGCCAGCGAACTCCAGGCGTCGGCACGCAACTGCCCGACGCTGTTGTGCACACTGGCGGTCGGCAGGTCATTCACCGGGAAGGGCCCCTTCGTACGAACGGCCCGCTCGCCAGACCGCCGACACCAGCGGCACTCCCGGGCGGTAGGCCAGATGCACGTGAGAGGGAGCGTCCAGGACGACGAGGTCGGCCCGCGCCCCCGGGGAGAGGCGGCCGACGTCCGTACGGCGCAGGGCACGCGCGCCCCCGGCTGTCGCCGCCCACAGCGCCTCGTCGGGCGTCATGCGCATCTCCCGTACGGCCAGCGCGATGCAGAAGGCCATGGAACTCGTGTAGGAGGAGCCGGGGTTGCAGTTGGGCGAGAGGGCGACGGTGGCGCCCGCGTCGAGGAGACGGCGGGCGTCGGGGTAGGGCGAGCGGGTGGAGAAGTCCGATCCCGGCAGCAGGGTGGCGACGGTTTCGCCCTGGGCGAGGGCGTCGACGTCGGCGTCGGTGAGATAGGTGCAGTGGTCGGCCGAGGCGGCCCCCAGTTCGACGGCGAGCTGGACGCCCGGCCCGTAGGTGAGCTGGTTGGCGTGGACCCGCGGCGCGAGCCCTCTGGCCGCCGCCGCGGTGAGGACCGCCCGCGCCTGATCGCCGTCGAAGGCGCCCTGCTCGCAGAAGACGTCCGCCCAGCGGGCGTGCGGCGCGCAGGCGTCGAGCATGGGGCCGGTGACGAGGTCGACGTAGCCGCCCGGGTCGTCGGCGAACTCCGATGGCACGAGGTGGGCGCCGAGATAGGTGACCTCGTCGGTGTGGGCGGCGGCGACGGACACGGCGCGCGCCTCGTCCTGAACCGTCAGGCCGTAACCGGACTTGGTCTCCAGGGTGGTGGTGCCCTGCCGGAGCGCCTCGCGCACGTGACGCTCGACCGTCGCATGCAGGTGGTCGTCGTCGGCGGCGCGGGTGGCGTCGACGGTGGTCTGGATACCGCCGGCCGAGTACGGGCGCCCCGACATGCGGGCGTTGAACTCGGCCGTGCGGTCCCCGGCGAAGACGAGGTGGGAGTGGGAGTCCACGTAGCCGGGGATCACGGCCCGGCCACGGGCGTCGACCCGCTCGTCGGCCACCGGGGCGTGGGCGGCGGGGCCGGCCCAGACGATGTCGGTCCCGTCGATGAGGAGCGCGGCGTCGGTGAGAAGGCCGAGCGGACCCTCACCGAGGGCGGGGTCGTTGGTGACCAGCGAGCCGATGTTGGTGACGAGGGTGCTTGATGGATGGTGCGAATCCATGCGGGTACTCCTGGGTGGGCGTGGAGTCGGCCGTTGCGAGGCAGGGTGCGCGGGCGGTCCCGCCGAAAGGAAAAGGACCATGTCCGAACGCATCCGACAGGGGGCCGGCGGACCTGCCGGGCCCCTGGGCCCGGCAGGACGAACCGGTCAGACCAGCCGGCCGGTGACCGACTCCGCGGCGGCCAGGGCGCGGCCGGAGGTCACGTACTGGACGGTCGCCTCGATCTCGGGGGCGAGCCAGCGGTCCGTGCCGGGGCCGTCGACCGTCTCGCGCAGCCCGTCGCGCACCGCGGCCGTGGCCGGCGCCGGGGTCAGCGGGGCCCTGAGGTCGAGGGCGCGGGCCGCGGTGCAGAGCTCCACCGCGAGGACGCGGCCGAGTCCGTCGATGGCGCGGCGCAGCTTGCGGGCGGCGGCCCAGCCCATGGAGACGTGGTCCTCCTGCATGGCGCTGGAGGGGATCGAGTCGGTGGAGGCCGGTACGGCGAGCCGCTTGAGCTCGGAGACGATCGCGGCCTGCGTGTACTGCGCGATCATGTGGCCGGAGTCGACGCCGGGGTCGTCGGCCAGGAAGGCGTTGAGGCCGCGATTGCGGGCGGGGTCCAGGAACCGGTCGGTGCGGCGCTCGGAGATCGAGGCGAGGTCGGCGACCGAGATGGCCAGGAAGTCGAGCACGGCGGCGACCGGGGCGCCGTGGAAGTTGCCGTTGCTCTCCACCCGGCCGTCGAGGGTGACGACGGGGTTGTCGACGGCGCTGGCCAGCTCCCGGGAGGCCACCAGCGCGGCGTGGGCGAGGGTGTCGCGGGCCGTGCCGTGGACCTGTGGCGTGCAGCGCAGCGAGTACGCGTCCTGGACGCGGGTGCACTCCGGCCCCTTGTGGCTGGCGACGATCGCCGAGTCGGCGAGCAGGGAGCGCAGGTTGCCGGCGCTGTCCGCCTGGCCCGGGTGCGGACGCAGCGCCTGCAGGTCGCCGGCGAACACGGCGTCGGTGCCGAGCTGGCCCTCGACGCTCATCGCGGCGGCGATGTCGGCCGTACTCAGCAGGAGACGCAGGTCGTGGGCGGCGAGAACGAGCATGCCGAGCATGCCGTCCGTGCCGTTGATCAGGGCGAGGCCCTCCTTCTCCTCCAGGACGACCGGGGTGATGCCCGCGTCGGCGAGCGCCTCGGCGGCGGGCTTGCGTACGCCCTCGGCGGTGCGGACCTCGCCCTCGCCCATGACGGCGAGCGCACAGTGCGCGAGAGGGGCGAGGTCGCCGGAGCAGCCGAGCGAGCCGTATTCGTGGACGATCGGGGTGATGCCGGCGTTCAGCAGCGCCGCGTACGCCTCCGCGGTCTGCGTCCGTACGCCCGTACGGCCGGTGGCGAGAGTGGAAAGGCGCAGCAGCATCAGTGCGCGGACGACCTCCCGCTCGACCTCGGGACCCGAGCCCGCAGCGTGCGAACGCACCAGGCTGCGCTGGAGCTGGACACGCAGCTCGGTGGGGATGTGGCGGGTGGCCAGGGCACCGAAACCGGTGGAGACGCCGTAGTGGGGCTTGGCGTCGTCGGCGAGGGCCTGGACGACCTCACGACTGCGGGCGATCTCCTTGAGCGCCTCCGGGGCGAGAGCCACGGGGGTTCCGAGACGGGCAACGGACACGACTTCGTCGGCGGAGAGGGCGCCGACACCAACAACAACGGTCATGTCCCTATGAAGCCGCAGGCCGACGGGGGTCTGCGAGAGGGGCCGGGTCGATAGTGTCTGGTATCCCAGACGGGAATGTCTGGGATGCCAGACACTCGGTTTACGCCCTCACTGGATTACGCTCGGCCCATGAGCATCGTCCCGGCCGCCGCCCAGGTACTGGCCGTGCTTCGCTATCTGGCGCGGCAGGCCGCACCCGTGCCCGCAGCCGCCATCAGCCGCGACGTCGGTCTGCCCCGCTCGACGACCTACCACCTGCTCGACACCCTCGCCGCGGACGGCTTCGTCGTCCACCTGCCGGAGGAACGGCGCTACGGCCTCGGCGTCAGCGCCTTCGAACTGGCCTCCGGGTACGAGCGCCAAGCACCGTTCCAGCGGCTGGCGCGGGGCCCGCTGGCCGCACTCGTGGACCGTACCGGGCACAACGCCAACCTCGCCGTGCTGCACGGCCGCGAGGTCATCTACGTCATCGAGGAACGCGCCCCGGGCCGGCCACCGCTCATCAGCGAGGTGGGAGTGCGGCTGCCGGCCCACCTGACCGCCAGCGGCCGGGCGGTACTGGCGCTGCTGCCGCCCGCACAGGTCCGAGCGATCTTCCCGGACCGATCGGCCTTCGTACAGCGACACGGTGGCGGTCCCGCGTCGCTGACGGCGCTGCGCGGCCTGCTGGCCCAGGCGCGACGCCGTGGCTACGCGACGGAAGAAGGCGAAGTCACCCCCGGCCTCTGCTCCGTCGCCGCGCCCGTACTGGACCACCACGCCCACCCGATCGCCGGGGTCTCCGTCACCTTCCCCGGCGAATCGGCCGACGAGGCCGAAGGCCACCGGATCGCAGGCCACGTCGCGCAGACAGCGCGGGAGCTGACCCGCCGGGTAGGAGGCACCACCACGGCAGGGCGCTGACACACCCCAGAGGCTGGTGGGCGGGCCGTCGTCTGCGCGGGCCGCGGATGCGGCAGACCACCGGATCGCCGCTGGGGCTGCCCCTGCATCGGCCCCTCATACGGGTTTGCGGGGTATCCCCCAGGGCAAGGTAGGCTGTCGGCTTGTCCGGGCGCGTAGCTCAGCGGTAGAGCGCCGCCCTTACAAGGCGGATGTCGGCGGTTCGAAACCGTCCGCGCCCACCAGGACAAAGACCCCCAGTCGATCATGACTGGGGGTCTTTGACATCCGGATCTGACATCAGCGCCGGTCTACTCGCGCTGGAGACGCTTCGTGAGCAGCCGGTCCATGTGGCTGACGGCCTCGCGCTGCGTGTCCTGGACGACGTGGGCGTACACGTTCATCGTGACAGCGATCTGGCTGTGCCCCAGGATCTCCATCACGACGCGGGGCGCCACGCCGGCCGCGGTGAGCAGGGTCGCGCAGCCGTGCCGGGCGTCGTGCAGTCGGATGACCCGTAGGTCCGCGTTCTTGGCGACTCGGGTGAAGGAGCGGTACACGTTGCGTGGTTCGATCGGCCGTCCCCTACGCGTGGTGAAGACGTATCCGCTCTCCTCCCAGCGATCACCCGCACGCTCACGCATCGCGGTCTGCCGCATGCGCTGGTACCGCAGAGGGGCCACGCAGATGGCCGGCAGCGGCAGCACCTGCCTACGGCGTCGCCCCTTGGGATCGTCCTCGTACGCCTCCCCTCCGACCCGTTCGGGTACCTCACCCCTCTCGAAACCCGAGCCAGGCTTCGGCGAGACTTCACCCCCGCAGCGTAAGCATCCGCTGTCCATGATCAGGGGGGGGAACTTCAGACGCAAAATATCCCTTGCTCGCGCACAACCCTGCATGGTGTGGTGAAGACGGCGTGGGAACAAGACCCACGTCGCCATGCCCCCCGCCGACCACGGGGGACATTTCATCAGGGGGAAACTTGCGTCGCAAAACTTCGTATGCAATCAACGCGGCACTGGCTGTCGCCGTCACCAGCTCGACTCTGCTGATGCCGACCGCTTCCGCGTCCGCCACGCCCGCTTCGAGCGGCAGGGCCGTCGGCGTCGCCGCCGACAGCATCGACGCTACATGCAGGAGCCACCCCCGCAACTACGTCGTCCGGGAGTACTACCGTGGGCCGAAGTTCTACACGCTGCGCTGCGGTACCCAGACGTGGGGTTGGAAGCACATCAAGGCTGGCCATGGCTGGAACAGCACCATGGACAGGAAGATATCCGCCGCCATCTGGTCCGGGGAGCCCAACGGCCGGGGCGGATTCTCCACCTACCAAAACACCTGCCCGCGCATCGAGAAGTTCCGCACGATCATCGGAACCCCTGCCGGAACCAACGATCTCCTGACCGCGTACAAGGTCGATCGGCCCGCCGTCGCCGTCGCCAGGTGCTAACGCCTAAGTTAGAGCTGGAGTCGTGGCCCAGGGAAAGGACGGGGCGCATATGACGACCCAGACGCCGGCCGAGCAGGCCTTGGCTCGCTCGTACACCACCGGTGACGGCAGCGTCAGGTTCAGCATCGCCGATCTGTCGGTGGACCACCGCCCGAATGGCCATGCAGTGCTGACATACCAGATCACCGTGGAGCGCAAGGGCTGGCAGGACGAACGTTGGGCGGTCACTCTGCCCTTGGACGACCGGTCCTTCGCGGACGTGTTGGCCTCCTCCGCACCCGATCCTGACCGACTGCTCCAGCTCGTGCACCTAGTCCACGCCCTGCTAGAGGAGTGGTGGGACACCAAGGGCCACAATCGGCGGTCAGCGAAGATGGGACGCCGACTTCTCTGAAGCCATCGGCTTCGCGGCTCACACGCGACCGGGCCCCGCACCCAGATCGAAGGGGGCAGGGCCCGGTCGCGTCCGTCCTCCCGCAGCGGTGAGCCGTAGTGCCGGATCTTCCAACTTGGCGGAGTAGCCGCGCGCAACAGACAGGCACACCGCAGTACAGCAGCGAAGTACAGCAACCACAGCGACCGTCCCCGTCTCGTAGTGCCCTCTCAGAGCCGTAGCGCAATCGGTTTGACCGTCAGCAACCGATCTCTCCAGAGCTACGGATCAGAAGGCTTCTGACATCCACGGCTGACATCAACGACGCCGGACGGGGGCGCACACCAGTGACTCTGTCCGGCCGTCGCACCAGTCGCCCGTAGCAGCCGGAGCAGGCGCGGACCGAACTTACAAGGCGGATGTCGGCGGTTCGAAACCGTCCGCGCCCACCAGTCCCAGGACATGTCAAAGGCCCAGGTCGGCGGGGGAGAACCCGGAGACCTGGGCCTCGATCTTTCTCGGCCGCTCGCAGCCGTCGTGCCCCTTCCGTGCCGGATGGGCCGCGAGGGGGCTGCTTCACCCTTGTGATCCGACCGTCGACGCAGTCGGCGATCCGGTGGTCGCGGCCGGGGTGTGGCCGGTGTGCCGGAGATCATGGAAGCGGACGCCGCCGAGGACGGTCGCGGCGAGGGCATGGAGCCAGAACCGCCGGAAGTCGTTCCGCCGCAGGACACCACCCCGGGCGAACGGGGACCGGGCAGGCCGGCGGCCAAACCCGCTCCGTCGCCCCGCGCGGACCACTGCTCCGTGTGGCTGCGATCGCAGGGGTGGTCGGCCCGTCGTGAACCGTCGTGAACCCGTTCGGCGTACACCGCACGAAGCCTGAACGGCCGTGTATTTCCCCGCCGTTCGCCGGCAGACGGGCTGTCCGAGTGAAAACCTCCGGCCGAGGTGAGCATGTCGAAAGTGTCCGGTAGATTCCTTTATGGCTCGGCGGTGATCCGGGCGACCGGCGCCAGGCGTCATCGGTCACGTGTTCGGGGATGCGTGACCGCATTCGGAAGAGGTGACCTCGGCGCCACGATGGCAGGCGCTGCTCTCGCCGGCGGCCATTGGCGAACGCAGCGACCAGTTCCTGCCGCAACCTCTCACGCCACGCGGCACAGCCACCACGGCACAGCCTCCACAAGCCGAGCGCCAGTGGCAGCTTGCGACGCGGGCTATCCGCCGGCGACGTGACCACAAGGAGTGGACATGGGTATAAGACCCTGCTTTGCCCGTGCGTTCGTGGCGGCGGTCGTGTACGCGTCCGTCGCCGCTTGCACGATGCCCGGAACGCAGGAATCCGCGTCCTCCCACCTGGGTCCGGTACCGGCCCCCACCGTGGGGTCGACCGCCGGCCCCTCAGTGCCGGGCACGCTGATCCAGGCTCCGGCGCTGCCCGGGGCGCAGCCGATCTCGGGGAACGACCGGGTGTACACCGCCGACCAGAGTTCCAACACGGTCAGTGTCATCAATCCGGCGACGAACACGGTGCTGGGCACGATCGCTCTGGGCAAGCCGCGGTTGGACCCCAGCGCGGACGTGCTGGGGGCCATGTACGACGGGGAGATCGACGTACACGGCCTGGGCTTCTCCCGGGACGGAAAGTGGCTCGACGTGATCGACGTGACCACCAACGCCGTCCATGTCATCGACACCGCGACCAACAAAGTGGTGCGCACCATGTACGTCGGCCGGGCGCCGCACGAGGGATTCTTCTCACCGGACGGCACGCGCCTGTGGGTGGCGGTGCGCGGCCAGGACTACATCTCGGTGCTCGACTGGCGGGCCGGCAAGGAGGTCGACCGGATCTACAGCGAGGACGGGCCGTCGAAGGTGGTCTTCAGCCCCGACGGCAGACTCGCCTACGTCAACCACCTGCGCGCCTCGAGGCTGGACATGATCGATGTGGCCTCCCGCCGGATCATCAAGCGCCTGCCGATCCCCGAACAGGCTGGTGGGTCCTCCGACGAGGCCGTCTCGCCCGACGGCCGGGACATCTGGCTCGGCATGCCCGTCAACGGCGTGACCACCGCTGTGGTCAATGCACAAACCTTCCGTGTGGAGGCGGTGATGAACACGGGGCCGCGCACCAACCACCCCAACTTCGTCACGGTCGACGGCGTCGACTACGCCTACCAGACCGTGGGCGGACTGGACGAGACCTTGGTGTACCGCCGATCGAGAACCGGGGCGCCGCCCACGCTGGTGAAGACCGTCCACAACAACGGCCACGGCCCCCACGGCATCTGGCCGAGCCCCGACAACACCAGGATCTACGTCGCCCTGCAGAACTCCGACGCGGTCGACGTCATCGACACGCACACGAACTCGGTGATCAAGACCCTCCCCATCGGCCAGTCGCCCATGGCGCTGGTGTACGTGGCCCGCAACACTCCGGCCACCAGCACAGAAAACCTGGGCCGGCAGGGTCTGGGCATGCGCATACAGAACCTCCCCCTGCGTGTCACCGGTAGCTCCGGCGAGGGCACGGCCCTGATCCGGGCACTCCCCGGCATCAACGAAGTCACCATCGGAGCCACCGGGCTGCCGCCCCACCAGATGTTCACCGCCTACGCCGGCGACGGCACCCGCACGACAGCGCTGATGACCATGATGAGCAACGAGTTCGGCAGGATCGACGAAGGACTGTCCTACTCGTACTTCTTCGCCAACCACTACACCTCCGTCATCCTCAAGCCTGGAACTCCACCCGGCGAGCACGAGCCAGGCCCGGCCATGCCCATGGCGTGACGGACCAAGGGCGCAGGGCGGCGCGGTCGGTGCGGCAACCGGCGATGGTGGCACGGGGTGGGGCAAAGGGCGCGCGGCTCGTGTCAGACAAGGAACTCGGCGAGCGGGAAGGAGCGATGGCGACGTGGTGGAACCAGATAGTTCTGCCGGTGGGTCGTGTGCAGGACCGAGTTGATGCCGGCGTGGGGGCTGCGCGGTGCGACAGGGAGTGTCATATCGGGATAGTGGCCGTCCATCGAGAGCCGAACGAGATTGAAGAGCGCAATCGTCGGCTGGAACGAAATGAAGTGCAGTCCGGCCGCCGGCTTCTCGCTGTAGTGGTCTGCCGTCGGATCGGATGTGTAGTGGAACGGATTGTCCAGCGTGTCGAAATCGCCGCGCACGGGGATGGTCGTCCCCGCGGGGTAGGCCTTCCCGTAGTTGCTGGTCGTCGGTGATGTGGTGCTGTCCACCTGCGACATGCTCCCCGTGTGGCCGTAGGCGTGGTACCGCTGGACCCCTTGCGCCACTTCGGCCTCACTTTGACCTGGCGGTTGGAGGGCGAGCGTACCCGGCGCGGGTGCGGGCGAGAGGCCGGGCTGGAGCATCGCCTGGACGCGATCCGCGTACCGAGGGAAGTTCTGTTCGTACCAGGTCACCAGATCTTGAAACAGGTGCGAGAGATGCATGGTGGTGCCCTGTTTGAAGTAACCGTTGGGCCACTGGTCGGTGAGGCCGGGCAGGGTCTCCAGATTGGCGATGTTGCCGGGTCCCATGTTCGAGTCCAGGGTGGTGGCGAAGCCGAGGAAGCCCTGCGCCTGTCGGGGAATCGACCGGGCACCGGGGATATCAGCTGCCAGCGCCAGCTTGCTCGGCAGGCCCTGTTGCCCGTAGAAACCGCCCCCGGAGAAGCCCTGGCGGATACTCGTCACCTTGAACAGGCTGCCCGTCTGGTTGCCTCCGGGCCCGAAGAGGGCGTTTTGGGCTGCCTTGATATGGGCGAGCGAGTCACTGCGGAGTAGTACGGCCACGTCGTTCTGTTCCAAGCGGACCGGCCCGAAGCCAGGCGGGGGCTGGTCGCTGGGGAACGTCCTGGCCTCCTGCAGCGCATATACGGTACGGCCCTCCGTCTTGGAGGTCATCACATCGACCGGCAGATACTCTGGGTAAGGTGTTCCCGCCTTGAAGAAGGCCGACGCCTTGCCCAGGGTTGGGATGTAGTGGTGGAAGTAGGGAAGTCCCCAGGCTACCGTGGTGGCCACTCCTGTGGGAGTGGGCGGAAATTGGCGTTCCAGATCCAGGAGGGCGGACTCGAGGTGGTGCTGCGCCTCCTGCAACGCCTTGACGTTCGCCGGCACATTCAGCCGTGCGGTAATGACATGATCGTGCAGGGCCGGTACCCGGACCGCGATCGTTCCCTTGCTGCTCTTCACGCCCGAGTCGCCGACCATGACCACCTGCTCATTCTGCAGGATGTATTGTTCCTGGACGGGTGGGCTGCCGGCGCCGGCGGCGGGTCGGTCCGGCGGTTTTGCAAGGGTGTCGATCATCTTGTAGATGCCGGCGGATGCCAGAGCGGCACCCAAAGTGCCCGCTGTCCCTTGAAGAAGGCGCCGCCTGCCCAGATTCCCGCGTGGCCGCCCCCCGCTCGCATTTTCGTTGCCATCTGTCATGAAACGTATTCCCCAACTGTGGAGTAGATGTCCGCCATCGCCTGGCATCGAGGTCTGACTGCTCGAATGACCGTGATTGACCTTCTGCCACTCATGCGTATCGCGTGGGACAGGGGTTGAAAGCTAGGTGAGTGCGCCGTCGCTGAGGACCGTCGCCCGATTAGCGCCCAGCGCCGATACGGCCACGCGATATAACCACACGCGGCCTGGGTCATTGAAGCCAACACGCGGCCCGGGTCATTTAAGTCAATACCGATCCGGTGCGGTGGTCAGCGGCTGTCTGAGGTTTTCCCGAGATATGGACGGATGCTCGGCACCTCCAGCCCGGCGTGCGCGGCGGCCTGGATACGGCTCAGACTCCGGATGCCAGACGCGCGCCTGCGGGAGATCCCCGGCGCGGTGGCTCACCCCAGGAACGCCGCGGTGGTCGCGACGAACCGGTCCGCGTCGTCGAGCCACGGGAAGTGTCCGGCGCCGGGCTGAACGACCAGTTCGGCGTGCGGGAACAGTTCGGCGAACTCGGCCATTGCGCGGGGCGGGGCCGCCAGATCGACCTCCCCGGCGAGCAGCAGCACGGGCGAGCCGAACCGCGCGAGTGCCGCGCGGGTGGCGCCCGGGTCGAAGGCGCCGTCGGCGGCGAAGACCCTCGCGGCCTCCTCGTTCTTCTGCCCGTCCTCGGCGGCCCGGTGGGCCCGGGCCGTCCGGTCCCATCTTCCGTAGAAGAAGGGCGCGACGGCCTGCCAGGAGTCAGCGGTCCCCTGCCCGGCGACGATCGTCTCCAGGGCCGTGAACGCGTCGGGGAACCACGGCTCGTGACGGCGCAGCCGTGCGGTCTCGCGCCGGTCCTCCCCGGTGATCGTCACACCGACGGCCATCTGCGCACGGAACGGGCCGACGACCTGTTGGGCTCCTAGGATCCACTCCCGGCGTCGGGGTCGTGGGTGTGCTTCAGGCGCATGCGTGCTTCCACCGTGTTCTCGGTCGCCACCTCCGACCAGAAGCGGTGGCAGGAGACGAAGACCGCCAGTTCCCGCTCGCGTTGGCGGAGCTTTTCCACCTCCGCCTGTTCGTCCGCGCTCCAGCCCGGGGAGGCGGGGCGTTCCACCTTGCGCCAGCCGTTGTCGTCGCTGAACGCGTCCAGCGGTTCCACCGACCAGGGGAGCCGCTTCAGGAGGGCCAGAAGCTCTGCCCGGACCTGGTGCAGCTCCTCCTGGCCGGCCAGGAGGTCACTCGGAAAGTCGTAGCTCACAACCACGCCACAATGCTACGCCTGTTCGATTTTCCAGGGCGAGTCACTTCTCCCGCTTCACTCGTACGGATGTCTGTCTCGTGGACCGTGGCCGGCGGCCGGTCCTCGGCAGGGGAAGCTGTTCAGGTGAAACTGGACAGGCTTACCTGAAGGATTTACCGTGTCGGCATGGACCAGAACCCCGAAGGCGTCTCCGAGTCCGCCGCTCGTGCGGCCCGTGATCTGAGGGTGCTGTTCAGCCGGCTGCGGCGCCGTATCAGCGAGGTCGCGGGGGACGACGACCTGACGCCCTCCCAGGTGTCCGCGCTCACCCTGGTCGGCAAGGGCGGCGCCGCCACCGCCAGCACCCTGGCGTCCGCCGAGGGCGTGCGTCCCCAGTCGATGGCCGCCACGCTCGCCGCCCTCGAACAGCACGGCCTCATCCGCCGCAGCCCCGACCCCGACGACGGCCGCCGCCAGCTCGTCACCCTCACCGACGCCGGGCGCGAGCGTGTCGAGGGCAACCGGCAGGCGCGACAGGAGTGGCTGGCCCGCGCCCTGGAGGACCGCTTCACGGAGGACGAGCGGCACACCGTTCTCGAGGGGCTTTCCCTGCTGGAACGGCTCACACGCCCGTGACGCCCCCGGCCGGCCGCAGGTCCGCCCCCGAGCCGACCGCCTCCGCCGCCGGGCCGCCGCGCACCTTCATGTACCTCGGCGCACCGGGCGTCTACGCCGCCGACGCGCGCCTTTGTCGCCCACGACGCCGACCCGGCCGGGCTGTACGCACTGGCCCTGTTCATGGCGGCGGGATCCGTCCCGCTCCTGCCGGCCGGTCTGCTCGACCGTTCCCCGTTCACCCTCACCCCCACGTCCGAAAGGCCTGAATCATGGCTCTCACCACGCTCGACCCGCGCACCGCCCTGGTCGTGATCGACCTGCAGAACGGCATCGCGGGCCTGCCCACGCAGCCCCACAGCGGCCCCGAGGTGGTGGCCCGCACCGCCGAACTCGCGGACGCCTTCCGGGCCCGGAACCTCCCGGTCGTCCTCGTCCGGGTCTCCTTCGCCCCCGACGGATCCGACGTCGTGCCGGGCCGCACCGAGCAGCAGCTCGGCGCCCGTGGCCTCCCCGAGGGCTGGGACGTCATCGTCGACGAACTGTCCGGCCACCCGGGCGACATCCACATCACCAAGCGCAACTGGGGCGCCTTCCACGGCACCGGCCTCGACGTCCAGCTGCGCCGCCGCGGGATCACGCAGATCGTGCTGACCGGCATCGCCACCAGCATCGGTGTCGAGTCCACGGCGCGGGCCGCGTACGAGCACGGCTACCACGTCACGCTCGTCACCGACGCGATGGCCGACGCCGACCCCGAGGCCCACCGGAGCAGTGTCGAGCGGATCTTCCCGCGTCTCGGCGAGACGGGTACGACGGCCGAGGTCCTGGAACTGCTGGCCAAGACCCACGCGGTCTGATCCCTCTGATCCGCGGCGGACGGAGGGGCGGGCGTGGTGCGCAGGGGCGGGTGCGCGTCCGTCCCCCGTCCCCCGGCATTCGGGGGCGGGCGGGCGGTGGACGGCGCACGCGCGACACTTGACCCATGTGCCGCAGCATCAAGACGCTCCGTCCGCCCGCCATCCCCGACGACGCCACGGAGGAGGAGATCAGGGCCGCCGCGCTCCAGTTCGTGCGCAAGGTCTCCGGCTTCCGTGCCCCCGCCGCCCACAACCGTGAGGTGTTCGACCGGGCCGTGGACGCGGTCGCCGCGGCCACCGCGGAGCTGCTGGCCGGGCTGGAGGTACGGGGCAGCGGCCGCGAGGCCGCGCCCGTGGCGCCGCACGGCGGGTGAGGCCTTCCGGCACGGGACCGACGGCGTGGCAGGCGTTCCGGCAAGGGGCGACCGGTCGCAGGGTCCGCTCCCTGTATGTGGCCTACGTGGCCTACGTGGCCTACGTGGCCTGTGCAGCCTCCTGCGCGGCGTATGCGGCCCCGCCGTTCCCGGGCGACCCCGCCCGGCCCCGCTACCCCCGTGTCACCGGGCGGCGCATCAGGCAGGTCGCGGCCACGCCCGCCGCGCACAGGGCCGCCACCGAGACGCCCGTCGCCAGCCAGCTCGCGCCCAGCCACTGCCCGCCGAAGTAGCCGAGCGCCACGCTGTACGCGGCCCAGGCGACGCCCGCCAGCGCCGACCAGGGCAGGAACTCGCGGGCCCGGCGGCGGGCGGCGCCCGCGCCGAGGGAGACGACCGAGCGGCCCGCGGGCGCGAACCGGGCGAGGATCACCAGCGCGGCACCACCGTGGGCGAGGGCGGCGCCCAGCCGTTCCTCCGCGCTGGACAGCCGACGGGAGCGGGCGATCGCGCGGTGCAGGCGGGCGCCGCCGTGCCAGGCCAGGCGGTAGGCCGCCAGGTCGCCCAGGACCGAGGCCGCCGCCGCGCACACCATGAGCCAGAAGACGTCCGGCAGGCGCGCCACCGCCGAACCCGCGGCCGCCGCGGTCGCCGCCGTGATGACCAGGATGCCGCTCGGCAGCAGGGGCAGGAAGACGTCCAGCAGGACCGACGCGGCCACCACCGGGTAGATCCAGGGGCTGCCGGCCAGCGACCCCACACTCTCCAACACCCGGAACTCCCCGTCCGACTCCCCGGAGGCAACTGCGTGCCGCGACAGCGCGGGGGAGCGGCAGGAGCGGCCCATCGACAGCCGTACAGCGTACGCGGCGGCTGTGACAGCAGGGGCGGCGGGGGCCCTGTGGCGCGCACGGTGACCGCCGCGCCCGGCGCGCGTCCGGTGACCGCCGCGCGCGGTGGCCACCGCACACGGACGGCGCCCGCTCCTCGATCCCGGGAGCGGGCGCCGTCGTAGGCGCGGGACGGATCAGGCCGCGACGGGCTGCGAGGCCCGTTCCTCGTCGGCCGCGGCCGAGCGGGAGGCGACCAGACGGTCGAGGCCGAACGCGCCGGAGCCGGTGAACACCAGCAGCAGGAAGGCCCAGCAGAAGAGGACCGGCATTTCGCCGCCGTTCTGGATCGGCCACAGGGCCGCCGACTGGTGGACGTCGAAGTACGCGTACGCCATCGAGCCCGACGCGATGAGGGCGGCGCCGCGGGTGCCGAGGCCGAGCAGCACCAGGACGCCGGCCACCAGTTGGATCACGGCGGCGTACCAGAACGGCCAGGTGCCGGCCGGCACGGTCCCGCCGCGGGTGCCCGCGGCTCCGCCGAGGATGCCGAAGAGGGAGGCGGCGCCGTGGCAGGTGAAGAGCAGGCCGGTCACGATCCGGAAGATCCCGATCGCATACGGTTGCGCGCTGTTGAGGCGAGCGGACATGTGGGGGCTCCTTCGGTCTGGTTTCGGTCCGCGAACGGACCGGTCTTAGGGGACGGAAACCGACTGAGCCGCCAGATTAGGTGAACCTAATGAATACTTGCAAGTTCAACATTCGGCCATGGTTCCGCCCCGCCGGCGCCCCGCCGACGGTTCCGCTTCCGCCGCGGCCGTACGCAGGACCGCGCGCGCCACCGCGTCCGCGTCCGACAGCGTCACCGAGTCCACGCCCGGCCGGGCCCCCGCCGCGGTCACCCAGTGCACGCCCTCCGTGGGCACCCCGAACGCGAACCGCCGTGCGTGCGGGGCCCCCTGACGGTCGATCAGACGGTACGGGCGCGGTGTTACGTCCAGCCCTCCGGTTTCGTAACCGTCCACGATGTGCGGACGGCACCCCTCGGTCCGGAGCAGGTCGGCGAGGAGGGCGTCGGCGCTGCGCCGCAGATCCGGTTCCGGCAGCCGCGCCTCGAGGAGTGTGCGGACGCGTACGGCCGAGCCCGGCACATCCGGGGAGTGCGCGACCCACGCGCCGTCCTCGGCGCGCACCTCCAGACGCGGGCCGAGGACCTCCAGGACCCCCGCCTCGATCAGGGCGGTCAGCTCCTCGACGCGCCGCCGGGGCGGACCGATGGACAGGAAGGCGTTGAGCGGGGTGTACCAGCGGTCCAGATGATCCCGGCGGGAGGTGCCGGACAGGCCGCCGTGGTCGACGATCAGCCGCACCTCGTTGCGCAGGTCGCGCAGTACGTCCAGGGCGGCCTTGAGCGGGCCCCCGACATTGCCGAGGGCGGCCTGGGCGGCGTCCTCGCGGAGGTGGCCGAGGAGCCAGCCGCGCCAGTCGGCCGGCGAGGCGAAGGCGCGGCCCGTATACGGTCGCGCGACGCGGTCCCAGCGCCAGCGGTCCGCGGCCGGTACGCCGTACGCGTCGAGCAGGGCGTCCTCCCCGGCCCCGTCGTGGGCCAGGGCGAGGAAGCGGTCGCGGAAACCAGGGCGTTGGGCACTGCGGTCGGCCAACAGGGCCTCGTAGTAGACCGTTTCCACCTCCTTCGCCACCAACGGCCATATCTCGGCCAGGAAGTCCGGGGCGTCCCCGGAGTCCGCGCGCTTGCGGAAGGCGGCGATCACGTCGTCGGTCAGCAGCAGGGGCGTGTGACGGCCGTACGGGCCCTTCGCGTTGTCGCCGCGCGCCTGGTGCGGGATCCCGCGGCGGGAGCCGGCGTACAGGCGCGGCTCGCGGCCCGACGGCCGGTAGCGCAGACCGTCGGGGGTGCGGTCGAAGCGGCCGCCGCGCCCCGTCGTCAGCAGGGCCATGTGGTCGAAGAAGTTGAGGCCGAGACCGCGCAGCAGCACCGGCTCCCCGGGCGCGAGCGGGGTGAGGTCGACGTCCGCCGGGTTGGCCGGGGGGATGTGGCGCAGACCGTGACGGGCCGCGTCGGCGGAGTGCCGGCGCTGCTCGGGGTCCGCGACCACGGGGAGATGACCCTGGGCGAGGACCACCGCGGACAGGCCGGTCAGGGCGCGGCCGGTGGACAGGGTGAGCGTCTGCCCGCCGTCGGCGGAGTCCCGCAGGCGTATCGCACGGGCGGTGTGCACCTCCACCCGGACCGCCTCCGGCGCGCCGTCCACCACCCGGGCGAACACCCACTCCAGGTAACGGCCGTACTGGGCCCGGGTCGGGTAGTCGTCCGGACCCGGCGCCCCGTGCTCCCGCACCGGCAGCCCGGGCCCGCCGGCCGCCTGTTCGCCGCCCGGCCCCGACTCCCCGGACGCGCCCGGCCGGGGGTCCCGCGCCCACTCGTACAGACTCGGCCCCGGCCGGATCGGCCCCGCGCACTCCACGCTCTCGTCGGTGAACAGCGTCACCTGGCAGGCCACCGTGTTCATCAGCAGTTCCGGGGACTGCGCGGTGCGCCAGACGCGGCCCGCGCCCGGCGGCGCCGGGTCGACGACATGGACGGTCAGCCGGGCGCCCGGCGGGAGCAGTTCCGGTGCGGAGGCGCAGAGGCGTTCCAGAACGCTCGTGCCGCGGGGACCCGCACCGACGAGGGCTACGGAGACGGGCGGGCGTTCCGGGGGCGTGGCGGACGGTTCCACGGTCGCGGCAGACAAAAGGGTGACTCCCGGGCGGGTGTGTGGGGGCGCGGGGCAGTGCACCGCGCGCTGGACGCGGATGGTCGGCCTCATCATGCCTTCCCCGGGGGCTCTTCGAGCAGGGGATGCCCCAAGGATCAGGAGAAACCGACGCGCGCTCCAACGCCGGGATGTCCCCTGGGTGTTCCTCGGGCGTCTCTCGGATGCTCCTCGGATGTCCCTTGTGGGGAGGTGAGGGATGACTCCGCCGCGGTCGCGAGCCGGGCCGTTCCCGGTCTCTGAACCCCTGCCGGGGTGGGTTGTCGCCCCGGACGTGGATACGGACCGTGGCCGGTGCCGGACGTCACCGGCCACGGTCCGGTCTCCTCAGCCGATGCCGGTGACCTGAAGTGCGGTGGTCCAGTTGGTCCCGATGGCGCTGCGGGCGGAGGACAAGGTGATGGTGCCGTTGCAGACGGCATTCTTGAGCTTGGTCTCGACGCCGTCCTTGGTGTATGCGGTCTTGGTCCCGTAGTGCGGTTCGGGCCACAGATTGCGGGGATCGCGGGGGGCGCCGCCCAGTTCGAGGGGCACCAGGTGGTCCTCCTCGTAGTCCGACATGTTGGTGTCGGAGTAGCCGTAGTCGATGATGCCCTGCGCCTTGAGCGGGTTGGTGTAGGACGTGGGCGGGCGAACGGTGGCCGTCCAGCCGGAGACGCAGATGGTGCTGTTGATGGTGGACTGAGTGACGTCGGGGTTGTACGCACCCGGCGTACAGCTGGAGTCGGGCAGCGGCAGGTAAGCCTGGGAGCAGCTGCTTGCCTGCGCGGTACCGGCGCTGACGCCGAGGATGAGACCGCTGAACGCCAGGGCGAAAGCGCAACCCGCCGCAGCCGGTATTCGGATGATGGAGCGCATGAGGGAGCCTCCTGAGGCACGAAGCACGGTGAGGTCACCGAGGTCGTGTCCATGACACTCCTTCGAGGGCTACGCGGGTAGATCTAGAACGTGAATTCGTTGTAATCGAACGGTTTCTGACGGGCCAACGTCGCATGGGGTGGTGCGAGCTACGTCATGCCGCCAGGCGGGAGCGTCCACGGTGTCTCGCCGTGACGGGTGTGTGCTGCTGGATCGGGCGATGGCGGGCTCTCGCCGGGGATCTGGGCCTGGAGAGCTGTCCAGGTGGCAGGGTGAGGGAGCCGGCGCGCGCCGTTGCCCGAGAGGCTCGCGTCGGGCGCGTGGGTGTGAAGGTCCAGCACTGCCGTGCCGGAGGGGAGGGTGCCGGTTGCGTAGTGGCCGTCGTGGCCTTGAGGGCGTCCGTGACGTCGGCGGCGTGCGCGACTCGCGAGGCACCCGTGCGTGGGGACGTTGGGCGTGAACCAGGACATGGTCGCGAGGGGTTGTTGCCGGAGGTATGTTCGCGGTAAGACGCTAGTGACGCGTGCATGACATAGCAAGAGGTGTGACATCGCTGACGGCCCCCGGGATCCCGTCCGGCGGTCACGTAGCATGGGGGGCGCAGAAGGGGAGTAGCTCTTCGCCGGACCGTCGACACACTGCTCAGCACGTCTGAGCCGGCGCCCGGAGGCGGGTCCTTGTCAGAGGACCGGCCAGCGAGACCTTCGGCAAGCAGTGCACGCCCGTGCCCCACGGCACGGGTGATCCGTGTGCTGCCGTGCCGAGGTGTCCGCGCAGATCACGCACTCTCGGCGGGGCGGCCCCGACCGATTGAGGAATCTTGATCAGCATCACTGTCCTGGCGCTCGTCTTCGGCGTCGTCTTCCTGGCCGAGCTGCCGGACAAGACGGCTCTCGCCGGACTCGTCCTCGGCACGCGCTACCGTGCCTCGTACGTCTTCGCCGGTGTCGCCGCCGCCTTCCTGCTCCATGTCGTGCTCGCCGTCGCGGCGGGCAGCCTGCTGACCCTGCTGCCGCGGCAGATCGTGCACGGCATCACCGGTGTGCTCTTCCTCGGTGGCGCCGCCGTGCTGCTGCTGAAGAAGGACGACGGCGACGAGGAGATCCGCCGGCCGGAGAACCAGAGCTTCTGGAAGGTGGCCTCGACGGGCTTCATGCTCATCCTCGTCGCCGAGTTCGGCGACCTGACCCAGATCATGACCGCGAACCTCGCGGCGCGTTACGACGACCCGCTGTCCGTGGGCCTCGGCGCGGTTCTCGCCCTGTGGGCGGTCGCGGGGCTCGGTATCGTCGGCGGCAAGGCGCTGATGAAGAGGGTGCCGCTGAGGCTGATCACGAAGATCGCGGCGCTGCTGATGCTCGGGCTCGGGGTGTGGAGCCTGTTCGAGGCCGTGGCGGCGTGACGACGGGCGTGAAAGGGCGGGCGGGGGCGGTGGCCGGGCGGTGAACGGCCGAAGGCGGGGTGCGGAAGGCTTCGCCGGATCGGTGGCGTGAAGGCGGCTCGTTTTGTACCGTAGAGAAACAAAGTGGCTCCCGCCCGCTTTCCCTGACCGGCGGGCGGGGCCGCCTTGTCCCCTGGGGCGCACCCGGCCCCTTCCCCGCGCCCTGGAGCCATGCCGATGCCGGCCACGACCGTTCTCACCGCCCGCGCCCTGCTGCTGGACATGGACGGCACCCTCGTCAATTCCGATGCCGTGGTGGAGCGGTGCTGGCGGCGGTGGGCCGACCGGCACGGGCTGGACGGCGACGAGGTCATGAAGGTCGTGCACGGCCGCCAGGGGTACGCCTCGATGGCCGTACTGCTGCCCGACCGCCCCATGGAGCAGAACCACGCCGACAACGCCCGCATGCTCGCCGAGGAGACCGCCGACATGGACGGGGTGGTCGAGGTTCCCGGCGCCGCCGCGTTCCTCGCCTCCCTCGCCGGGCTCCCGCACGCCCTGGTGACGTCGGCGGACGTGGCGCTGTCCACCGCGCGCATGGCCGCCGCGGGACTGCCGCTGCCGGAGCTGCGGATCACCGCCGAGAGCGTGGGCGCGAGCAAGCCGGACCCCGAGGGGTTCCTCAAGGCGGCCGCCGAGCTGGGCGTCGACCCGGGCGACTGCGTGGTCTTCGAGGACTCCGGCGCGGGCATCGCCGCGGGGCGCGCCGCCGGGATGCGGGTGGTCGGCGTCGGCCCCCGGGCCGGGCTGCACCGCCCCGACGCACTGGTCCAGGACCTCACGCGGGTCCGTGTGGAGTCCACACCGAAGGGCGCGATCCGGCTGCACCTCGGCTGACCGGGCCGGCTGCCGGGCCCTTCGCGGGTTGGCCGGGCCGGCTACCGGGCTCCGAGTCGCATGGTCGCGTCCACCCCACCTGATACGGCGCCGGGCGGCAGGGTCGCGTCCACCCCGCCCAGTACGGGTGCCCCTGCCCGCGGTTCCCTCTGCCGCAGCCGCCCTGCGCACCGTCTCGTCCGCGGTGGCCCCGGGCTGTCCCGTACCGGCCGCCGGGAGCCGGGTCGTCTCGTCCGCGGGCTCCGCGTCCCGCTCCGGTACCGCCGGACGGCGCAACGGCCCCCGGAATCCCCGCCTCCCCTCGGAACTCGACGGGCCATAACCGGCCACACCATCCACGATGGGAGTGCACGATGGACGAGAGCCCCAGAGGCCGACGACCGTCCACGGGAGGCGGGAGGCCTTCATGACCAGCGACGCGCAGGGCAGGGCGGGAGAGGCCGCGGAGGTGACGGACGCGGCGGACCCGAGCGGGACGGAGTCACCCGGCAGCGGTCCCGCCGGCCCGTTCGGCGGGCGCCGCACCGTGCCCGCCGACGAGATCGTGCACGGCGGCGTCCTGGTCTCCATCGGCGCGCTGCTGCTGGGCATGTTCCTGGCCGCCCTGGACCAGACGATCGTGGCGACCGCGCTGCCCACCATCGTCAGCGACCTCGGCGGTCTGGAGCATCTGTCGTGGGTGGTCACGGCCTATCTGCTCGCCTCGACCGCGGCGACACCGCTGTGGGGCAAGCTCGGCGACCAGTACGGCCGCAAGAAGCTGTTCCAGGCCGCGATCGTGATCTTCCTGGCCGGCTCCGCGCTGTGCGGCATGGCGCGGAACATGCCCGAGTTGATCGCCTTCCGGGCGGTCCAGGGACTGGGCGGCGGCGGGCTCATGGTGCTGTCGATGGCGATCGTCGGCGATATCGTCCCGCCCCGGGAACGGGGCCGCTACCAGGGACTCTTCGGTGCCGTCTTCGGCACGACCAGCGTGCTCGGGCCGCTCCTCGGCGGACTGTTCACCGAGCACCTGAGCTGGCGCTGGGTGTTCTACGTCAATCTGCCCGTCGGGATCGTCGCCCTCGCCGTGATCGCGGCCGTCCTGCGCATCCCGAGGAAGCCGGAGCGGCACGTCATCGACTACCTCGGCACCTTCCTCATCGCCGCCGTCGCCACCTGTCTGGTCCTGGTCGCCTCGCTCGGCGGCACCAGCTGGGCCTGGGGCTCACCGCAGATCATCGGCCTCGCGGTCCTCGGTGCCGTCCTGCTCGTCGCCTTCCCGTTCGTGGAGCGCCGGGCCGCCGAACCCGTCCTGCCGCTGAAGCTCTTCCGCGTCCGCACCTTCACGCTCTCCGCCGTCATCAGCTTCATCGTCGGCTTCGCGATGTTCGGCGCGATGACGTATCTGCCGACCTTCCTCCAGGTCGTCCACGGCATCAGTCCCACCCTGTCCGGGGTGCACATGCTGCCGATGGTGGCCGGGATGCTGCTGTCGTCCACCGGCTCCGGCCAGATCGTCAGCCGCACCGGCCATTGGAAGGTCTTCCCCCTCGTCGGCACCGGCGTCACCGTGATCGGCCTGCTCCTGCTGCACCGGCTCGACGAGTTCACCGGCACCACCGAGATGAGCGTCTTCTTCTTCGTCTTCGGCCTGGGGCTCGGCCTGGTCATGCAGGTCCTGGTGCTGATCGTGCAGAACGCCGTCAGCTACGAGGACCTCGGCGTCGCCACCTCCGGCGCCACCTTCTTCCGCTCCATCGGCGCCTCGGTCGGGGTGGCCGTCTTCGGCGCGATCTTCGCGAACCGTCTGGGGGGCGAGCTGGCGGCGGCGCTCACCGGACGCCCCCTCCCGGCGGGCGTCACCCCCGACAGCCTGAAGGCCGATCCGCGCGGTATCGCGGCCCTCCCGGCGACCGTGCGGCCCACCGTCCTGCACGCGTTCGCCACCTCCATCACCGATGTCTTCCTCTACGCCGCCCCGATCGTCCTCCTCGGTTTCGTCCTGGCGTGGTTCCTGCGCGAGGACGCCCTGCGCGGTTCGGTGACGGCGCCGGACGTGACGGAGACGCTGGCGAGCAATCCGGTGGAGCGTTCGTCGTACGACGAGGTGTGCCGGGCGCTGTCCGTGCTCGGTTCGCGGGAGGGACGGCGCGAGATCTACCAGAAGATCGCCCAGCGGGCGGGCTACGACCTGCTGCCCGGCGCGAGCTGGCTGCTGCTGCGGATCAAGAAGTACGGCTGGGCCGAGCCGGCGATCCTCGCGGAGCGCAGTACGGTCCCGCTGAACGTCATCCTCCATGCCGCGCGGCAGGTGGAGGAGCGGGGTCTCGCGGTGCGCGAGGGGCTCGACCTGCTGCTCACCGAGCAGGGCCGTGAGGTCGCCGAGCGCCTGTACGAGGCCCGGGAGGCGTCCCTGGCCGAACTGCTCGGCGACTGGTGGGGGCCGGACCGCCCGACCGACCTGCGCAGCCTGGTCCAGGAGCTGAACGCCGAGATGTGCGGCTGCGACGCGGAACGCCCGCACGACGGTTCGGGCCCGAGGACCCCGAGGACGAGGACGCCCGGACGGCCCCTCTAGGCCCCGGACCCGGGCTCGGGGAGCGGGGTCAGCCGCTTGCTGAACCAGTGCTCCGCGTACAGGCTGTCGTTGTGCGGCTCGGTCTCGACATACCCCAGGCGGGCGTACAGGGCGCGCGCCTCCACCAGGTCGTGGCGGGTGTCCAGGACCATCCGCCGTGCGCCGAGCGCCCGCGCGTGGGCCTCCGCCGCGGTCACCAGGAGCCGGGCCCCGCCCTTGCCGCGCATGTCCCCGCGCAGGAAGACCCGCTTGAGCTCGGCTGTGGCCGGTTCCGTCAGCCGTACGCCCGCGGTCCCCGCCGGCTCGCCCGCGTACCGCGCCACCAGCAGCACTCCGCCGGGCGGCGCCAGATCGGCGCCGGTCTCGGCGGCGATCTCGCGCGCCAGCTCGTCCGGGTCGGTGAAGCGCCCCTCGTGCAGCCGATACCAGCGGTCGCTGACCTCCGTGTAGTACGCGCGCCACAGCGCGGCGGCGACGGGTGAGGCAGGGGGCTCGGGGGCGACGGTCCAGTTCACGCCGGCCATTGTCCGGACCGCCGGGAGGGGCCCACAACCGGATATGCGGACGGGGCATCGCCGCCCACGACCACTGGTGCGGGAGGACCCGTCCGGTGCGCCGGCGGGAGGACCCGTCCGGTGCGCCGGCCGAGAAGAGCGGGATCGCTCCGTCCGACGTGGTGGACGGCCGGATCAGGACTGTCCGGTCGGTGGCAGGGCCGCGCCGGTTCGCGCCGTGACGCACGCCCGGTGGGGGCGTCTTGGGTGGTGCGTGGCTCGTTTGGCGGCCGTCCTGCGGGCAACCCGGGCAAAGGACGGCCCGCCGGGCCGGGAGAACGGAAGGCATCCATGTCCACTGGTCTGATCATCGCTTTGATCGTGATCGTGATCGTGGCGGCTGCCATCGCGGGCGCGGCCGCCGTCTCCCCGCGTGCCCGGGGCGCGCGGGCCGGGCCGGGGCTGAGGCACAGCTTCGGGCCCGAGTACGAGCGCACCGTGGCCCGGCACGACGGCGACACCGAGGCCGCCGAACGGGAACTCACCGAACGGCTGAAAAGGTACGGCTCGCTGCGGGAGCAGCCGCTGGAACCGGCCGAGCGTGAGCGGTACACGGCACGCTGGACGGCCGCTCAGGCGCGCTTCGTCGACTCCCCGAGGGACGCGGTGGCCGAGGCGGACCGGCTCCTCGCCGAGCTGGCGGGCGCGCTGGGCTTCCCCGACGGCGGGCGCCACGAGGAGCAGGCGGACGCGCTGTCCGTGCACCACGCCGACCATGTCCACGGCTACCGGCGGCTGCACCGGATCGCCCAGGCCACGGCCACCGGTGCCGGCGACGGCCGTGCGGACACGGAGGAGATGCGGGAGGCCCTGCTGGAGGCCCGCGCGCTCTTCGAGGACCTCGTCGTCCCCGCGCGCCGGCAGCGGGCCGACAGCGGGGCGGACACACCCGGGCGCGCCGCCGGGCGCGGCGAGGGACCGTCCCGTCCTCCGTGGGGCTTCCGCCGGCAGCATGCGAAGGGGAGTTGAGGGTGATGACTGATCGGGTAGCGGGCGGAGGCGACGAACGCCGGACGGAGGGCGGGATGCCGCCCGAGCGCGCCGAGCGACGGGACACCGCCGACGCGCGGTCCGAGGCGATCGCGCGCCGCAGGGACCTGCGGCCGGAGGGGACCGACCCCCGGGATGCCGCCGATGTGCGGCCCGCGGGCGTCGGATACCGGGAGGAGGCCGACATGCGGTCGGAGGAGACGTACCGCGAGGCCGCCGGTCTACGCCCCGAGGGGGCCCGGCCCCCGGAGGCCGCAGGTCCGGGAACAGCCGGGTCCCGGGAGCCCGCGGCGTTCCGGCCGGAGGGCGCTCCGGGGCAGGCACGGCTGCTGCCGCGGGACGAGTGCGAGCGGTTCGCGCAGCGCCTGCAGCACGCGATCGGCGAGTTCGTCGACGAGCCGCGGGACGCCGTCCAGGAGGCCGACCAGGTGGCGCAGGAGGTCGTCGCCAGGCTCTCGGAGGCCGTGTCCTCGCGGCGACGGACCCTGAAGAGGTCGTGGCAGGACACGAGCGACGACGCACACGGCGGCGCCGACACCGAACAGCTACGGCTCGCCCTGCGTGACTACCGTGTGACCGTCGAGCGGCTGCTGAGTCTGTGAGGCGTCGGCCGTGAGGCCGACGGAAGGCCCGTCGGCCGTATGGCCGGTGGCCGTAGGACCGTCGGCCGTGAGACCGGTGATCGTGGGACTGCCGGCCGTCGGACCGGTGGCCGGGTCGACGGAGGCCGTCGGATGTGGGTGGGGCCCGGTGGGCGGGCCGTGGGGCTCTCAGTCCGCGCCCTGTCCCCGGGTGCCCGCGCGGCGCTCGTGCCACTGCCGTACGACCTCCTCGACGTCGTACGGCTTGAGGCCCAGCGGCGGGCCCGGCGGCGGCTTGAACATCATGTCGCGGATCTTCACATTGAGGTCCTCGACCATCCGGCGTACCACCCGCTCGGACGGAGCCGCCAAGGCCGCGACGAGCGTGTCCTCGGCCTCCTTGCGCAGGGCCAGCGTCGGCGGCAGGACCGCGAGGCCCTCGCGGGCCATCTTCCGCTTGATCCACCACAGTTCGTCGTACGCCGTCTCGGCGACCAGGGCCGAGGGTCTCCCCGCGCCGGGGAGGTTCGCGAATTCTCCGCGCTCCTGGGCATCCCGGATCTGTTTGTCGACGAAAGACTCGAAGCTGACGCCGGGTGGCTTGCGTTCGGTCATGGGTCCATTGTGCCGGACGTCACCCTACGCGGCGATCGTGCGCATTATCATTCCGCCGCGGAACGCCAAACGGGCCCCGCCGGCAGGACACTTGAATCGCCGCACCCAGGAGGAGCGCACGTGCTCGAACTCACCATGGCCTCGGTCTCCGCGGCGGACACCGGGGCGACGGCAGGCATGCTGATGGCCGACGCGCCCAGCGACCCGGGAACCGTGCTGCGGGTGGGCCGGGACGCGTCCGTGTGCCGGCTGGTGACCCCGGACGACTGGCTGTTCGTCTCGCGTGTCCACCTGGAGTTCCTGTGCGGTCCCGAGGGCGGCTGGCAAGTGAGCTGGCTGCGCGGCTCCCTGGCCGAGCCGTCCTGCGAGGTGGCGCTGACCCTGGCGGGACAGCCCGCCCAGGCCCTGCCCTACGGCGGAACGGTCCCGCTCCCGCACGGCGGCTCGGGCGAACTGGTCATCCGCGACCGCACCGCGCCGCGCAGCGTGAACGTGGGCTTCTACCACGAGGTGTAGGACCACGAGGTGCAGGACCACGAGGTGGAGGACCACGAGGTGGAGGACCACGAGGTGGAGGACCACGAGGCGCGGGGCCCCTGGGTAGAGGGCGCCGTCAGGCCACCACCCGCGCCAGCGCGAACCCGTCGTGCCCCTTGACACCCACCGTCTGCACCGCCGTCCCGCTCAACCTGGGGTGAGTGGCCATCAGGTCGAGCGCGGCGCGGGTGCCCCGCAGGTCCGGGTCGTCGCTGTCCGCCTCGATGACCCGGCCGCCGCGCACCACGTTGTCGAGGACGATGAGGCTGCCGGGGCGGGTCAGCTTGAGGGCCCACTCGACATAGTGCGCGTTGTTGGCCTTGTCCGCGTCGAGGAAGACCAGGTCGAACGGCTCCGGGTGCTCCTCGGCCAGCTTCGGCAGCGACTCCAGCGCGGGGCCGACGCGGACCTCGGTGATCCGGTCCAGGCCCGCCCGGGCCAGGTTGCGGCGGGCGACCTCCGCGTGCGTGGCGCTGTACTCCAGCGTGATCAGCCGGCCGTCCGCGGGAAGCGCGCGGCCCAGCCAGATCGTGCTGTACCCGCCGAGCGTGCCGATCTCCAGGACGCGGCGCGCACCCTGGAGCTGCGCGAGGAGCTGGAGCAGCTTCCCCTGGTTCGGCGCGACGTTGATGGCCGGGAGCCCGGCCGCCTCGCTGTCCCGCAGGGCCGCGGTGAGCACCTCGTCGGAGGGGGAGAGGAGGGTGGTGAAATACGCGTCCACGTCGTCCCAGAGCTGCTGCGCTGTGCTCATACGCCGTTCCTTCCCTGAATCTAGTTAGCTTACCTAACGAATATAGCCGGGGCGGGGTGCGCTGTCAGCGGATATGCGGCGACGGGGCGAGAACTCAGCCGATCGGGGGATCGGGGGATCAGGGAAGGAGGGCGGGGGCCGGGGATCAGCGGAAGGTCACGGAAACGGGCGAGCGCGCGCCCCCACGTCAGTGGGAGGGCGCGCGCTCGGGCATCCGCCCGGCGTGTCGGCTCTCGGCTGCCGGCGCGTCAGTCCTCCGCGCGCTCCAGTGACGGAGCCGACCCCGGCAGCGGGCGGCCCGCCGACTCCGCCATGAACCACACCGAGGCGCCGCCGATCACGGCCGCCGCCATCATGTAGTAGGCGGGCATCATCATGTTCCCGGTCGCGCCGATCAGTGCCGTCACCACCAGCGGGGTCGTGCCGCCGAACAGCGACACGGAGACGTTGAAGCCGATCGAGAGCGAGCCGTAGCGGACCCGGGTCGGGAAGAGGGCGGGGAGCGCCGCCGGCATCGCCGCCGTGAAGCAGACCAGCAGCAGCCCCAGCGCCCCCATGCCGAGCGCGACCGCGATCAGGCTGCCCTGGCGGATCAGCAGCACCGCCGGGATCGACAGGAACAGGAAGCCCGCGCAGCCCGCGGCGATCACCGGACGGCGGCCGATCCGGTCCGTCAGCGCGCCCGCGAACGGCTGCGCCACCATCATGAGCGCCATCACGCCGAGCACGACCAGCAGCCCGTGGGTCTCGTCGTACTTCAGCTCACTGGTGAGGTAGCTCGGCATGTACGACAGCAGCATGTAGTCGGTGACGTTGAAGACGAGCACCAGGCCCATGCACAGCAGCAGCGCCTTCCACTGGCCGCTGATCATCTCGCGCAGCGGCACCTTGGGGCGGTCCGCCCCGGCCTTCGCCACCTCCGCGGCGAACGCCGGGGTCTCCTCCAGACGCATCCGCAGGTACAGGCCGATGATGCCCATCGGGCCCGCGATCAGGAACGGGACGCGCCAGCCCCAGGCCACCAGGTCCTCGGTGGACAGCAGCGCCGTCATCAGGGTGACCAGGCCCGCGCCGCCGATGTATCCGGCCAGCGTGCCGAACTCCAGCCAACTGCCGAAGAAGCCGCGCTTCTTGTCCGGCGCGTACTCCGCGATGAACGTGGACGCGCCCGCGTACTCGCCGCCGGTCGAGAAGCCCTGGACCAGGCGGGCCGCCAGCAGCAGGATCGGCGCGCCGACGCCGATCGCCGCGTAGGACGGGATCAGGCCGATCGCGAACGTGCCGACCGCCATCATGATCATGGTGAGGGCGAGCACCTTCTGCCGCCCGATCCGGTCGCCCAGCGGGCCGAAGACCAGCCCGCCGAGCGGGCGGACCAGGAAGGCCGCGGCGAAGGCGCCGAAGGTCGACAGCAACTGCGCGGTGGGGTTGCCGGACGGGAAGAAGACCTTGCCGAGCGTCACCGCGATGTAGCTGTAGACGCCGAAGTCGAACCACTCCATCGCGTTGCCGAGTGCGGCGGCCTTCACGGCACGCCTGACCAGTGCGGGATCGGTGACGATGGGCCCGGGGTGAGCCGGGGACCCGGATGCGACGGATGCTGTGGGCGATGCGACGGTCGACAAGATTCCGCTCGCCTGCCTTTCGACGGGGACTAGGACAGGGCTCGCCGGCATGCGGCGGGCCGGTGACCCGCCACGGGGGCGGGTCCGAAAACCGACCATAGGGGCATGTGTCTCCATCACGTGGAGTGACGGGAGGGCGGCGAACCGTGCGTAAATGCGCTGTGTGCAGGTACGACGCAGTGCGGGCGAGCAGCCCGACGTCGCCACATTTGTGACCCATCTCGCGCACCCGGGAGGGAACCGGACCGTCCGCCCCGCTATGGTCATGCGGACAAAAGCCTGGCGGACCTCGGGTGAAGAGGGGGTTGCCTGCGTCTTGCCACGGGGTCTGCGAACCTCATGCGGGTCCGGACAGGTGCATGCGTACGGGACGCATGGGGCGTATGGGACGTACGGGATGAACGGGGCGGGAGGGCCGACGAGGCGTGGGGAACGTCGAGCACAGCGGGCAGGTGGCCGGTGTCTACGGGGCGGGGGCCCCACAGCAGGCGAAGGCGCGGCTGAGAGCGGCCCGGGTGGGCCTCTGGCTGATCGCCGCGGTCCTCGCGGTACGGCAGATGGCCGTCGTCCTCGGCACCCCTGAGGGCGAGCGGCTGACGGACCTGGAGACCTGGGTCGGCCCGCACGGGGTCCTCCATGTGAACGGGTCGCTGTACGACTCGACGCGGTTCGCCGGCACACCGTTCGCCGGGCTCGTCCTCAAACCCCTCACCCGCGCGGCCCAGCAGGCCCTCGGCTGGAGCTGGACCTTCGGCACGCTCCTCCTGGTCGTCGCGCTCGGCCTGATCGCCGCCCGCGCCCTGCCCCAGCCGGTGACCCGGCGCAGCTCCCTGCTCGCCGCGCCCGTCGCGATCAGCCTGCTGATGCTGTCGCTGCCGGTGCGCACCACCCTCTCTCTCGGCCAGACCAGCATCATCCCGGTGCTCCTGGTCCTGCTCGGCTGCTTCGTCGTGCGCGGGCAGCGGGCCGGGGGGCTGCTGATCGGTCTCGGTGCCGCGCTCCAGCCGACCCTCCTGCTGTTCGCGCCCCTGCTGTGGTTCACCGGCCGCCGCCGCGCCGCCGCCTCCACCGCCTCCACCTTCGCCGCGTGCACCGTGCTCGCCTGGGCCGCGATGCCGCACGACTCGTACACCTACTGGGTGCACCACCTGGCCGGCACCGGTCTCGGCGGCGAGGCCGACGACCACACCAACCAGTCCCTGCACGGCGCCCTGCTCAGGCTGGGGCTGTCCGGGCCGCTGGAGATCGGCCTGTTCCTCGTCCTGGGCGCCGCCGTCGCGGCCCTCGGGCTGCGCCGCGCGATCCGGTACGCGCGGGACGGGCAACTGCTGCTCGCCGTCGCGGTCACCGGCTGCGTCGCGGTCGCCGTCTCGCCCACGAGCTGGCAGCACCAACTGCTGTGGGTGCTGCTCACGGTGGCCGGCCGGGTCGGCACGAAGGCGTCGGACCGGTACCTCTGGCCGGTCGCCGTCGTCCTGGTGATGACGCTGCCCGCGCAGATGATGCTGCCCAACGTGAGGGTGGTCGAGCCGCTCCGCGACAACCTGGTGCTGCTGGCGGCCCTCGCCGCCGCCACCTTCGTCCCGTTCCTGTCCCGCACCTCCCCCTTCTACCGGGCCCCCGTGCCCACGCGGTACGCGCCCCCCGTTCCCACCCGCCGGCGGTACGTCCCGCTCCTGCCGTTCCTGCGCCGGGTCCTCACCCGCCCCAACCTGCTGCTGGAACTGCTGCTGATCCGGGTCACCTACGCCGCCTACTCCCAGGTCCGGCTCGCGGCGACCGGCGACGACAGCGCGACGGGCCGGGCCACCGCCGAACACCACGGCGACCAGATCCTCGGGCTGGAGCGGTTCCTCGGGATCGACATCGAGCACGGGGTCAACCACGCCGTCGTCACGGTCGGCTGGCTGCGCGGCTTCTTCGACTTCTACTACGAGTCCTTCCACTTCGTGGTCCCGCTCGCCGTGCTCGCCGTGCTCTACCGGCGCCGCCCGGTCGACTACCGGTGGGCGCGCTCGGTGCTCGGCCTCACCACCCTGATCGCCCTGGCCGGCTTCTGGCTCTACCCGCTCGCCCCGCCGCGCCTGATGCCGCACCTCGGCATCATCGACACCGTGCACGGCGTCCAGGACTTCTCCGAGCCGGACTACGGCACCCTGACCGCGCTGACGAACCAGTACGCCGCGATGCCCTCGCTGCACTTCGGCTGGTCCCTGTGGTGCGGGCTCACCATCGCGCTCCTCGCACCCCGGTGGTGGATGAAGGCCCTCGGCCTGCTGCACCCCCTCTTCACGGTCTCGGCCATCGTGGCGACCGGCAACCACTGGGTGCTGGACGCGGTCGGCGGCGCGGCCGTGGTCGGCGCGGGCTTCGCACTGGCCTTCCTGCTCCAGGGGCCGCGCGCCCGGGCGGCGCACGCTCCCGCGGAGGTCGGCGCCGCCCCCGTCCCGGTGACGGCCCGTACCGCGAGCTGATCCGGTACACGCCCGGCGCGATGACCGTCAGCCGGGTGAACTCGCCGTCCCGGGCGAGGCAGCCACCGCCGTCGGCGTGCAGCCACGGCGAGTAGGCGATCCGCACGGTGACCGGGCCGGGTCGCGGCACCCGTACGGCCACCTCGGCGCTCGTCGTGCGCAGGACCGTCGCGGGTGCCGTCACCAGCGGCACCGCGCCGCGCACCCGGTTGATGGGCGGAATTGGGCCACGCCGGCGCGCGTCACCGGGCCTTCTTCCGGCCGCGCGTGGCCCCTGTCCGCCCATCACGGCACCACCGGGCAGCTTGCGGCTGCGGTCCACCCGGTGAACGTGGTGAACGCGGCGAAGGCGGCGGCCCCGGGTCGGGGTCGCCGCCTTCGCGGTCAGGGGGTTCGGCCCTGTCAGTACCAGTGGTGGGTGGACCAGAAGTTCCACGCGGCGGCGGGGCTGCCGTAGCGGGAGTTCATGTAGTTCAGGCCCCACTTGATCTGGGTGGCCGGGTTCGTCTTCCAGTCGGCGCCGGCGGACGCCATCTTGGAGCCCGGCAGCGCCTGGACCAGGCCGTAGGCGCCGGAGGAGGCGTTGGTGGCGTGGACGTTCCAGCCGCTCTCGTGGGTGACGATCTTGTTGAACGCTTCGAACTGCGTGGCGTCCGGGATCATCTGGCGCGCGATCACCCTGGCGTTGGAGGCCGACGTGGGGGTGGCGGCCTGAGCGGGCGCCGAGGTCATGGCCAGGCCGGCCGCGGCGGCGGCGAGAGCGGTGGCGGCGACGGCCTTCTTCGGGCTGGCGATGCGGCGGATGAAGGAGACGGACACAGAGAAACCTTTTCGTCGGGGACACGGGCGTCGCAGACATGCCGGAACCACGCGGAGGCGGTGGGGGTATGCGTCGGCGCCGCGACCCGGGTGGGTTCGTGGCGCCCTGCGACGTCATCCAGAGAAGCAGGCGGGAAATCCGTCCGCAATGCCCCTTTTTATTAGTTGTGTTCGTATCCGCGAAGAAGGCACCTCGTGTGACGTGGCTCTCAAACCGCAGGTCAGGCGGCTGATGGGCGAGGACATGGCGACGAATTGGGACTACGGCCCCGCGTCGTAGGTGACGATGGTCACGTGGGGGTCGTCACGGTTGGGGTGACGGGGTGTGTGCGGCGGTCGTACAGGGAGGAAGCGGGCGGTGTGAGCCGCACCGCACGCATCGGGGTGCGATGTGACCGGCGCCGCACGCGTACGAGCCGCGAGCCCCCTCACAGGCTCAGCGTGATCGCGGCGCCGATGCCGCCCAGGCCGAGGGCGAGGGAGGCCGGGATCCAGCCGCCCCTGCCCCAGGGGAAGAACCGGTCGAGGGCCAGCCGGCCCGGACCCAGAGCGGCCACGGCGAGGGCGACGGCGGCGATGCCGAGGTTGTACTCCATGCCACCCTGTGTGTCCCACAGGCCATGGGGGGCGGTCTGGGTCGCCATGGCGTTGATCATCACGCCGATCAGGGCGGCGGAGGCGAGCGGGGTGAGCAGCCCGAGCGCCAGGCCGAGACCGCCGAGAAGCTCGGAGAGGCCGCAGATCAGGGCGAAGACCTTGCCCGGATGGAAGCCGAGGGAGGCCAAGTACGCGCCGGTGGCCGTCAGGCCCCCGCCCCCGAAGATCCCGAAGAGCTTCTGGGCGCCGTGCGCCGCCATCAGCAGTCCGAAGACCAGTCTGAGGAGCAGAAGTCCCCCGTCGCCGGCCCACGAATGCGGCCACGGCCTGGGATGGGCCGCCGGTTCCCTGGGAACCGACAGCGGGTCCGTGCTGCGCTGTGCCATCGGACTGCTCCGGTGAGGACGCCGGGCGCTGACCCCAGCTCGGGCTGCTGCCGAGTCACCGGTCGAGGGCCGGGTCCGCGCGTCGTCGCGGGCGTCGGGCCACCCCGTTCGATTCGATCCTTCCGCACACGCGCCGCTCCTGCACCTCCTCAGGCGCCGGGCTCGTGAGGTGCGAAGGCGACCGGGCTCTCGAAGGCCGCGCGCCGGGTGGCCCGGCGCAGAGCCTTGAGGACGGCCGGGCCGAGGAAGCAGGTCAGCACGACCGTGAGGACGGCCCGGCCCAGGTCCCAGCCCAGGGAGGTGGCCAGGCAGTACGCGAGGAAGCGGGCGAGGTTGGCGGTGAGAGGGGCGTGCGGGTCGTAGGCGATGTTCGAGGCGAGTGCCCCCATGAAGGGCCAGCCCGCCAGGTTCATCACCGTGCCGTAGGCGAACGCGGCGAGGAACCCGTACCCGGCGAGCAGCGCCACCTCGCCCCGTCCCCGCACCCGAGCCTGGCCCGGCAGCAGCCCCGCGCCCAGCGTGAACCACCCCATGGCCAGCATCTGGAACGGCAGCCAGGGGCCGACCCCGCCCGTCAGCAGCGCGGACGCGAACATGGTCACGTTGCCGAGCACGAACCCGAAGCCCGGCCCGAGCACCCGCCCGCTCAGCACCATCAGGAAGAACATCGGCTCCAGGCCAGCGGTACCGGCCCCGATCGGCCGCAGGGCGGCGCCGGTCGCGGCGAGCACGCCGAGCATGGCGACGGCCTTCGGGCCGAGCCCCGACTCGGAGACCGCCGCCGCCGCGACGGCGACGAGCAGGACGAGCAGCCCGGCGAAGAGCCAGGGGGCATCCTGGGCGTGCGCGCCGAGCCCCGAGGCGGGGTCGGCGAACAGGGGCCAGGTGAAACCGACGGCGCCGACCGCGCTCACCAGGAGCAGGGCGGCGACGGAACGGGGGCCGAGGCGGACGGGACGGGCTCCCGGGGCCGGGGCGGCGGCCCGCGGCCCGGAGGCGGTGACCGGATCCGGGGTGAGGCGGCTCATGACGACAGCGCCTCGCGGACCTGGGCGACCGTGAGCCACGGCTGCGGGGCGAGCACCTTCGCCACCTGCGGGGCGAAGGACGGGGAGGCGACGACCACGTCGGCGGTGGGGCCGTCGGCGACGACCTCGCCGTCCGCGAGGATCACCACGCGGTGCGCGAGTTCGGCGGCCAGTTCCACGTCGTGGGTGGCCAGGACGAGGGAGTGGCCCTCGGCGACGAGCCCGCGCAGCACGGCCACCAGACGGGCCTTCGCCGCGTAGTCGAGACCGCGCGTCGGCTCGTCCAGGAGCAGCAGCGGGGGCCGCGCCGTGAGCACGACGGCGAGCGCGAGCGCCAGCCGCTGCCCCTCCGACAGGTCCCTGGGGTGAGTGTCGTCCGCGACGCCCGGCAGCAGGCCGGACACCAGGGCCCGGCAGCTTCCCGGGGTGGCGCCCGCGTCCCGGTCGGCCGCCGCGCACTCGGCGGCCACCGTGTCCGCGTACAGCAGATCCCGCGGCTCCTGCGGTACGAGGCCCACGCGGCGCACCAGGTCGCGCGGGGTGGTGCGGTGCGGCACCGCGCCGCCGGCCCGCACCCGGCCGCGGGCCGGTTCGACGAGTCCGACGAGCGCGGCGAGCAGCGTGGACTTCCCGGCGCCGTTGCGGCCCATGAGGGCGACGGTCTCGCCCGGGCCGACGGTGAGGTCGACATGGCGCAGGGCCTCGACGCGGCCCCGCCGGACGGAGAGGGCCTCGACGACCGCGGTGGCGCGGGGCGTCGCGGCGGCGTCCGCTTCCTCGACGACGGGTGCCGATGTGCGCCGGCGCAGAAAGCGGCGCGGGGCGGGGACGGCCACGGGACGGGGGCTCACGGTCCGGCGCGGGCTCCCGGTCTCGCGCGGCGCGGGCGCCGCCTTCGCCGGTGCCCCGGCAGACGTCGCCTGCCGGGGCACCAGTCGGTGACTCAGTCGCTCGCGCAGGGCGGTCGCGCGGCGGCGGGCGTCGCGGACGGTCAGGGGCAGCGGGGACCAGCCCGCCAGTCGGCCGAGGTCCACCACCGGCGGGTACACCGGGGAGACCGCCATCACCTCCGCCGGGGTGCCGAGGACCGGGCGGGCGCCGGGGGCCGGGAGGAGCAGGACCTGGTCGGCGTAGTGCACGACCCGCTCCAGGCGGTGCTCGGCCAGCAGGACCGTCGTGCCGAGGTCGTGGACGAGCCGTTGCAGGACGGCGAGGACCTCCTCGGCCGCCGCCGGGTCCAGCGCGGACGTCGGCTCGTCGAGGACGAGGACCCGCGGATGCGGGGTGAGCACCGAACCGATCGCCACGCGCTGCTGCTGACCGCCGGAGAGGGTGGCGATCGGCCGGTCCCTCAGATCCGCCAGCCCGAGCAGGTCCAGGGTCTCCTCGACCCGCCGCCGCATCACGTCCGGGGCGAGCCCCAACGACTCCATCCCGTAGGCGAGTTCGTCCTCGACGGTGTCCGTCACGAAGTGGGACAGCGGGTCCTGCCCCACCGAGCCCACCACGTCGGCGAGTTCGCGCGGCTTGTGCGTACGGGTGTCGCGGCCGGCCACCGTGACCCGGCCGCGCAGGGTGCCGCCCGTGAAGTGCGGGACCAGCCCGCTCACCGCGCCGAGCACCGTCGACTTGCCGACCCCGGACGGGCCGACCAGCAGCACCAGTTCACCCTCCGGGACCTCGAAGTCGACGTCCCGCACCACGGGTTCGGCCGCCCCGTCGTATGTCACGGAGACCTTCTCGAAGCGGATCACGCGGCGGCCTCCTCGGGGGCGGGGGTGACGAACGCGGGCAGCAGACCGAGCAGCACCGCCGCCGCGGGCAGCAGCGGCAGCGCCGGGGCGGTCAGGGGGACGACACCGGGGTGCAGGGCGGCGGGGTCGTAGGCGGACCACAGGGCCGGGACCGCGGCGGCGGCGATCCCGGAGCCGGCGACCAGCCACGCCCGCGCGCCCCACGCGTCGGGCCGGTACCGGGTGCGCGGAGAGCGGCGGCCGCCGAGCCGCAGCCCGGCGAGCGCGGCGAGAAGACCCCCGAGCAGGACGGGCAGACCGTAGGCGGTCCCTTCCGCGGTCAGCAGTCCGTACGTGCCCGCGCACACGCCGAGCAGCCCGCCCAGCGTGAGGGCGGTGGTGGTGCGGCGGACGGCCGGCGGGACGGCGGCGGTGCGGCCGAAGCCACGCGCGTCCATCGCGGCGGCGAGCGCCACCGAGCGTTCCAACGCGCCCTCCAGGACCGGAAGTCCGACCTGGAGCAGACCGCGCAGACCCCGGTCGGGCCGGCCGCGCAGCCGGCGCGCGGCGCGCAGCCGCCGCACATCGGCGACGAGATGCGGGGCGAAGGTGAGCGCGACGACGACCGCCACGCCCGCCTCGTACAGCGCGCCCGGGAGGGCCTTCAGCAGCCGGGCCGGGTTCGCGAGGGCGTTCGCGGCGCCCACGCAGAGGAGCAGGGTGGCCAGCCGCAGACCGTCGTACAGGGCGAAGACGAGGCTTTCGGCGGTGACCCGGCCGCCGAGGCGGATGCCCTGCGCCCAGTGCGGGAGCGGGACCTCGGGGAGGGTGAACAGGGTGTGGGTGCCGGGGACGGGTGAGCCGAGGACCACCGTGAACAGCAGACGGATGGCGAGGACGGCGAGGCCGAGCCGGGCGAAGGCGGCGTAGGAACGGGACCAGGGGGCGGTGGTGCGGCGGGCCGCGACCACGTAGGCGGACACGGCGACGAGGAGGGCCAGCAGCAGGGGGTTGGTGGTGCGGGTGGCGGCGGTGGCGAGACCGAGCGCCCACAGCCACCAGGCGCCCGGGTGCACGGCCGGCCGGCCGCGGCCGGGAGGGGGCGCCACCGTCATCCCCTGCGGCGGCGCGCCTGCCACACCGCCGCCGCGCCCAGCGCGGCCACGACGACGGCGCCCGCGAGGACGCCCACCGACGGGCCGTGGTCCGCCGTGCTCCGCGCCGGCGTCCGCTCCTTCGCCTGTGCCTTCCCGTCCGTGCCCTTCGCCGGGTTCCGGTCCTGCCCGGCCGTCACCTGTTCGCCGCAGCCGTTGGCCGGATACCCCGCGATCGCGCACAGCAGGGCGTTGGTGTCGTAGCGCAGCGGGCCCGCGACCGCGGCCAGCGCGTCCGCCGTGGTCGCGTCCCCGGGCACCCGGGCGCAGGCCGTGCGCGCGGCCGGCGGCCGTTCGCCGGAGGGGGCGTCCGCCGCCGTGCCGAAGTCCAGGACCAGGGCCACGCGCTTGGCACCGTCCCGTGCGGGTGTGCCGGCGCAGATCGTCGCGAAGTCCGCGCTGCCGCGCGGCGTCGTGGCGTCCGCGGAGTCCTCGCTCACCGCGAACCGGAAGCCCTGGACGTCCCCGTCGGCGGGGCGGGCGGTCGAGGGGCCCTCGGTGGCGTACGTCCAGGCGCTGCCGCTGCGCTCCCAGAAGGACCAGTAGCGGTAGCCGACGGCCTGGGCCGGGGCCGCGCCGACCAGCAGCACGCACACCGCCATGACCAGCAGGAGCGGCGCGGCCGGGCGCGGGGCGCCCGCGCGGACGCGGGTCACGGCTGCTGCCGCTTGCCGCGGCCGCTGAGCAGGAAGCCGATGCCGATGCCGGCGACGAGGAAGACGCCGACGATCCACCACATGCCGAAGCCGGAACCGGAGTCGGCCTTCTTGCCGGGCTTCTCGGCCGTGTCGGTCTTCTGGGCCGCGTCGGCCGCCTGCGGCGCCGGGCCCGTCGCGTTGAGTGCGGCGACCAGGTCGGACCCGCCGAAGTGCCGCGGGTCGGCGCCCGTCGCGTGCGCGGCGAGGATGAGCTGGGCGTACGCGGCCGGGCCGCTCTGCTTCGCCCACGGTCCGGAGTTGGCCTGGAGCCAGTGCAGGGCGCCGGACGCCTGCTCGCTCTGGCCGGCGGTGGCGAGGGCGACCACCGCGTCCGCCGTGTTGCCGTAGTCGGGCTGGTCCTTGGCGCCGGGCAGGGCCGAGGTGAGGTGCTGGTCCTTGGCCAGGGCCGTGCGGAGGTACGCGGCGCCGTTGCGCGCGGCCTGGCGCACATCGGTGGCCTTCCCGCACGCCGGGGCGGCGCTGTCCGCCGGTGTCGCAGCTCCGGCGAGACCCTTGCCCAGCGCGCCGGTCACGGCCGCCGCCGTCGCGTCCGCGTTGGCCGTGAGCGCGCCCTTCTTGTCGGGCTGGTAGGCGAAGGCGCCCGCCCCGTCGCCGTCGCAGGGCAGCGCGAGCTTCAGCAGCGCGTCGTACGGGGACCTGCCGTCCTTGCGGACGTCCTCGGGCCGCTCGCCCGCCGCCGTGAGCGCCCCGATCACGACGGACGTCGAGTTCGCGTCGCTCGCGCCGCCCGCGGTGTAGCCCCAGCCGCCGTCCTTGTTCTGCACGGACTTCAGCCAGGCCACCGCCTTGCCGGTCTCCGGTCCGTGGCCGCCGAGCGCGGCCAGGGCCTGGACGGCCGCCGCGGTGTTGTTCGTGTCGACGGGCGTCTTCGCGTCGCACGTCGCGGCCGGCTGCGCGCGGTACGGGGCGAACGCGCCGCTCGCGCACTGCTGCCCCGTCAGCCAGCCCACCGCCGCGGCGGCCGGCCGCACACCGGCCGTGTGCTGGGCGAGCAGGGCGAGCGACTGGCGCCAGACGCCGTCGTAGGCGGGGTCCGCGGTGCCGTAGAGGCCGGACGGCAGTGACGGCGAGGCGGACGGGGAGGGGGAGGCGGCGAAGGCCGCCGTGGCGGGCGCGCCGGCGACGGCGGCTATGGCGGCCAGTACCGTGGCACTGCGGCGAACGATCATGATCGGCGGATGCCTCTCCCTTGGTGTCCGGGAGCAGGGCGGCACGGGGCGTCCCCGGGCGGCTCGGCTCCGTAGACCTCGACGGTGCCGTACACCGGCGGGCCGCCGGTGCGCGTGAGCCGGTCACGTCCCGTACGCGGCGTTCCGGCTCGCTGCCTCAAGGCGGCTTACGGTTGCGGGTCAGCGCCGGATTTGCACCGGCTTTCCCCCGTACGGGTGTGAGTACGACCCGGCTACTGTACCCGCAGGCAGAAGCGGACCCTGTGAGCGGGAGCCGGGGGCGGCCGGGCGGTCGCCGGACCTGGGGCAGGGGTCCACGGGGCTTGGTGCCAGGGGCGGGACGCGGAGTGCGAGGGCCTTGAGCGGAGGGGTGGAGTACCGGGGGTCGAATGTCCGGAATATTCAAAAAATCATGGTTCAGGGTCTTCCATCCTGAAGGTCGGGCATTACACTAAAAAGTGCCTACGGGATGAGCGAAGACGCTCAACCGGAGTAGCCGACTCCGGCGTGAAGTTTCGATTTCCGCTTGGGCCGACATCGACGGTCGAGCAAAGCGTCGGAAGATCGAGAGATCGGAAGACGGTCGGACCTTGTCTCGTAGGTCTTTTTCATGCCCCGGGACGCGTGAGACCTGTCGGATGTGCGGGGCCCGAGGGCTCCTTGGTCTCCTTGGGCCCGTTGGGCTCCGTGGGGTGCCTAGTCCCGTCCCGCCGGATCCGTGGGGTCGATCAGCCGGCAGGCCGTCTCGATGTCGATCCTGACCTGGGCGATGGAGGCGCGGCCGGAGAGCCAGGTGATCAGCGCCGAGTGCCAGGTGTGCTCGATGACGCGGACCGCGGCGAGCTGATCCGGGGTCGGATCCTCCAGGCCCATCGCGTCCAGGATGATCGCCGTCGTCTGACGGGACACCTGGTCCACCTCCGGCGAGACACTGCGGTCCGCGAAGGTCAGGGCCCGCACCATGGCGTCGGCGAGATGAGGCTCGCGCTGCAACGCCCGGAAGGCGCGCATCAGGGTCTCCGCCACCCGCTCGGCCGCCGTCCGCCCGGCCGGCGGCTTCTTTCCGAGCGTGCGGTGCAGCTGCTCCAACTGGTCCTGCATGGTCGCGACCAGCAGATGCACCTTCGACGGGAAGTAGCGGTACAGCGTGCCGAGGGCCACCTGCGAGGACTCGGCGACCTCGCGCATCTGCACCGCGTCGAAGCCGCCCCGGCCGGCCAGTTGCGCGCTCGCCTGCAGGATCCGGCGGCGGCGCGCCTCCTGCCGCTCGGTGAGCGCCGGTGAGGCCGGCTGCGCCGCCGGTCGCGCGGTACTGGCCGGCACCTTGGCTTCCGCTGGCATGGTTCCCGTTCCATGTTCCGTGACAGTCGGTGAGGGCGAGTGATCAGACAGCTTGGCAGGGGTCCGCGCCGTGGCGCGAATCACCTGATCCACTGCTCACACTGCCCTTACCTGCCGGTAGATTCAGAGCCTCTTCAACGATCAAGTCTGAAACTTGTTCTAGATTACCGTCCCGTCGTAATCTCGCGGGAAATCGCAGGGAGAAGGGGCCGGGAGTGACCGCTGAGGCCAGGGAGTCAGGCTCCGAGGAGGGCTCGGCCGCGGACGGGGACCACCCGCTGCGCATCGCGCTCCTGACGTACAAGGGGAACCCGTTCTGCGGCGGCCAGGGCGTGTACGTACGGCACCTCTCACGCGAACTGACCCGGCTCGGCCACCGGGTCGAGGTCATCGGCGCCCAGCCCTACCCCGTGCTCGACGAGGGCGACGGCCTTCAGGGCCTGTCCCTGACCGAACTGCCGAGCCTCGACCTGTACCGCCAGCCCGACCCCTTCCGCACCCCGCGGCGCGAGGAGTTCCGGGACTGGATCGACACCGTCGAGGTCGCGACGATGTGGACCGGCGGCTTTCCCGAGCCGCTGACGTTCTCGCTGCGCGCCCGCCGCCATCTGCGCGCCCGGCGCGGCGACTTCGATGTCGTGCACGACAACCAGACGCTCGGCTACGGCCTGTTGGACGACGTGGGCGCGCCGCTGGTCACCACGATCCATCACCCCATCACCGTGGACCGGCAGTTGGAGCTGGACGCGGCCGAGGGCTGGAAGCGGCGGGCGTCCGTCCGGCGCTGGTACGCGTTCACCCGCATGCAGAAGCGGGTCGCGCGCCGGCTGCCGTCGGTGCTCACCGTCTCCGGCACCTCCCGCCAGGAGATCGTGGACCACCTGGGTGTCTCCCCGGACCGTGTCCACGTCGTGCACATCGGCGCCGACACCGACCTCTTCTCGCCGGATCCCTCCGTGCCGCAGGTGCCGGGCCGGATCGTGACCACGTCCAGCGCGGACGTGCCGCTCAAGGGACTCGTCTTCCTGGTCGAGGCGCTCGCCAAGGTGCGGACCGAGCACCCCGGGGCGCACCTCGTCGTCGTCGGCAAGCGCGCGCAGGACGGCCCGGTCGCGCAGGCGATCGAGCGGTACGGGCTCGACGGCGCCGTCGAGTTCGTCAAGGGCATCTCGGACGCGGAACTGGTCGACCTGGTGCGCTCGGCCGAGGTGGCGTGCGTGCCGTCGCTGTACGAGGGCTTCTCGCTGCCGGCCGCCGAGGCGATGGCGACCGGTACGCCGCTTCTCGCCACGACCGGTGGCGCGATACCGGAGGTCGCCGGGCCCGACGGCGAGACCTGCCTGGCGGTGCCGCCCGGTGACGCCGGCGCGCTGGCCGCGGGCCTGAGCCGGCTGCTCGGGGACCCGGAACTGCGGGCGCGGCTCGGCATGGCGGGCCGTCAGCGGGTGCTGCGCCACTTCACCTGGGCCAAGGCGGCACAGGGCACGGTGGCGCGGTACCGCGAGGCGATCGCCGCCTGTGCCGGTCCGGGATCGCCTTCCCCCGTCTCCGCCTCGGCGGCTGCGGCGGGGAGCGGAGCCGCCGCCACGACCGCGGCGGCCACAGGTGTCGCCGCCGCCACGGACGCCGTCGGCGGCGCAGCCGCCGTCGGGGCGGCCGCCGTCGGGGCGGCTGCCGCTCGAGTGTCCGACGTCGAATCCAACCGCGAAAGCAGGGCCACGTGCTGACCGTCGACTTCTCCCGGTTCCCGCTCGCCCCGGGCGACCGTGTCCTGGACCTCGGCTGCGGTGCCGGACGGCACGCGTTCGAGTGCTACCGGCGCGGCGCCCGGGTCGTGGCCCTGGACCGCAACGGCGAGGAGATCCGCGAGGTCGCCAAGTGGTTCGCCGCGATGAAGGAGGCCGGTGAGGCCCCCGCGGGCGCCACCGCGACCGCCATGGAAGGGGACGCCCTCGCGCTCCCTTTCCCGGACGCGTCCTTCGACGTCGTGATCATCTCCGAGGTCATGGAGCACATCCCGGACGACAAGGGCGTCCTCGCCGAGATGGTCCGGGTGCTCAAGCCGGGCGGCCGCATCGCGATCACCGTGCCGCGCTACGGCCCCGAGAAGATCTGCTGGGCCCTGTCCGACGCCTACCACGAGGTCGAGGGCGGCCACATCCGCATCTACAAGGCGGACGAACTCCTGGCGAAGATGCGGGAGGCGGGCCTGAGGCCGTACGGCACGCACCACGCGCACGCGCTGCACTCGCCGTACTGGTGGCTGAAGTGCGCGTTCGGCGTCGACAACGACAAGGCGCCGCCGGTCCGCGCGTACCACAAGCTCCTCGTCTGGGACATCATGAAGAAGCCGCTCGCCACCCGGGTCGCCGAACAGGCCCTGAACCCGGTGATCGGCAAGAGCTTCGTGGCCTACGCGACCAAGCCGCACCTGCCGCGGCTCGCCGAGCCGTCCGCCGAGTCCGCCGGGTCTTCTGAGTCCGCCGGGTCTTCCGAGTCCACCGAGGCGGCCGCCCAGTGACGACGCCCCGGACGGAGCACCTCGTCCTGCCCGGGGTCCTCACCGCCGAGCAGGCCGCCGCGACCGTCGGCGGGGTCCTCGCCGTACAGCGGGAGGACGGGGCCATACCGTGGTTCCGCGGGCACCACCTCGACCCGTGGGACCACATAGAGGCGGCCATGGCGCTCGACGCGGCCGGGGAGCACACGGCGGCCGAGCGGGCGTACGACTGGCTGGCCCGGCACCAGAACGAGGACGGCTCCTGGTACGCGGCGTACGCCGACGGAGACCCGGAGCACATCACCGACCGCGGTCGCGAGACGAACTTCGTCGCGTATGTGGCCGTCGGCGTCTGGCACCACTATCTGGCCACCGGCGACGACACGTTCCTGGACCGGATGTGGCCGACGGTGTACGCGGCCGTGGAGTTCGTGCTGCGGTTGCAGCAGCCCGGCGGGCAGATCGGCTGGAAGCGTCTGGAGGACGGCACGGACGTCGCGGACGCGCTGCTGACCGGGTGCTCGTCCATCCACCACGCGCTGCGCTGCGCCCTCGCCATCGCCGAGCAGCGGGAGGAGCCGCAGCCGGACTGGGAGCTGGCGGTGGGCGCGCTGCGGCACGCGATACGCCGGCACCCCGAACGGTTCCTGGACAAGGCCCGTTACTCGATGGACTGGTACTACCCCGTCCTCGGCGGTGCCGTGACCGGCGCGGAGGCCAAGGAACGCATCGAGGGGGACTGGGACCGCTTCGTGGTGCCCGGGTTCGGAGTGCGCTGCGTCGTCCCCAACCCGTGGGTGACCGGGGGCGAGTCAGCCGAACTCGCCCTGGCGCTGTGGGTGATGGGCGAGTCCGACCGCGCGCTGGAGATCCTCCAGTCGATCCAGCACCTGAGGGACCCGGAGACGGGCCTGTACTGGACGGGCTACGTCTTCGAGGACCAGGCGATCTGGCCGCGGGAACTCACCACCTGGACGGCGGGTTCGCTCCTGCTGGCCGTGGCGGCGCTCGGCGGCGACGAGCCGACCTGCGCGGTCTTCGGCGGCGAACGCCTGCCCCGGGGCCTGGACCCCGACTGCTGCGCCTGAGGCCGGGCCTGCCTGCCACCGGGACCGCGACCGCGGTCCCGGTGGCGCCGGCGGCTCTCAGTGGCGCTGGATGCGGTCGGCGATGGTGTGGCCGATGAAGAGGTACACCACCGCGGCCAGACCGTACCCGGCGACCACGCGGGCCCAGGCCTCGTGGAACGTGAACAGGTCACGCGACCAGCCCGCGAGCCACTGCGCGGTGTCGTGGACGAACCGCACCAGGCCGTTGCCCAGGTTCGCGTCCAGCAGGTACATCAGGATCCACAGGCCCAGGATGAGGGCCATGACATCGGCGACGACCGCTATGAGCGTGCCGATGTGACCGGCACCGTTGCGATATCGAGGGGACATGCCCTCCGGATTGCCCGTCGCCTTCCGCCGAAACGCGCCGGGGCCTGCGAAGACCGTGCGGGACAGGGGATTCACCCGCCCGGCCCCTGTGGGGCGGCGCGGCCGGGCGGGGTGGGAGAGGCTGCCGGTGGAGCAGTCGCCTCGCTCGACCCGGAGGACCCCGTGCCCGTGCCGATACGCGCCCTCGCCCTCGCGCTCGCCCTGTGCGGCGCCCTGTTCGCCGGTGCCACCGCCTGCGGGAGCGGCAGCGTCACCCGGGAGGTGGCCGCCTACATCACGGTCCCCTCGCCGGCCCCGTCCACCCCGGCGCAGCGGCAGAAACTCGCCAAGGCCCGGTACGCGCTGAACGCGGGCCTCGCGGCCGGGGCGGTCCGCCAGTGGATCGTGAAGCCGTGGAAGGCCGGTGCGTTCGCCGACGGCGCCGAGGGACGCACCTCCACGCTGCTCAAGGCGGGCGTCGCGGGCACCTTCGCCTACAGCCGGCTCAAGAGCGCGCAGCACCAGGCCCGGAGTGACCCGGCGCTGTCCCGGGCCCTCGCCCCGCTCGGCGCGTCCATCGACTCCCTCAAGCATCTGCCGGGCAAGCTCCGCAAGGGCGACGCGACGGCCGTCGCCGCCTTCGACGCGGTCATCCGCAAGGTGAAGGCCGCGGGGAAGAGCGCGGGCGCCCGCGTACACGACCAGGTGCCGTCGGGTCCCCAGCTCGCACGGGGCTGACCCCGGGGCGGAGCTCAGCGCCGGGCCAGCGCCAGCACACTCAGACCGAACATCAAGACGCCCAGGGGGAGATGGACCGACGGGACGTGCGCGATGCCGAGCACGACCTGGACCGAGGCGAGTACGAGGAAACCTGACGCGTGCCAGACGGGCCGGGGCGAGCCGCCGCCCGGCTTCCACGCCAGCACCGCCGCGAGCACGTACAGCATCGACGCCCCGTACATCACACGGGCTCCGACACCGTGCAGCGTCTCTCCGTAGGACGAGGTCAGCAGCAGTCCGGCGGAGACCGCCTGAAGGAAGATGGTCAGGGTCTGCAGGGCGATCGCGATCTGAAGGAACGAGGAACTGCGCTGTACTTTCACCGTCGTCGTCACCTGAGTGGCCATGTCACGGTCCCCTTTTCCGCCCTCGGGCAGCAGATCGATAAGGTCTCACCACCCCGACGACGCGGGCCTGCGAAAGGTGAGGCGAGGGGGCGGCCGGAACCATGGCCACTGTCGGGACCGGCACGGATGAGACAGCCGTCGAGCGACCTGGAGCGGTCGGTCAACGGTGGGCCGGGCCGTTGCTCGGAGCTTTACGTGTTCGGCTACGACGACGGCCCCCCGCCCGGAAGGGCGGGGGGCCGTGCGGAAGCGGTCCGGCCGCGCGACTCAGCCGCGCTGGATGCCGCTCGTGTCCTGGAGCACGCCACGGCGGCCGTCCTGCGTCTGCGCCACCAGGCCGGGGCCGCGCTGTTCGACGGCCAGGTACCAGATGCCCGGGGCGAGTTCGGCGATCGGCGCGGGGGTGCCGTCCTCCGCGTACAGCGGGCGCGGCACCGGCACGGCGAACCAGAACGGGGAGAACTCCGCGGCGGGCGCGGGCGCGGGCTGCGGCTGGCCGCCGTACGGCTGGGGCTGCTGGGGCTGGCCGCCGTAGGGCTGCTGGGCGCCCGGGTAGCCGTAGTTGGTCCCCGGCTGCGCGCCGTAGGGCTGGGGCGCGGCGGGCTTGGGGGCGGGGATGAGGGCGGTCTGCAGGGCCGGGACGAGCGGGGTGGCGATGGCGGCGGCGGCCAGCACCAGGGCGGCGATGAAGCCGAGGACGAGACCGGCGCCCGCCTGGCTGGTGTCGATCAGCGTCCACAGCAGCACCCAGGCGGCGGCGACGGTCAGCACGGCCCCGAAGGCTCCCAGCTCCAGGCCCGCGACCTTGCGCGGCGCGGGGAGCAGCCGGGTGAACACGACGAGCGCGCCCCCGATCACCCCGGCCGTGTACGTGCCGAGCCCGAGTCCGAGATCGTCCCAGGCGTTGGGCAGGTTGAGCTGGGCGCAGATCGCGCCGGCGTTGCCGCAGCCGGCGAGGTCGAGGAACGAGGCGATGAACAGCACGACCGCTGCTCCGATCACCACGCCGTCGCCTCTCGTGAGGGAGCGGATATTCACTACGGGTCCTTCGTCTGTCGTCTCGTGGTCGGTGGAGGCGTCGCTGTCGCCATGTCGCCCTCGGGCCGCGGTGTGAAGCGCGCGGGCGGGCCCTCATCGCAGTGACGACCCTATCGTCCGCCCGGCCTGGGTGTCCGCCGGGCCCGGGCGGGTGAGCACTACCCGCGCAGGAAACTCACGATTCCCTCAGAGATCCCCTGCGCCGCCTTCTGCCGCCACGCCCCGCTGGTCAGCAGTGCGGCATCCTTGCTGTCGCGCATGTTGCCGCACTCGATGAACACCTTCGGAACCGTGGACAGGTTGAGGCCGCCGAGATCGCCGCGGACGACGAGACCGGTGCCGTTTCCCTGGTAGTTCGAGAGCGGGCTGCCGGTGACGTGGCTGAAGCCGTCCTTGATGCGGGTGCCCAGGTCGTGCGAGGGACCCACGATGGGGCGGGTGTCCGCGGAGCCCTGGTGCACCGAGGCCGGAAGGATGACGTGGAAGCCTCGGTCGCCCTGTGCCGCGCCGTCGGCGTGGACGGAGACGGCCGCGTCCGCGTGCGCGGTGTTGCCGATGTGCGCCCGCTCGTCCACGCACGGCCCCCAGGGCCGGTCGCCGTCCTGGGTGAACTTCACGGTCGCGCCCTGCCGTTCGAGGATCGTGCGCAGTCTGTGCGCCACGTCCAGCGTGAACTGGGCCTCGGTGTACCCGGAGTTGGTGGACGTGCCGGTGGTGTCGCACTCCTTGCGGGTGGTTCCGATGTCCACCGTGCGGTTGATCTCGGTGGTGTGCCGGAAGTTGCCGGGGTTGTGTCCCGGGTCGACGAGGACGACCTTGCCCTTGAGCGAGCCGGACCCGGCGGGGGAGAGCTTGCCGTCCTGTGCCGGGGAGCCCGCGGTGGCGGGCGGGAGCGTCCGGGACGCCGCCCCGGCCGGTCCGCCGCCGCTGTCGGCCACCGCCTCGTAGACCAGCCAGCCGAGCACGGCGGCCGGCACCAGCGCGGCGGCCGCGACCATCAGCGGCCCGCGCCGGGGGCGGCGCGGTTCGGGGGCATCGAGGTCCGGTCCAGCGTTCGACATGCCTGCGACCCTAACCGCGCCCCGCGTCCGTCGCCCCTGTTCGCCTCAGGACGCGCAGCGAGTCGGTCGCCGAGACCTCCGTGAACCCGCCGGATTCAAGGGCCCTGAGGTAGACGCGGTAAGGGGCCTGGCCGGTGAACTCGTCCTCCGGCTCCGGGAAGACGTCGTGAATGACGAGCAGGCCGCCTACGGCCAGATGGGGGGCCCAGCCCTCGTAGTCGGCGTTCGCGTGCTCGTCGGTGTGACCGCCGTCGACGAAGACCAGGCCGAGCGGGCTGTTCCAGACCGCGGCCACCTGCGGCGAACGGCCCACGAGCGCGACCACGTGGTCCTCCAGGCCCGCCCTGTGCAGGGTGCGCCGGAAGGTGGGCAGCGTGTCCATCAGGCCGACCTCGGCGTCGACCGTCGCGGGGTCGTGGTAGTCCCAGCCCGGCTGCTGCTCCTCGCTGCCGCGGTGGTGGTCGACCGTGAGCGCGGTGACCCCGGCGGCGCGGGCCGCGTCGGCGAGCAGGATCGTGGAGCGCCCGCAGTAGGTGCCGACCTCCAGCAGGGGCAGCCCCAGCCGTCCGGCCTCGACGGCGGCCTCGTACAGCGCGAGCCCCTCGCGCAGCGGCATGAACCCCTTCGCGGCCTCGAACGAGGCCTGGATCTCGGGGGAGGGCGCCGCGGGCATGGGGGTCCTTTCGTCGTCGGTGCGGGCAGGCGCGTACCGCGGCGAAGGCGCCGTACGGACCTGTAGGCGCCCCATGCTGCCGCACCCCCCGCCGCGGCGGCGACCGGGGGTGCGGCAGTGGCGGAGCCGGTCAGGCCGGGACGGTCTCGCCCGGCAGGGACAGATCCAGGTCGACCGGGCGGTCGTCGCCCGTGTGGGTGGCCGACGCCGCGCGCGGGGCGTGGCCCGTCGCCCGGGCGGCCACGACGTAGGGGCCCCGCGCCGGTACGGCCAGCACATAGCTGCCGTCCTCCGAGGAGAGGGTGGCACCGGCCTGGCGCCCCCGGCGGTCGATCAGGGTGACCTTGGCGCGGGCGACCGGGGCGCCCCCGGCGTCCAGGACCCGGCCGCGGAAGCCCCGCAGGACCTCCTCCGCCCGCTCCAGGTTGGCGTCCTCCTCGCTGCTCGCGCGCAACCGGGTCCGGGCCGAGGGGCGCTGCCGGGGCAGGAACAGGGCGAGCAGCAGGCCGAGCGCCACCGCGCCGGTCGCGATGAGGAACGAGACGCGGAAGCCGTGCATGGTCGGGATCGCCACCCCGTTCACCTGCTGTGCGGTGTTGGTGAGCACCATGCCGATGACGGCGCTGGAGACCGAGGTGCCGATGGACCGCATCAGGGTGTTGAGACCGTTGGCCGCGCCCGTCTCCGAGGCCGGGACCGCGCCGACGATCAGCGCGGGCAGCGAGGAGTAGGCGAGGCCGATGCCCGCGCCGAGGATCACCGAGGTCACGACGGTCTGCCAGGCGGCGTTCATCAGGCCGAGGCCGCCGCCGTAGCCGATCGCGATGATCACCAGGCCGGTGATCAGGGTGACCTTGGGGCCGTAGCGGGCGGAGAGACGGGCGTAGACCGGCGCGGTGAACATCATCGTCAGGCCGAGCGGGGCCACGGACAGGCCCGCGACGACCATCGACTGGCCGAGGCCGTAGCCGGTGGCGGCGGGAAGCTGGAGCAGTTGCGGCAGCACGAGCGAGACGACGTAGAACGAGACGCCGACCATGATCGAGGCGAGGTTGGTGAGCAGCACCTCGCGGCGGGCGGTGGTGCGCAGGTCGACCAGCGGGGCGGCCACCCGCAGTTCGAACAGGCCCCACAGGAGGAGGACCACGACGGCCGCGCCGAACAGGCCGAGCGTGGTGCCCGAGGCCCAGCCCCAGTTGCTGCCCTTGGTGACCGGCAGCAGGAGCAGTACCAGACCGGCGGACAGGCCGAGGGCGCCCGGCAGGTCGAAGGAGCCACCGGCGCGCGCCGCGGACTCCGGCACGACGAGCAGGGTGAGGACGATCGAGAGGACGCCGAGCCCGGCGGCGCCGAAGAACAGGGTGTGCCAGTCGGCGTGCTGGGCGACCAGGGCCGCCGCGGGCAGGGCGAGTCCGCCGCCGACGCCGATCGAGGAACTCATCAGGGCCATCGCCGAGCCCAGCCGCTCACGGGGCAGCATGTCGCGCATCAGGCCGATGCCGAGCGGTATCGCGCCCATCGCGAAGCCCTGGAGCGTACGGCCGACGATCATCGGCAGCAGGGCGTCGGTGAGCGCGCTGACCAGTGCGCCGATCACCATCACGGCCAGGCTGGTGAGCAGCATCCGCCGCTTGCCGTAGAGGTCGCCGAGGCGGCCCATGATCGGGGTGGCCACGGCGCCCGAGAGGAGGGTGGAGGTCAGGACCCAGGTGGCGTTGCTGGGCGCGGTGCTCAGCAACTGGGGCAGATCCTTGATGACCGGGACCAGCAGCGTCTGCATCACCGCGACCACGATGCCCGCGAAGGCGAGCACCGGCACGATCGCGCCGGACGGCCTCCGCGGGGCCTGGTCGGTCGTCGTGTGCGTCATGAGGTGAGGCCTCCAGGCCGGAAGTGACGAGGTACGGATGAGGTCGTTCGACGGGATCCGCGCCGGATAAGTGCCGGGTAAACCTTGTATGCACGGGCAACTATTCCGATGCTTCGACCCGCTAAGGAATCCGTGACCATCCCGTGATGAACTGATCCGTCGTCAGGGAAACGGCCTCGGGGACCGGATGCCCCACCGGCTCCCGCCGTCCCCTACAGCCACCCCTGCCGGCGGGCCTCCCGCATCGCCTCCATGCGGTTGCGGGTGCCCGTCTTGCCGATCGCGGAGGAGAGGTAGTTGCGCACGGTGGACTCCGAGAGGCGGAGCCTCGCGGCGATGTCCGCGACCGTCGCCCCGTCCACGGAGGCGTTCAGTACGTCGCACTCGCGGGCGGTCAGCGGGTTGGGACCGGCGCTGAGGGCGGCCGTGGCCAGAGCCGGGTCGACGACCCTCTCCCCGGTGAGAACCCGCCGGATCGCCGCGGCCAGCTCCTCCACCGGGCCGTCCTTGACCAGGAAACCGGCGGCGCCCGCTTCCATGGCGCGACGCAGATAGCCGGGGCGCCCGAAGGTGGTGAGGATCAGTACCCGGCAGTCCGGCGCCTGCCGGCCCAGCTCGACCGCCGCGTCCAGCCCGCTCATGCCCGGCAGCTCGATGTCCAGCAGGGCCACGTCGGGGCGATGGGTCAGCACGGCGTCCACGATGGCGTCACCCGTCGCGACCTGCGCGACGACCTCGATGTCCGCCTCCATGCCGAGCAGCAGGGCGAGGGCGCCGCGCATCATGCCCTGGTCCTCGGCGAGCAGGACGCGGATGGACGGGGCGGGCCGGTGGTCCCGTGGCATCTCGTTCACGCGGGACAGGCTATAGAGCGGGGTGCTTGCCGGGACGCGTCAGGCGGATCTGCGGGCAGCCGAAAGCCCCGCCCGGCATGTGACCGGACGGGGCGTTTGTGACTCAGGGGCTGCGGTCATGTGCCCACCCCTTCGTGATGCTCCTGCGGGGAATCGGTCCCCGCGCCGTTTTGCGACCCGCCCCTCCGCCCCGCGTCGCCACGGTCACGGAAGGGGCGGGGATCTACTCGTCGCGGATCACGCGCGCATGGTCGGTGAACACGCGCCGAAAGACGTTGTGTGTCGGGTTGCGGCCCGTGTGGCGAAGGCACCAGAGCTGGATCTGTTCCTCGTCGCCGGGACGGGATGACTCCCCGCAGGCGTTCGAAGTGCAGAAGGCCTCACGAGTCGACTCAAGATCCGGAGCGTGCCGGATCGTGTGGGGAACGTATCGGAGGGCGGCGCGGGTCACGGCTGCTTACCGCCAGTCAGTTCCTCGTACAACTCCACCTGAGCGGTCGCCGCGGAGCACAGTTCGTCCCAGGATTTGCCAACGATCGTGTGGCACAGGCGCCTTGCCGGGTGATCAGGCCACTGGTCGAACGGCTCCCTGATCGCGCTCACGTCGTACGGCGCCGTCGCGTACCAGTGGGCCTGGCCTTCGCTGTCCGGCTGCGACGGGAACGAGGTCCACCCCTCAGGCAAGTTCGCGCGGGGTTCCGCAGCGCTGCCGCACTGGCGCGCGGCGGTCACTGTCCCACCTTCGGGGCGCACGCCGTATGCCAGTACGCCACGATCGGAGCCGTGTCAGGCCGGGCCAGCATCGCCCGGCGGCAACTCTCAAGGCTCTTGATCGTTTTCCCGCACGCCGGGCATGTCTCACCAGTGGGCGCGTAAGTCGTGTATTCCCACTGCCGCGCGTCGGTTTCAGCCCCCGCTGGCTGGTGCCCTTCGGGGAGTCCGGCTGTAGTTTTGTGCACTGTCGTCAACCTCCATGGGGTTGGTGGCCACGCCCCCGGACGTTCGCTGCGTCGCGGGGGTCCTTGCTGCTTCTCCAAACCTTCCGGTTGGGGCAACTGCTGCCTAGCCCACGATGGGTGACCCATCACGGGTCTAGAATGAATGGTCACCGGCTGATAAACGGGGGCGCGTGTGGAACCGCTGACAGCAATTCCGCGAGACGTGCTTGAGAGGGACGATGTACGGCACGCCTTAGCGGCACATGAATTCGGTACCCTCTTCAAGCTGATTCGCAAGTGGACCGGAATCAGCTTCAATCGGATCGCGGAAGCCTGCGACATCAAGTCGTCTCGCGTGAGTCAGATCGCTCGCGGCGAAGCTGTAATTTCCACCATAGCGAAGATCGAGCACATCGCAGACGCGTTCCGTATCCCCGGCCACTATCTCCGCCTTGCGCCTCGCCCCTGGGAAATGTCGTATGCTCAGTCGGCGTCGGAGGTCGAATCTGAACGCCTGCCTCTGCTGGTCGAGGGAAGAGGCGATACATACGCACAGGCAATCCGCGATACGTCAAAGCGGCTAATCGTCCTCGATAACGAACTAAGCGGACTCCCTATCGCCGAAATGGCGGCCCGGGCATTCAAGGCTGTACACAGGAGGCTGGGGGAGGGAGACTATGAACCTCGCTACGAACAAGACATTCGAGCTGCTGCCGCCGAGTTGGCAGAAGTAGCCGGATGGGCGCTGTTTGATGCGGAAAATCACAGCGCCGCCCGGCGGTTCAACCAAGAAGCGTTGTTCTTGGCGAAGTTGTCGGGGGACCGAGCCATTGAGCTGTTGATTTTGCAGAACATGGCTATGCAGGCCGGCTGGCTGGGGAGGTCGCGTGAAGAATTGGCAATTTCGCGATCTATCCTCGACTACGGCACCCTTTCCCCGCGCATCGAAGCCATCTTCCGAGTGCGAGAAGCAAAGGGTCTTGCTCAATCGGGACAGGGCGCGGAAGCTGCAATAACTTTCAATCGCGCGCGTTCACTGGCGCAAGAAAGTGATCGTAACAGTGATCCTTTCTGGTCCTGGTGGGTCACCGTTGACGAGATCGACGGGAATCAGGGGTTTGCCCTCCAGGAGTCCGAGCAGTGGAAGAGTGCGATCCCGTATCTCCTGCGGGCCCTACGCCAGGAAGCGGGAGCCAAAGTCGGATACCGGAACATCTCAGCGGTGCGTCTGCTCGACTGCTACCTAGAAGTTCATGCCTGGCGCGAGGCTCAGGAGCTATCCGAGTCCATAATCCCCACGGTCGGCGAGACTACCTCGGCTAGGACGCTCAAGCTTCTCGATCGCACTTCACAAAAAGGAATTTCTCTTACGGAATCCCCTACTAGCATGCGTGACACCTTGGAGCACATGGGGCACTTGATCAACGAGGATCCCTACGTGTTCTGATTCGAGCGTTACGAGAATGCGACGGGCAGGTCCAGGGTTATGGCGTCGGGGAATTTAATAAGGTTGTCCCGACAGTAAAAAGCTGTCGGGACGGCACCTGAACACGTTCCTTACCCCGTTGAACCGGTGAAAGCGGCCGACAAGCCCAAGACCATACGCATCCGGATGCAGCCACAGACAATCCGGCTGGCCCCCACCGCCTTGCGCTGACCAGCGAGTGAGCGTGACGCATCCCATCCGTCAGTAGTCGGTGAGATCCACGATCACATCGCAGTGCGGATCGTCGGAAGGCAGATGCAAGTGCTCGTTGGCCAGGAACGCCGGGGATACCAGAGCGCCGGTCAGACCGGGCCCCGTATTGCTGATCAGCACGTCCACACCATAGGTGCGGTCCCGCTCAGGTGAACGGAAATAGAGGCGCATGCGGTCGTCGCCCGTGATGACCGCGCCGATGAACAGTGGTTTCCACGACACGTGCGTGGTGATAAAGGAGCGGGCGAGATCGAGCAGACGGCCGGTGGCTGCCTGCTCGACGCCTGGTTCAGGAGAGTTCACAGCTTGGCCCATGCCGGACACTTGTTCCCCGGTTGGTTGTGGCAGTACGCCGTGATGACGCCGATCTTCTGACCGCGACCGGCATCATAGCGGCCGTCCGTGGTCTTGCGCGTGTACTGCACGACCACCGTGAACTTCACCTGCCGCGGCCTGGGGACGCCTGTCTCGAATTCGACCCCGTCGTACTCCAGGTGTCCGTGGTGATCGTCTCGGTCCACACGGCCGTGCAGGGCTGCGTACAGGGTGGAGCATTTCTTGATGTTGTGACGGCCTGTGAAGTGATACCAGCCCAGCTCCGAGTTCCCGTAGCGGGTGACGATGTGCCTGCCCTCCGGGTCGTCTGTCTGGCACTTGACCCGATGGTCCCACGGGTGCGGCTGCGCGGGCATCGGAGCGGCACTGGCAGTCCCCGACATCAGCGAAGCGGCGAACGCCATGGCGGCAGTGAGTCTCATGATCTTCTTCATTGAGGCGATCACATCATCAGCTCACCGATGAACAAAAGGCACTTATCGGACAAGGAGCTTGGTTACGAAAAGATCACCATCCGTCGTGATCACCCTGGCCGTTACTCAGCCCGTCTGATTGCCGCCTACCCCTTGGCTTGATCAGCGGTGCGCACCGCCACGAGCCGGAAACCGGCGCGCGGGATGCCTCCGCCACTGTGGCCACGGCCCCTGCACAGCACGCGACGGCGGCCCCACACCTGGGACAGCGGCCACGGGCGGACGACGTGAGTTGGTCGCTCACGTCGCCCTGGGCGCCGTGGCCAGCGGTACCTCCACCGGCTCGGCGGGGTCCTCGGCGTCCACGGGGAGTTCGGCGGTGACCGTGAAGCCGCCGTGCGGTGACGGGCCGGCCCGCAGGGAGCCGCCCGCCGCCGCGAGGCGCTCGGTCAGGCCCTTGAGACCCGTGCCTCCGACGCCCTCCGGGGCGGGCCGCACGGGCGCCCCGTCCCCGTCGTCCTCGACCGTCAGACGGACGCGCTCGGGGGTGCCCTCGATGGTGAGGTCGCAGTGGGCGGCACCGCTGTGGCGCACGGCGTTGGTGACCGCCTCGCGCACCACCCAGCCGAGCAGGGCCTCCGTCCGGGGGGTCAGGGGAGGGCCCGACCGGCGTACGCGGGGTTCGATGCCGGCGGCGGCCAGGGCCGAGCGGGCCCGGTCCAGTTCCGTGGCCAGGCTGCCCTCGCGGTAGCCCGTCACCGCCTCACGGATCTCGGTGAGCGCCTGGCGGCCGACCGACTCGATGTCCGTGACCTGCGCGAGCGCCGCCTCCAGGTCCCGGGGGGCCAGCCGGCGGGCCGCCTCCGACTTCACGACGATCACCGAGAGGGTGTGGCCGAGCAGATCGTGCAGGTCGCGGGAGAAGCGCAGCCGCTCCTCCTCCACCGCGCGCCGGGCCAGCTCCTCGCGGGCGGCGCGCAGTTCCCGTACGGCTTCGGACAGGGAGAGGATCGCGGCCGTCACCATGGTCGAGATCCAGGTGGCGTAGCCGATGTTCAGGCCGTTCCAGCCGTCACGGAAGCAGCTGACGCCCCCTGCCAGCAGGGCGACCGCCGTGCCGTAGGCACGCAGGTGCCCGCGCAGGACCGCACCCGTCGCGAGCCCGAGCAGCGGGAAGAACAGCAGCCACGTGCCGCCGTAGCCGATGGCGAGTCCGCAGGTCACCACGGCCATCAGGCCGAGGGCCACCCGGGTGGAGCGGGCCTCGCGCGCCTCCTTCGAGAAGACGCGGAACGCCACATGGATATAGAGCGAGTTGAAGGTGAACAGGCCGAGGACGCCGATCCACGGGTTCGGGGTCTTGCCCTGGAAGATGTTCGAGAAGGCGCCCATCCCCATCAGCAGCCAGGGCAGCAGGGTGAAGCCGCTGGGCGGCGGGCCCGGGTTCTCCGGGAGCTTCCCGGCCTTGCGCGCCGCGCGGCACTCGGCGTTCAGACGTGTCTTGTTCTCCTGGTACCACCGCTGGACCTCTCGGCCCTCCCGCGCAGCCGACCGCCACGCGTCCCATCCTCGTGAGATCTTGTGTGTCCAGGACATCTCTTTCCCCGTTCAGACGGTCGCCGCGCTTCGGCGGTACGACAGCACGGCGTAGGAACCGAAGGCCCCCAGCCAAGCGGCCAGGATCACGACCGCGGTGAGCGCCGGGGCGTGCCCCTCGGCGACCGCCGTGCCGAGCTGCGCGAAGCGACGGGTGGGGGTGTACGCGGACAGGGTGCGCAGCCAGCCGGGGAACAGGGCGACCGGGAACCACAGGCCGCCGAGCACCGCGAGCCCCAGACTGCACACCATGTTGGTCACGCCCGTGGTCTGCGCGGTCATCCGGTAGCCGTTGCCGAGGCCGAGCAGGGTGAAGGGGACCGAGCCGAGCCACAGCAGCAGGGCGATCGCCGCCCACTGCCAGGCGGCCAGCCGTACCCCGTTGACCAGGCCGCCCGCCGCGAGCACCGCGACGATCGCGGGCAGGACGGTCACCCCACCGGTCAGGGCCCGGCCGACGACGACCTGGCGCGGGGTCATCGGCGTCACCCTGAGCTGCCGCAGCCAGCCGATGGCCCGGTCCTCGGCGACCCCGCCGCCGGTGTTCAGTGCCGAGCCGACCGCGCCGTAGGCCGCCATGCTCACCATGGACGCCGTCTTCCAGACGCCGTCGGCGGCACCGATGTTGGTGAACAGCAGGTACATCATCACCGGCATCGCGACCCCGCCGATCACAAAGCCGACGTCGCGCAGGGTCCGGCGCACCTCGAGCCGCAGATAGTCCCCCATCACACGGTCTCCTTCTCGCGTGCCGTCAGGGCCAGGAACGCGTCGTCCAGCGACGCCGGGGCGACCTCCAGGCCGCGTATCGCGCCCAGGCGGGCGAGAGCGATCACCGTCGCGTCCGAGTCGTCGGTGCGCAGCAGCGCACGGTCCCCGCGCACCTGGACCGACCGCACCCCGGGCAGCAGGTCCAGCCCGTCGGTGCCCCGGCCCGCCAGGTCGATCGAGACCAGGTTGCCGCCCGCGGACCGCCGCAGGTCCTCGCCCGTGCCGTCCGCCACGATCCGGCCGCCGTCGATGACGACGATCCGGTCGGCGTACGCGTCCGCCTCCTCCAGGTAGTGCGTGGAGAACAGCACGGTGCGGCCACCGCGGGCGTAGGTCCGCATCGAGTCCCAGAAGGCGTGGCGCGCCTCCACGTCCAGGGCCGCCGTCGGCTCGTCCAGCACGAGCAGCGACGGGTTCCCGGCGAGCGCGACCGCGAACCGCACCCGCTGCGTCTGTCCTCCGGAGAGCCGGTCCACGCGCCGGCCCGCCAGCGCGGTGATCCCGGCCAGCTCCAGCGCCCGGGCCACGGGCAGCGGGTCGGGGTAGCGTCCGGCCACGAAGGACACCAGCTCGCGGACGGTGACCCGGGGCACGGCCCGCGCCTCCTGGAGCATGGCGCCCACCCGGCCCGCGCGTACGGCCTGTTCGGGGGAGGCGCCGAACAGATCCACCATGCCGGTGTCGGGCTCGTTCAGGCCGAGCAGCAGTGAGATCGCGGTCGACTTGCCGGCGCCGTTGCGGCCGAGCAGGGCGACCGTCTCGCCGGCCCCGATCTCCAGGTCGATGCCGTCGACGGCGCGTACCGTGCCGTAGGTCTTGACCGCCCCCGTGAAGGACACGGCTGGTGGTGTCCCGGTCGTTTTCGTCATGCGCCCGACACTACGGGCGGAGGGTGCCCGTCCGGCAGATGCGCTTGTACGGGTTCGGGCAGGACAAATGTCACGGCCGGGCGGGACCGGTACGGGCCCGCCCACGGAACCGGTGCGGTGCCGTCCACGGGTCCGGCGCGGCTCCCGACGGAACCGGCGCCGTGCCGACGAGGTGCCGTCCACGGAACCGACGCTCTGGCCACCCATGGAACTGACGCACCGTCAGGAGCCTTCACGAGCGAGGAGCCCTGGGCTATACAGGGGGTCGCCGTACTGGAACGCGTTCCGGTACGGGCGGTTCCCGCGGCCCCGTGACGACCCCGGTGCGGCCGACGGCGCGGACGGCCGCACCGGGGTCCTACCCGCCCGTGTCAGGAGCCCCATGCCCATCGACGCAGCCAAGGCCCTCGCCGCCGAACCCCGCTCCGGCGAGATCACCTGGGACCGCAAGGACGTCCTGCTGTACCACCTCGGCATCGGCGCGGGCACCCGCCCCGACCGGGACAGCCCCGCGACCGACCCCCACGAGCTGCGCTACACCCTGGAGTCCCGGCTGCACGTCCTGCCGAGCTTCGCCACCGTCGCCGGCGCCGGCGCGCCCGGCGTGATCGGCGGACTGTCCATGCCCGGTGTCGAGGTCGACCTCGCCCGCGTCCTGCACGGCGGCCAGTCCCTGACCGTGTACCGTGCCCTCCCCGTCGCGGGCACCGCGACCGCCACCGCCCGCATCGCCGCCGTGTACGACAAGGGCACGGCGGCGGTCCTCGTGATGCGCACCGAGGTCGCCGACGCCGACGGCCCGCTGTGGACCGACGACGCCCAGATCTTCGTACGAGGAGAGGGCGGCTGGGGCGGCGACCGCGGCCCCTCCACCCGGCTCCCCGCGCCCTTGGGCGAGCCGGACAGGACCGTCGAACGGCCGCTGCGCGAGGACCAGGCCCTCCTCTACCGCCTCTCCGGCGACTGGAACCCGCTGCACGCCGACCCCGAGTTCGCGAAGCTCGCCGGATTCGAACGGCCCGTCCTGCACGGCCTGTGCACCTACGGCATCACGCTCAAGGCCGTCGTCGACACCCTGCTCGGCGGCGATGTGACCCGGGTGCGCTCCTACGCCACGCGCTTCGCCGGAGTCGTGTATCCCGGCGAGACCCTGCGCATCCGCGTGTGGCGGCAGGACGGCGCGGTGCGGGTGGCCGTGAGCGCCGTCGAGCGGGACGACGCGCCCGTCCTCGCCGACACCGTCGTCCGGCACGCCTGAGTGCCGGCACCGTCGTCCGGCACGTCCGAGTGCCGGCACGGGGTGACGGCCGACGGATCGCTGAACAGCCGTCCGTCCGCCGCCACCGCCGGGGCCCGGGTGAGCCCCCGCACGGAAAGGCCCCGCACGTCATGCGACGTGCGGGGCCGTGTCCGGTCCGGCGACCGGTGCGCTCACCGTGGTACCGGCGCGCCCACCGTGATGGGCGCCGTCGGTTCGCGCTTCCTCGTGCCGGTCAGAACGCGGTGCCGGTGTCCTCCGCCTGCCCGGACGGCTTGCGGTGCCGGCCGTGCGTGGCCTCCTCGTGGTCCTCGGCCGAGACCGGGCCACGGTGTCGGCCGTGACTCAGGAGGTCCTGGGCCTCGGCGGACAGCGGCGATGCGGTGCTGGTGTCGTTCATGAGAAATGTCCACCCCGTCAACATGATCCTTCGTACAGCCGGGCGATTCTAACGGGCCGCAGTGACAGCCGTGGCGGGGGTTGTCGCGATTGTCGTGTCGGGTGCGGTGAGGACTGCTGTGTCGGATGTGGTGAGGAGTGCTGTGCCGGGGATGGTGAGGACTGCTGTGCCCGGGGTGGTGAGGGCTGCCGTGCCGGGGGCCGTGGGCGGCGCTTCTCCCGGGGGCTGTGGCCTGCCGGTGTTCCCGGTGTCGGGGCGGGGCCACGCGAGAGCGCGGCGCAGCGAGACCCCGGTCGACCGGGGAGCCGTGCGGGGACGTGGGGGTGGCGGCGGCGTCGGTGGTGGCGTCGGCCGCTGTGCCGAGGGTTGTGCCGGCTGCTGTGCCCGTGGCCGGTGCGGAGGCGCTTGTTGCGGGAGCGCTTGTTGCAGGGGCGCCTGTTGCAGGGGCACCGGGCGCACCGGCCCCGGCACCCGCGCCGCAGGCTCGGCCGCCGTCACGGGTGCCTCCAGCCGCGCCACCCCGCAGCGCACCGCACCCGTCGTGAACGGCAGCCGCAGCACCCCCTCCCGGGTCCACAGCCCCGTACCGGCCAACCACCCCTGGGGCGCGGCAAGATGCAGGACCCGGCGGTGCGCGGGGCGCCAGACCCCGACCCAGGTGCCCGCCGCCCCGTCGACCCTGAACGCCACCGCGCAGCTCTCCGGCGTGAGCACCTGCCCCGGCTGGATCGCGAACGGGGTCACCGGGTAGTCCAGGCACAGACAGTCGGGGAAGCGCACCGGCAGTGTGCTCCCCAACACCCCCCAGCCGAGCCGCTCCCGGCCCGGCGAGGGCGCGTCGGAGCGGATCAGCAGCAGCCCGCTGTCCGGATCCGCGAGCAGCAGCCGGTCGTTGCTCCCGTCGGTGATCTGGAGCAGCGGCGACACCTGCCCGCCCCGCGCCAGATCCACCACCACCGTCTTCGTGGGCCCCCCGTCCTCGGTGCGGTCCAGGGCCAGCATCCGGCCGGCCCGGTCCAGCCAGACCCCGCCCGAGCAGCGGCCGGGCAGCTCCGCCAGGCGCTCGGGCCCGGCCGCTCCCCCCGCCACCAGCCACACCGCGGTGGACCGCGGCCCCACCGCGAGCGCGAACGCCCGGTCCCCCGTCGGCGCGGGCGGCAGCAGCCGCAGCCGGGTCTCCTCGCGCGGGCCGTCCACCGCGCCAAGCGGCAGCTCGCCGGTCCCCGGTCCGGTCGGGTACAGCAGCGAGAACAGGTGGCGCTCCGCCACGAGGCGGTGGATCAGCACCCGGCCGTCGGCCAGTGGCTGGACCTCGGTGCCGGGGTCCTCCGGCTGGTTGCCGGGCAGCGGTACGGCGTAGGGTTCGGGGCCGTCCAGGGTCCAGCGCTCCGGATACCAGGACTCGCCGTCCAGGGCGAGACGGGCCGCGTAGGACCCGTTCGCCGTGATCACGCATCCGGGCCGGGCCGCCCACTCGCTCCCGTCCGCCGTGGCGGACTCGAAGGCACAGGCCGTCATCGTTCGGTCACCTCCGGCGACGAAACTAGTTTTCGTACGCACGGACGTGACCTGCACGGACGGCCGCTTCACACATAAGGGTGTTCGTGCGGCCAATCACCTGAGGAAACCAGGACGGGTGTGCTGTACGAGTGGGCGCGCGCCGCACGCGTACGCGATCCCCGGCCGGAGCGCCCCGGAGGGCATCGGCCGTACCCGGGGCGGGATTCCGGATCGCCCCGGACGGAGCCGCTCGCCCCGGCCGGGACCGCGCCCGGTCCGCACCCCGGCGTACGGGGACCGCCCCGGATCCGCCCGGCCTGCGGGAATCGCCCACGGCCGGCCGGGCACCGCCCCGGGGCGGGTAGCCTTTTCCCCGTGCCCCGTCTGTCTGAAGTCATCGCCGCACTGGAGACCCTGTGGCCCGCCGAGCGGGCCGAGTCCTGGGACGCGGTCGGCACCGTCGTCGGCGACGCCGACCAGGAGGTCTCCCGGGTCCTCTTCGCGGTCGACCCGGTCCAGGAGATCGCGGACGAGGCGGTGAAGCTGGGCGCGGACCTGCTGGTCACCCACCATCCGCTCTATCTGCGCGGTACGACGACGGTGGCGGCCTCCACCTTCAAGGGCCGTGTGGTGCACACCCTCATCAAGAACGACATCGCGCTGCACGTCGCCCACACCAACGCCGACCGGGCCGACCCCGGCGTCAGCGACGCCCTCGCCGGCGCGCTCGACCTGCGGGTGGTACGCCCCCTGGTCCCGGACGCGACCGACCCGGAGGGCCGCCGGGGCCTCGGCCGGATCTGCGAGCTGGACCACCCCGTGACCGTGCGCGAGCTGGCCGCCCGCGCCGCCGAGCGGCTGCCCGCCACCGCGCAGGGCATCCGGGTGGCCGGCGACCCCGACGCGCTGGTGCGTACGATCGCCGTCAGCGGCGGTTCCGGCGACAGCCTCTTCGACGACGTCCGCGCGGCCGGCGTCGACGCCTTCCTCACCGCGGACCTGCGCCACCACCCGGCGTCCGAGTTCATGGCGGACCGCACCCCCAGTCCTCTCGCGCTGCTCGACGCGGCGCACTGGGCCACCGAATGGCCCTGGTGCGAGCTGGCGGCCGCCCAGCTCGACGAGATCTCCGACCGGCACGGATGGGACCTGCGGGTCCACGTCTCGACGACGGTCACCGACCCCTGGACCGCCCACACGGCGTCGTCCAACCCGACGAAGAACCCTGGAGCCCCCAACTGAAAGCCGCGCCCGCCGACCAGATCCGACTCCTCGACGTACAGGCCCTGGACGTACGCCTCCAGCAGCTCGCGCACAAGCGGAAGTCCCTGCCCGAGCACGCCGAGATCGAGTCGCTGACCAAGGACCTCACGCAGCTGCGCGACCTGCTGGTGGCCGCGCAGACCGAGGAGAGCGACACCGCCCGCGAGCAGACCAAGGCGGAGCAGGACGTGGACCAGGTGCGCCAGCGCGCCGCCCGTGACCAGCAGCGCCTCGACTCGGGTGCGGTCACCTCCCCGAAGGACCTCGCGAACCTCCAGCACGAGATCGTTTCGCTCGCCAAGCGGCAGGGCGATCTGGAGGACGTCGTCCTGGAGGTGATGGAGCGCCGCGAGTCCGCGCAGGAGCGGGTCGCCGAGCTGACCGAGCGGGTCGCGTCGGCGCAGTCGAAGATCGACGACGCGACCGCGCGCCGCGACGCGGCCTTCGAGGAGATCGACGGCGAGGCGGCGTCGGTGACGAAGGAGCGCGAGGTCATCGCGGGCTCGGTGCCCGCGGATCTGCTGAAGCTGTACGACAAGCTGCGCGAGCAGCGGGGCGGCGTCGGCGCGGCCAAGCTGTACCAGCGCACCTGCCAGGGCTGCCGTCAGGAGCTGGCGATCACCGAGCTGAACGAGATCCGCGCGGCCGCCCCCGACACGGTCGCCCGCTGCGAGAACTGCGGCCGCATCCTGGTGCGCACGGCCGAGTCCGGCCTGTAAGAGGCGTTGCGCGTGCGGGAGTTCATCGTCGAGGCCGACGGCGGTTCCCGGGGCAACCCGGGGCCCGCGGGCTACGGCAGCGTGGTGCGGGACGCGGTGACGGGCGAAACGCTCGTGGAGCGGGCCGAGTTCATCGGGACCGCCACCAACAATGTCGCCGAGTACCGGGGGCTGCTGGCCGGGCTGCGCGCGGTCCACGAGCTGGATCCGGCCGCGCGGGTGCACGTCCGCATGGACTCCAAGCTGGTCGTGGAGCAGATGTCGGGCCGCTGGAAGATCAAGCACCCGGCGATGAAGCCGCTGGCGATGCAGGCCGCCGCCCTGTTCCCGGCCGGGCAGGTCACCTACGAGTGGATCCCGCGCGAGCGGAACAAGCACGCGGACCGGCTCGCCAACGAGGCGATGGACGCGGGGAGCCGGGGCGAGCGGTGGGAACCGGCCCGGTCCACCGCGGAGCCGGAGGCGCATGCCGTCACGGCTCCCGAGCCGGCCGGCCCCCCGGGCGACGCGGCCGCGGGCGCGGCCCGGGCCCGTGCGGCCCTGGGAGCCGCCACCGCCACCGTTGCCCCGGCCGCGACCCGCGACGGGGTCACGACGATCACGCCGGCCACGGCGGGTGAGGCCGGGCGTACGGGTGACTCCGCGACGGCCCTGGCGGACGAGGCCGGTGGCTCCGGGCGTACCGGCGGCTCGGCGACGGCCGATGTGCGGGCCGCCCGCAACGTCGCCTCCGCCCCGCCCGACCTCGGCACCCCGACCACCTTCGTGCTGCTGCGGCACGGCGAGACCCCGCTCACCCCGCTCAAGCGGTTCTCCGGCAGCGGCGGCGGCGATCCGTCGCTCTCCGGCATCGGCCGGCGCCAGGCGGAACGGGCCGCCGGTGTGCTCGCCGCGCGGGGGACCGTCCAGGCCGTCGTCTCCTCGCCCCTCGCCCGTTGCCGTGAGACCGCCGGTATCGTCGCCGCCCGCCTCGGGTGCGAGGTGAGCGTCGAGGACGGACTGCGGGAGACCGACTTCGGCGCCTGGGAGGGCCTCACCTTCGGCGAGGTCCGGGAGCGGTACCCCGACGACATGGACGCCTGGCTGCGCGACCCGGAGGCCGAACCCACCGGCGGCGGCGAGAGCTTCGCGGCCGTCGCCCGCCGGGTCGCCGCCGCGCGGGACCGGCTCGTCGCCTCGTACGCGGGCCGCACGGTCCTGCTCGTCTCGCATGTCACGCCGATCAAGACCCTGGTCCGCCTCGCCCTCGGGGCACCCCCGCAGGCGCTGTTCCGCATGGAGCTGTCGGCGGCCTCCCTGACCGCGGTGGCGTACTACGCGGACGGCAACGCGAGCGTCCGCCTCCTCAACGACACGTCCCACCTGCGCGGAAACTGAACGGCCTTCGGGGCGTCCTCGGACACTCCCCGTAGGCGTTATCCCCGCAGTGCCGCCGCCTCCCGCGCCAGCGTCTCGATCCGTCCCCAGTCCCGTGCCGCGACCGCGTCCTCCGGAACCATCCACGTTCCGCCCACACAGCCGACGTTGGGCAGCGCCAGGTAGTCCGGGGCGTTCACCGGGCCGATCCCGCCCGTCGGACAGAACCGCGCCTGGGGGAGCGGTCCGGCCAGCGACGTCAGATACGCCGTGCCGCCCGCGGCCTGCGCCGGGAAGAACTTCATCTCCGTGACGCCCCGTTCGAGGAGCGCGACGACCTCCGACGCCGTGGAGACACCCGGCAGGAACGGCACCCCGGACGCCTGCATCGCCGTCAGCAGCGTGTCCGTCCACCCCGGGCTGACGAGGAAGCGCGCGCCCGCCGCCACACAGTCGCCGACCTGCCCGGCCGTGAGGACCGTGCCCGCCCCCACCACCGCGTCCGGGACCTCGGCGGCGGCCGCCCGGATCGCCTCCAGCGCGGCCGGGGTCCGCAGCGTCACCTCGATCGCCGGGAGCCCGCCCGCCACGAGGGCGCGCGCCAGCGGTACGGCGTCGGCGGCGTCCGTCACCACGACCACGGGGACGACGGGCGCGATGTCGAGGACGGAGAGCGCGGACGGCGGCGAGGGCAGTGGTGAGGTCATGGCCTCATCCTGCCCAGGGACAGCAGTGTGCGCAAAGGTCGTTGCGCACACTGCAATGACTGATCGGACGGGGTCTCAGTGGATCTCGGTCACCACGACATCCAGCGCCCACGCCTTCCCCCTCCGGCCCGGCGCCTCGGCCTCCACCACGTACCCCAGGTCCCGCAGCGCCTCCACCAGCTCCGCAGGATTGCCCGGGCCGGCCCCCGCCGTCAGCAGGGCGCGGACGATCCGCCCCTTCGTCGCCTTGTTGAAGTGGCTGACGACCGACCTCTTCTCCACCCCGTCCACCATCCGGGAGTGCAGCACCCGCACGGTCGCCGTCCGTCCGGCGACCTCGCCCTTCGGCTTCCACGCGGCCGCGTAGGCGGAGGACCGCAGGTCGAGCACCAGCCCGTCGCCGGCCGCCTCCGGCAGGGCGGAGGCCATCGGCGTACGCCAGTACGCGCCGAGCGCGCCCAGGCCGGGCAGCTTCACCCCCATCGCGCAGCGGTACGAGGGAATGCGGTCCGTCACGCGGACCGCGCCCCACAGCCCGGAGAAGACGAGCAGGGACCCGGCCGCCCGTCGGCCGGCCGCCGCGTCCAGCGAGCCGAGAGCCAGGGCGTCGTAGAGCACACCGGTGTAGATCTCCCCGGCGGGCTGTGCCCCCGCCGTCCGCAGCCCGGCGTTCTTGGCGACCTCCCCGCGCAGGCCCTCGCCGATCCCCAGCACCTCGCGCGCCTTGTCCTCGTCCCCCGAGCACAGCTCCACCAGCTCACCGAGCACGGCCTCCCGCGCGGCGGTCAGGCCAGGCAGCGACAGCGACTCCAACTCCAGCGGGGCACCGCTCCCCGAGGGGGCCTTGCCTTCGGAGGGAGGCAGCAGGACGAGCACGAATTCTCCTCGGTACCGGACGGCGGGACTCGCGCCAGATTACGGGGTGCGGCGGGGGAGGAGCCTCCGTACCCGGGCTCCGTACCCGGGCTCCGGCGCGGCCCCGGTGGCTTCCCTGACGGGACCCGTGCCCGTGTGCCACGATCGAGGGAACGATTCCCGATCCCTTGGACAGGTGATCTCCGGATGTCCCAGTCTGGCGAGCGACCGAAGGAGGGGCGTGACATGACTGCCATGGCCCATGAGCCGCTCACGCCGGCGGAGGGCCTGCTGGAGATCTTCCAGACCCTCGACACCCCGGAGGGCTTCCGGGCCGAACTGATCGAGGGGGAGATCGTTGTGACGCCGCCGCCGGACGGAGACCACGAGGACTGCATCGAGCTGGTCGTGAACCAGGTGTACGGGAGGTCCCGCACTCCCATGCAGTTCTCCGGCAACAAGGGCCTGAAACTGACCAGCGGCGGCGGCTGCCCGAAGGACCACGTGATCCCCGACGGCACGTTCGCCCCCCGGGAACTGCGGATCTTCCGGGGCGCCGGCTCCTGGATGCCCTGTGACGGCGTGGCGATGGTCCTGGAGGTGACGTCCACCAGGCCCGGGATCGACCGCGAGGGCAAACGGCGCTGCTACGCCCGCGGCGGCATCCCGCTCTATCTGCTGATCGACCGGGACGCCTCCTCGGTCACCCTGTTCAGCGACCCGGAGCACGACGACTACCGCCAGCACTGCACGATTCCCTTCGGCAAGCCGCTCACGCTCCCGGAGCCCTTCGCCTTCGAGCTGGAGACTGCGGAGTTCTGCTGACCGCCGGACCGGGCGGTCGCGTGCGCCCGGTACCATGGTCGCTACGGCAGACGAGCCGGGCGGACGGCCGCGTGGAGGTTCTTGTGGACCTCCCCGAGGAACGTCCGGGCTCCACAGGGCAGGGTGATGGCTAACGGCCACCCGGGGTGACCCGCGGGACAGTGCCACAGAAAACAGACCGCCGGGGACCTCGGTCCTCGGTAAGGGTGAAACGGTGGTGTAAGAGACCACCAGTGCCCAGGGTGACCTGGGCAGCTAGGTAAACCCCACCCGGAGCAAGGTCAAAAGGGGCCGCTGTAAAAGGCGCCCTGCGCGGACGTCGGAGGGCTGCCCGCCCGAGTCCGCGGGTAGACCGCACGAGGCCGGCGGCAACGCCGGCCCTAGATGGATGGCCGTCACCGAGGGGCCCGCGAGGACCCCCCGGTACAGAACCCGGCGTACAGCCCGACTCGTCTGCCGCCTCGTATTTCCGCAGGTCAGATGCCATGTTTACTGGCCAAACAAACCCTCGGGGTCGAATCCGCCGTCTGTGGCAGGGCCGGGGCGAATGATGTGCGCGAAATCCTCTTCGAGGGGACCCGCCGCTCGAACTCGGCCTGCGGGAGCCTCCGGTGGAAGGCGGCGGTCTCGCGGCGGGTGATCTCGGCGGTGGAGATGCTGGAGGAAGCCGGTGGTGCGGACCACGGCGGCCTTGCCCGGTCGCCGGTGACGGCCCGGCGGTGGCGTCGCGGGCCGTCACGAAGGGGAGGGGAGGGGAGGGGAGGGGAGGGGAGCCGGAAATGTGCTGTCGCGCGTGCTGTCGTCCTGCCGTCCTACCGTGCGGTCGCCTCGATGACGCTGTGTCCGCGGGTTGTGGCCATGCCCGGGTCGTCCAGAACCCGCTGAATGGTGAATCCACCTGCTTCCAGGAGTTCCGCCCACTCGCTCTGCGTGCGTTCCCGGCCGCCGAGGACGACCAGCATGAGGAGGTCCGCCAACACGCTCAGGATGTCCCCCTCGGCAGGCCGCAGGATGCTCTCGACGAGCACGAGCCGTGCCTGTGCCGGCATGGCCGCCTGGACCTTGCGGAGGATCTTCAGCGCGTTCTCGTCGTTCCAGTCGTGCAGGACGCGCGACAGGATGTACACGTCACCGCCCGGCGCGACCGTGTCGAAGAAGCTCTGCCCGAGCAGCGTGCACCGGTCGGTCACACCGGCCCCGTCCAGGTGCTCCCCGGCCTGCTGCACGGTCTCGGGCAGATCCTGGAGCACCCCGCGCACCTCCGGGTGACGGGACAGGACCGAGGCCAGCAGCCGTCCGTCACCGCCGCCGACGTCGACCACCGTGCCGCATCCGTCGAACTCGTAGCGCTCCAGCGCGGCGATCGCGGCCGGCATGGTGGCGCCCATGGCGCGGTTGAAGACGCGCGCCTCGTCGGGGTGGGACGCGAGGAACTCGAAATAGTCCATTCCGAACGCCTCGTCGAAGGCGGGCCGCCCGGTCCTGACGGTGTGGATCACGTCCGCCCAGGCGCGGAACACCGCGCCGCTCTGCAGGAGCACACCCTCACGGAAGCCGTCGGGCGATCCGTCGGCGAGGACCTTCCCGGCGGGCCGCAGGCTGAAGGACTTGCCGGAATGCTCGGCCAGGACGCCGAGCGCGGTCAGCGCCCGGCAGAAGCGGTACAGGGCGTCCTCGTCGCTGTCGGTCGCCTTGGCGATCTCCCCGATTCCCATGGGCTCCTCGCCCAGCAGATCGGCGAGACCCAGATGAGCCGCGACATAGAGCGTCTGGCCTATCCACGGGCCCGACGAGTGGTACATCTTCCGAAGATCCGGTCCTGCGGGGGAATCGGTGGGCATGCTGTCCTCCGTCGGAGTCGACTGCTGCTGTCCTGTGCCCTGCGTCCTGATGCAGGCCTGTTCCGCCTCGTGGGCTGGTGCCTGCCCGTCCGGGGCCCCGGACGGATCAGGTGTCCTGCGCGGGGAGCTCGGCGACCACAAGGAGATAGCCGAGCTCCCACACCTCGATGAGGTCGGAGAGGCCGAGATCGTCGGCCAGTTCAGAGCCGAGCGTGTCGTCGATGTGCTCCCTGTCCCGGGCGATCCGCCGGGCAATGCCCTCGAGGGTCCGCCTCATCACCTGTTCGCTGATGTCGGACACCTCGACCAGGCGCAGCCCCGCCTCACGCACCAGGCGCGGATAGTCGTCGATCGTCACACGCGGGCCCATGACCCAGTTCTCGTAGAACTTCGCGACGGCACTCCGCTTCCGGTCCGGAATGGGGGCGCGTTCGAAGAAGTCCGTCAGTACGACCCGGCCGCCGGGCCGGATCACCCGTGCGATTTCCCGCAGTACCTGGACGCGGTCGGGCATGTGGATGATTGATTCCAGCGCCCAGACCGCGTCGAAGGAGTTCTCCTCGAAGGGGAGGGCCGCGGCATCGGCGTACTGGAACGACACCTGGTCCGCGACTCCCGCGGCGGACGCCCGGGCGGACGCCCGCTTCACCTGCTCGTGGCTGACGGTGATGCCGGTGACCTTGCTGCCGGTGGCGTTCGCGAGACGGATCGCCGGTGTTCCCATTCCGCACCCGACGTCGAGCACCGAGCCGCCCGGCGCGGGCCGAAGCCTCTCGATCATCAGTTCCGTGAACCGCTCTTCCGCGCGCTCAAGGGGCCAGGCATCCTCGGGCCGGTCCCAATAACCGAAATGCAGATTGTGATCCCCGCTGAAATTGTCTGACTCGAACCCCGCCATCTGGTCGTAGAGTTGCCCGACCTGATGCGTCAAGGAGGATGCTCCGTGAGGCATGTGCTTCTCCATTCCGTTTGCGCAGAATCGCAGCGTTCGAAATGTGACCGAAGAGCGGGTTCTCGGGTCGGGGCAGGACCTGGCGTGCGGATGGTGTGCCGGTGGCGAACATTAGCAACCCGTTTGTGTAGCGGGCAACAAAACTCCGGGAAATGGATTTGTTTCGGTGTTTGTTTCGGTGCTTCACGGATGACGGTTATTCGGCTGGATTCATTGTCGGCCAAGATCGCTTCGGTTGCCCCGCGGGGGGTTCCGTCGGGTGCGGGCTCGTCGGGAGGTGTGTGAACGGCGTCACATCCGCCCGGGGGTGCCTTTCGGCCTGGGGGTTCTCCTCCTTTCGCCTGGTGGATGGGGGTGTCGTCGGAGAGCCGGCGGCTTGTCGCTCGGTTGACGTGAAGGGCGTGGGTGTCGAAGTCCGGGGCGGGCTCAAGGCGCGGGGGGCGGTTTCGGCCATCTCCCGTGGGAAATGAGACATGGAGGTGGTGTCGAAAAGGGGTGGGGTGCTTGAATGGCTCCTGCCGATTGGGATCCAGTGCGGGGTGTATGCCCTGCTGTCGGGGTGGACGAGGCCTGCGGTCCAACAACGGGGGTATGTATCGGTGCTGTGTGCAGGCTTTTCAGGGGATTTTCGACCATGCACCGACGCGGGGCTGGAGAATGGCCCTCCGCTTGCCGGGCCGGGTGATCGATCCGGTCGGCTCCGATACAGCCCTGTACAGCGTGAGCGATTCCCGGTCATTACGACAGGTCGCTCGACGCCTCACCGGACAGTCGATCCGCCGGACGCGCGAGCAGCAACGCGCTCCGCGGTGAGCTGATCCGCCACCTTCCCGACCAGAGCCGCACCGAGGGCCGCGCAGCGCCCGCACCGGGTGTCGGCTCCTTCACTGCGGCGCACGGCCTCCCGCCCTTGCGGGGCAGGGCCGTCCGTATGCGGCGGATGCCTCTCCGTACCTCGGGCCGTCCGTTCCGCACGCCATCGCCGTCCCTTCCGGGCGGTCGTGATCAGAACGCGCAGTCGTGTCCAGAAGCCATGCTCGAGGAGGAACACTGTGGGTGCCGTAACGCCGTCCCAGAGCCCGGACTTGATGCAGCTCTACCACATGGGAGGCCCGTGGATCGGACAGACCTTCTACGTCGCCGCCGAGCTCGGTCTCGCCGACCACCTGGGGTCGCAGCCGATGCCGGTCTCGGAACTCGCGGCCCGCACCGACGCGAACGAGGAGGCGCTGCACCGCTTCTGCCGCGTCCTCGCCTCGCTGGGCGTGCTGGAGGCCCACCCCGATCGCAGCTTCTCGCTCACCGAGGCGGGCGCCATCCTGCGCAGCGACGCTCCCGGTGGCTTCCGCTACGGGGTCATGCTGCAGAGCGGCGCCTGCTTCCGTGCCTGGACGGAGGTGATGCACACCGTCCGCAGCGGTGAGCCGGCCTTCGACCGGGTGCACGGCGCCGCCTACTACGACTTCCTGGAAGCCAATCCCGCGGAGAACGAACTGTTCAACCGGGCCATGGGCGTCACCTCCCTGGCCCCGGCCGTCGCCGCCCTCGAGCGCTACGACTTCACCGGCATCAAGAGCGTGGTGGACGTCGGCGGGGGCGTCGGCACCCTGCTGGCGGCCGTGCTGCAGATGAACCCCGGCATGACGGGCGTCGTCCAGGACCTCGCGGCGGTCACCGCCGAAGCGCCCGCCCACATCGCGGAACAGGGGGTCCAGGACCGGGTCGAGGTGGTCAGCGGGAGCTTCTTCGACTCCGTCGTCCCCGGCGCGGACGCCTACGTGCTCTCCCGGGTGCTGCACAACTGGAGCGACGAGAACTGCCTGAAGATCCTCAGCCGGGTGCGGGAGGCGATGCCTCCGCACGCCAAGCTCATCGTCATTGACAGCGTTGTCCCCGAGGGCGGTGGCCTGCACCCCAGCATGCTCGCCGACCTCTTCATGATGGTGATCCTCGGCGGCAAGGAACGCACCGAGCAGGACTGGCGGCAACTGCTCGACGAGGCGGGCTTCCGCATGACCCGCGCGGTTCAGGCCGAGAACGCCGGCGACACCCTCGTCCACGCCCTCGTCGAGGCCATGCGCCGCTGACTTCGCGACTCATCCGCATCGATCACCCGAAACGAGGAACAGCACATGGTTTCCCGAAGAACTTTCATCCGCGCGGGGGCTACGGCGACGCTGGGGGCCGTGGGGGCGACGAGCGCGCTGCCCGCAGTCTTCGCCCAAGCGGCCGACGGACCCAACTGGGCACTGCTCCAGAAGCGTCTGAGTGGCACCCTGGTGCTGCCGGCGGACGCGGCGTACAGCACGGCGAAGCAGATCTCCTGGACCGAGTACGACTCCGTGCAGCCCGCGGCCATCGCCTACTGCCAGTCGGCCGCCGACGTCAGCGCCTGTCTGAGGTTCGCCCGGGCCAACGGGATCCCGGCGACCGCACGCAGCGGCGGACACGGTTTCCTGGGCTTCTCCCTCACCACCGGACTCGTCATCGACGTGTCCCGGCTCAACGGCGTCAGGGCCGACGGCAACATCGTGACGCTGGGCGGCGGAGCGCTTCAGATCGACACGATCAGCGGTCTGGCCGGCACGGGACTCGCCCTGCCCGGCGCGCTCTTTCCGACCGTGGGAGCGGGCGGCTTCATCCAGGGCGGCGGACTCGGCTGGCAGACCCGGTACCTCGGGATGGCCTCCGACACCCTCGAGTCCGCCTGTGTCGTGCTCGCCGACGGTACGGTGGTGACCGCCTCCGCCACCCAGAACTCCGACCTGTTCTGGGCGCTGCGCGGCGGTGGCGGCGGCAACTTCGGGGTCGTCACGTCCTACCGTATGACGGCGACCCCGGTGCCGACCCTCTCGCGCTTCAATTTCGGCTGGACCTGGGACCAGGCCGCGGACGTCCTGGAGGCATGGCAGCGGTGGGCCATCGCCTCGCCGCGCAGGCTCAGTTCGGGGCCGGTTCTCGCGCTCTTCGACGCCGCGCCCGGAGCCGTACCCGTGGTGGGTGTGGCCGGTGTCTGGCTCGGCGACCCCGCCGATCTGCCGCCGCTCCTGGACGCCCTCGTCGCGGAGGTCGGCCACGCCCCGGCGACGCGCACCGTGAACGACGACGCGTACACCGACGGAATGCGGGCCTGGTACAACTGCAACACCCTGACGGTGCCCCAGTGCCACCTCCAGGGCACCACGCCCGAGGGCCAGATCGGCCGCTTCGGATGGTCTCTCGACCGCAGTCGCCTCTTCAGCAACGCCATACCGGCCTCCGGTATCGACGCGCTGCTCACCGCCTTCGACGCCGACCGGGTCGCCGGCCACTCCCGGTTCATCCGCACCATCGTCCTCGGCGGCCGGGCGAACGACCTCGGCCGTACGGACACCGCCTACGTCCACCGGGACTCCGAGTTCATCGTCAGCGTCGCCACCGGCCTGTCCACGGGCACGCCGAGCGCGGTCGACCAGACGATCGCGCTCAACTGGGCCGGCGGCGTGTTCGACGTGATCAACCCGTATTCCAACGGGGAGAGTTACGTCAACTACCTGGACCGCGTGCTGCCCGACTGGGCGGACGCCTACTACAAGGAGAATTTGGGCCGGTTGCGGACGGTGAAGGCGCACTACGACCCGACGAACTTTTTCCGGTTCGCACAGAGCATCTCCTGACCCACCGCCGGTGACCGGCCCCGGCGGGCCGGTCACCGGCCACACCGAGCGAGGCAGCGAAACACGACCGGGGGAACCGTGCAGCAGATCTTGGTGGAACGCTGGTCCGAATTACTCGTTCTCGACCGCACCGCCGACGCCCTGTGCCGGGGCATCGGCGACCTGCTCCTCTTCGAGGGGGGCTGCGGCATCGGCCGTACGGCGCTGCTGCTGGAACTCGAACGGGCGGCGCGGGCACGGCAGTTGATCACGTGTAACGCGCGCTGCAGTTCCCTGGAGGCCGACCTGCCCTACGGGGTGATGCACCAGTTGCTGGAGCCGCACCTCGCCGCCCTCGCGGCCGGACCCACCAAGGCCGCGCGGCCGGTCGCCGATCTGCTTCGGGGCATGGACTCGGTCGGGCTCCCCACGACCGGTACGAGCGTGGTCCAGGTCCTGAACGGCATGCTCTGTGCCGTCCGCGGTCTGGCCGAACAGGCACCGGTGGTCCTGGCTGTCGATGACCTGAACTTCTGCGACGCCCCCTCCCTGCACGTCCTCGCCTATGTCGCCCGGCGCCTGAAAGGCTGGCCGGTCGCGATCGTGGGCACCCGCAGGCTCGGCGAGCCCATGGCCAAGCCACCTCTGCTGGCCGCCCTGCTCGAGGCCGGCGAGTGGACCGTGCTGCGCCCCGCCTCGCTGACCGCCGCGGGCACCGGGGAACTCATCGACGGCCTGCTCGGCCCGACGCCCGCCCCGCTCGCCGACGATCTGCACCGCCTGACGGCCGGAAACCCGATGCTGCTGAACACGATGCTCAGGGCCGTCGCCCCGATCCCTCTCGAACCGGTGGGAGGAGTCCTGTCCACCGCTGCGACCGAGGGACTCGTCGGCAACACGGTGCGGGCTCGGCTGGCCCATCTGCCCGCCGCCGTACCGCGTGTCGCCGAGACGGTCGCTCTGCTGGAGGGGGAGGTGAACGCCGCCGTCGTCGCCGAGGCCGCGGCCGTGCCGGAGAGCGACGCGGCGAACGCCCTCGCAGTGCTGGGCGGCATGGGCCTGCTGACCGACCTCGCCGTCCCTTCGTACGTCCAACCGGTGGTGGGCAGGGCGCTGCGGTGGCTGCCGGAGGCCGTCGTCCCGGACGAGGTGCACCGGAGGGCGGCCGAGGCCCTGCACCGGCGCGGTGCCGCCCCGTCCGACATCGTCCGGCATGTGCTGAGGACCGGGCCGATCGGAGCCGAATGGGTCCCCGAGGTGTTGCAGGCGGCGGCCGACGAGGCAGTGGCGGAGCGCAGTCCGGCGGAGGCACACGCGTTGCTGCGGCGTGCGCTCGACGAACCCTTGGCGGAGCCCGTCCACGACGAGCTCCAGGCGACGCTGGACTGCGTCGAACTGATCACGGATCCGCAGGGCCTCGTGCTCCGGCTGCGATCACGGCTGAACACGGTACAGACACCGCGCTGCAGGGTGAGTACGGTCCTCGCCTACGCGCAGGCCCTGATCCGCACCCACCGGATCGAGGAGGCGGCCGAGGTCCTCCAGGAGTGCCGTGAGGATCTTCAGGCGGTGCCGCCCTCCCGGTCCCGGGACGCCCTGCTGCGCCAACTGGACAGTGCGGAGGCGATGACGGCCCTGCTGGGTTCCTCCGGGGCGGCCGACACGGCCGATCTGCTCGTCAAACTCTCCGACGACGGCAGGGACGACGTCGTGCACTGGACCTCCCTGCAGGCGTTGCACGCGGCCATGGAAGGGCAGACCCCCGCCGCTGAGGTGGTGCACGCCCTGAAGTCCGCGCTCGCGAGCCAGCCGGCCACGGGCCGGTATCCGCAGCTGATGCCGTACACGGTCTTCACGCTGATGTGGGCCGACGAACCGGAACTCGTGGAGCAGTGGTGCGACGCGGCGCTGACCGGACAGCCGGGCGTCGGCGGTCTGTCGGCGACCGTCCTGGCGCTGGCTGTGCGAGCCGCCAGCCGACTGGAGGGAGGGCGGCTGCAGGCGGCCGAGCGCGCCGCCCGGCAGGCCCTGGACCTCCTCGGTGAGCAGGACAGCGCGGACCTGATCCACTCGCTCGTGCTCGCACCGCTGCTGAACGTCCTCACCGAGCTCGGCCGGACAGACGAGGCGTTCGCCCTGCTGGAGGCCCGCGGTTGTGCCGGAGCGTTGCCGGAGTTCTGGCCGCACACCCTGCTCCTCGCGGCCCGGGGCCGGCTGAAGGGAGCCGGCGGCGACATCGAGGGCGCCCTGGAGGACCTGCTGGAGAGCGGCCGGCGGATGGAGAGCTGGGGATCCGGCAACCCCGCCATATCCCGCTGGCGTTCGGAGGCCGCGTTCATGCGCAACCAACTGGGCGACGTCGAGGGCGCGCTCCGGCTGGTGGAGGCGGAACTGTGTGCGGCCCGCCGGTGGGGCACCCCGCGCGCGATCGGCGTGGCCCTGCGGGCCAAGGGCCTGATACTGGGGGACGAGGAAGGGGCGGCCGCGCTGACGGAGGCGGTGGAGGTGCTGCGCTCCGGGACGGCCCCGCTGGAGACGGCGTACGCGGAGGCAGGTCTCGGCATCATCCTGCGGCGCAGAAACAACCGGCGGGCGGCTCGCGAGACGCTGAGGCGCGCGCTGGCCCTCGCCCAGCGACTCGGCGCGGTGCAGCTGGCCGAGCGCGTCCACACCGAACTTCTTGCCGCGGGCGGGCTGCCCAGGCGCCCCGAACACTTCGGCGCCAAGGCGCTCACCGCGAGCGAGCACCGGGTGGCGCTGCTCGCCGCCGTCGGCCGGACCAATGGGGCGATCGCGCGCGAGCTGTACGTGACCCGGCGGACCGTCGAGACCCATCTGACCCGCGCCTACCGCAAACTCGGCATCCAGGGACGCTCCGAGCTCGCACGCGTACTGCGGGTGTGAGTGTGCGGGCCCGAGGTGCCGCACCGGCTCGGTGCGGCTCTCAGGTCTGGGGCGGTGCGCAGGCGTTGTCGGCCTGGCGGCCGTCCTCGATGCGGGCGACAGGCCCGCCGACGAGCCTGCGCAGGACGGCGCGCAGCTGCTCCTGGTCGGCTGTGTCCAGATCGTCGAGCAGGTTCTGCTCGATCGCCTCGATGTCGGCGCGCGCCGCGTCCAGGGCGCGTCGGCCGTCCTCGGTCGCCTCGATGATCCGGGCCCTGCGGTCGGACGGGTCGGGACGCCGACGGACCAGTCCGGCCGACTCCAGCTCGTCGAGGACCAGAACGAGTTTGCTCTTGTCGACGGAGACGGCCTGGGCCAGGGCGAGCTGGCTCCGGACGGGGGCTTCCGCGACGGCCATCAGCACGGTGTAGCCCCACAGAGTCATGCCGTGCCTGCCCACGACCGAAGCCTCCGCGGTGGCGAGCCCCTGCTTGAGCCGGGCGAACAGCCAGTGCAGATCACTGTGGAGCCGGCCGGTCGACGCCTGGTCGCCGACGGGAGTGGTGAGGGACATGCCAGCAGAATAGCAAAAGAGCGAAATCGTCTTGACTCGAGACTATCTTGGTTTAGTCTGGTCTCGACTTCAGATCATCTTGTCTGAAAGGGAATATTGTGGCGCATCTGCTGCACCTCGACGCCAGCGCCCGCAGTGACTCGTTCTCCAGGGAACTCGGCGCGGCCTTCGTGAAACGCTGGCGGGCCACGCATCCGGACGGCATCTACACCTACCGGGACCTGCTGGCGGATCCGGTGGCCCCCCTCGACGAGGCCCGGGTGAAGCTGGCCACCCAGTCCTCGTTGAACGGCGTGCGGGACCTCGCGGCCATGGACGAGGTGGCCGCCGCCCCCGAGCTCGTGGAGGCGTGGGCTGCCACCCGCCCCCTGATCGAGCAGCTCCTCGCGGCCGACGTCCTGCTCCTCGGGACGCCCATGTACAACTTCTCCGTCCCCGCGGCCCTCAAGACCTGGATCGACCGGGTGACCCTGCCCTGGCTCCCGCTGGCCGGGAAGTCCGTCGTCGTGCTCAGCGCGCGCGGCGGCGCCTACGGCCCGGGGACACCCCGTGAGCCCTTCGACTACCAGGAGCCCTACCTGCGTGCCTTCTTCAAGTCCCTCGGCATCGAGGACGTGGAGTTCGTGCACACGGAGCTGACCCACGCCCCGGTCATGCCCTTCCTGGAGCAGTTCCGCGACACCCACGAGGCCTCCCGGGCCGCCGCTCTGGAAGCGGTCGAGACGCTGGCAGCCCGTGTGCCGGCCGAGGCCCCGGCCGGCTGAACCGTTCCGCGGCGCGCTGAGGCCTGGCCCCGCCGCCGCAGGGACGCCTGTACACCACAAGAGAGGACACCCCACGATGGACACCGCGCTCAAGGACCGTGTGGTCCTGGTCACCGGCGCCTCGACCGGTATCGGCGCCGCGACCGCCCGCGCCTACGGGCAGGAGGGCGCCCGCGTCGCCATCACCTACCGCAGCAATCCGGAGAAGGCCGAGAAGGTCGTCTCCGAGATCGAGGCCGCCGGCGGCCAGGCCCTCGCGGTCCGGCTCGATCTGGAGGACCTGCCGACCGTCGAAGCGGCCGTGAACACGGTCGTCGAACGCTGGGGCGGGGTCGACGTGCTCGTCGCCAACGCCGTGCGCTGGGGCGGCGACGGCCCACCGGACCCGACCGTCCGCTTCGAGCACGTGTCGCTCGAGGAGTGGCAGGCCATGATCAGCGCCAACCTGATCGGTGCCGCCGCCCAGGTCCGGGCGGTCCTGCCGAGCATGCGCTCGCGCGGCTGGGGCCGGATCGTGCTGATCTCCTCCAGCGTCGCCGAGGAGGGCGTCCCCGGCCCCGGCCCGTACGGAACGGCCAAGTCGGGCCTCTACGGCCTCGCCCGCAGCCTCGCCTGGGAGGCCGGCCGTGACGGCATCCTGGTCAACGTCGTGGCCCCCGGCTTCACGCTGACCGACAGCCGGCCGCCCATCCCGAAGGCGATCACCGACGCGCTGGCCTCGGGCACGCCCACCCGCCGCCTCTCCGACGCCGACGACGTCGCCAGGCTCGTGCTGTTCCTCGGCTCGGGCGCCAACGGCAACCTCACCGGCGAGGTCGTCCGCGACGGCTCGTCCGCCGCGCGCGCTCCCCACGTCGGTCCCTGACGCCCTGTCACCCCTGACCGGGGTTCCGTCCGAGCCACTCGGACGGGACCCCGGTTTTGTCGTGTCCGGCGCGTACCGCGCCCCCTCCGCCGCCCGTCGGCGCCCCGCGCTGCACTGCGTGATGCGCCTGCGGCACGGGGTGACGGAGATTGTCACGGTACTGCTCTGACGCCCCCGCACGACCCCGCCCCGGACGATGGCTCATGAGGGCGGACGAGGAGCCGCCCCGGACAGCGGAGAGGAAGGGCAGCAGGACATGCAACCCCGAATCGCCATCGTCTACTTCAGCTCCAGCGGGGTCATCTCCCAGGTGGCTGAGCGTCTGGCGGAAGGGGCCGCGGCGCAGAACGCGGAGGTCCGCGTACGCGCCCTGGGCGCGCACGGGGAGCCCTCCGCGGCGGGCGCCAGCCGGTCCGGCGCCACACCGGTGGCCGACCGGCCCGCCGAACCGACCCTCGAAGACCTCGACTGGGCCGAGGGCCTGTTGATCGGCACGCCCACCTGGTTCGGCAACATCGCCGCCCCGCTCAAGGCGTTCCTGGACACCACGAGCCCCCTGGCGCTCCACGGCCGGCTGGCGGACAAACCCGTCACCGGCTTCACCAGCGCCTCGCTGCCCAACGGCGGCCAGGAAGCCGCGCTGCTCGCGCTCTACCACACGATGTTCCACTGGGGCTCGCTGATCGTGCCCACCGGCTACACCCACCCGGTGCTGCGCAGGATCGGCGGCAACCCCTACGGCCTGTCCATGACCGCCCCCGACTGCGGTGAGCTGACGCCCGACCAGATCGAGGCGGCCCATTTCGTCGGCGCCCGAATCACCCGCCTGGCCGGGCAGCACGGCCCCGCCGGCCTCCGCGGGATGAGCGACTTCTGGCCCGCCGACGTCTCCCCGCGCCCCGCCGGCACGCTCGCCGCCGCGGACTCCCGGCGCGGCTGAGCCACCGGCTCCCATCCATCTCCGAGGCGAGAGGCTTCGATGAACGCGAGAATACGAGTGGCCGTGGTCGGCGCGGGCTGGGCCGGCGGACTGCACCTGGAAGGCTTCCGGCGCGCGGGCGCCGAACCGGTGGGCGTCTTCAGCCGCACCCGCAGCCGGGCCGAGGACCTCGCCGCCCGGTACGACGTCCCGCTGGTCGCCGACAGCCTCGGCGAACTGCTGAGCCGGGCGCGGCCCGACGTGGTGTCCATCGCCTCGTTGCCGCCGGCCCACCACGAACAGGTCCTGGAGGCCGTCGACGCCGGCTGCCACGTCCTGTGCGACAAGCCAGTGGCCATGACGGCGGCCGAGGCCGAGGACATGCTCACCGCCGCCACGAAGAAGGGCGTCCAGCACGCTTCGGGCTTCATCTGGCGTGGCGACCCCGGGCTGACCCGGATGCGTGACCTCCTGCGCGCCGGGCAGGCCGGCCGGATCCGCGAGGTTCACAGCACCTGCGCCCTCGGCGGCCCCCTGATGGCGATGAACTGGATCTACGACGAGTCGGCGGGCGGCGGCGGCCTCATGCAGCACGGCACCCATGTCATCGACCGGTTGCGCTGGCTGCTCGACGCCGAGTTCACCTCGCTGTCCGGACGGCTCAACCGCGATGTGCGCACCGCACCCGTCGGTCCCGCCTTCCACAACACGCTCGACGCCTTCGCCTGGGCACGGGACAACCACGGGCGCGACCTGACGCAGGCGCCCCGGGCCGAGGTCACCGCGGACGTCGGCTACGACGTCCTCGCCGAGCTGAGCACCGGTGTACGGGTCCGGCTGTGGGAGTCCACCCACCTCACCGGCCCCGCCGAGGAGGAGGTGACCGTCATCGGCGACGAGGGCGCCCTGACCTGGGGCGGCGCCGACGGACTCACCTTCCGCGAGCACGGCGGCCCGACGCGGTCCCTCACCGTGGACGGCATGTCCGGTTCCGGCGCCACCACCCGCCACGAAGTGGGCCTGCGGCGGTGGGAACGGCTCACCACGGCCTTCCTCACCGCGGTCCGCACCGACACACCGCAGGACCACCCGACCCTCGAAGACGGCTGGCAGGTGGCGCGCATCGTCGACGCCGTCAAGCGCAGCCATTCGACCCGACGCTGGGAGGAAGTGTGAGCGAGCAGGCCCCCACGGTCGCGAGCGACCACCTGCGGGTGATGTTCTTCCTGACGGTCGAGGAGGAGGCGCAGAACCGTTTCCTCGCCGCCTACGACCGGATCTGCGCCGATGTGGCCGACGTACCGGGCCACCTCATGGACCAGGTGTGCCAGTCGACCGTCGACCCCAGGGAATGGGTGATCACCAGCGAGTGGCGCAGCGCCGAGCACTTCCTCGCCTGGGAGTCCGGCGAGGGGCACCGCGAACTGGCCATGCCGCTCGTCGCCGAGACCACCTCCCGCCGCTCGCTGCGCTTCACCGTGCGGCGTGAGACCCGGCAGAAGGCCGGGACCCGATGACCGCCCCCGACCGCGTTCTCGTCGCCGGTGCCGGCCTCGCCGGCCTCGCCACCGCCGTCGCGCTGCGCGCCGCGGGATTCCACGTGACCGTCTTCGAACGGGTGGGCGACGACCGCGGCTCCGCCGGCTCGGCGCTGGGGCTGCACCCGGCTGCCGTACTGGCCCTGCGCTCCCTCGGACTCGACACCCCCGTTGTCGAGAGCGGTGCGGAGGTGCACCGCTGGGAGATGCTGAGCTGGAGTGGCGAACGCATCAGCGGCTGGCCGCAGACCAAGGTCTCCGAGGCGTTCGGCGCACCGAGCATCACCGTCCCACGCGCCCGCCTGCACCACGCCCTGCGCTCCGCCCTCGACGACGGCGTGGTACGCCACTCGGCCGCCGTGGCCGGGTACCGCGAGACCGCCGACGGCGTCGATGTCCTGCTCGCCGACGGCACCCGCGAACGCGGCCGGCTGCTCATCGGCGCGGACGGACTCCACTCGGCCGTCCGCCGCCAGATGCACGGCGACACCCCGCCGCGCCCGGCCGGCTTCACCGCCTGGCGGGCCATCAGCGACACCACTCCCGAGGACCGCTCCGTGCCGACCGCCCGTCAGATACTCGGCACGGGCGCCACGTTCGGATACTGGCCGCTGTCGGAGGGACAGACCTACTGGGTGGCCACCCTCGCGGACGAGGAACAGCGCACGGCCGGACTCGGCGACCGCGTCGGCTCCGCGCCCCACACGCCTCAGGACCACGCCCTCCTCGCGGACGCCTTCCGCAAGGCACCGCCGCGGGCCGCCGAACTGATCGAGGCGACCGCGCCCGCCCAGGTCATCCGCACCCCGATCCTCGACCGTCCGCCGCTGGCGGGCTGGTCCACCGCCCGCACGCTGCTCATCGGCGACGCGGCCCACCCCATGGTGCCCACCACGGGCCAGGGCGGCGGACAGGCACTGCTGGACGCCGTCGCCGTCGCCGACGCGCTCCGCGGCGCCGACCTGCGCGATCACCACGGCATCGCCGCGCGCCTGCACAACGTCGAGGAGCAGCGCTTCGCCGTGGCCACCGGCGCCGCACAGGCCGCCTGGCACCTCGGCCGGCTGCACCACGAGACGGACCCCCAGCAGGTCGCCCTGCGTGACCGCCGGTTCCAGGACACCACCGAGGCCGAATGGCTCAGCCGACTGGGCGTGGGCCCGGCCTCCACCGCCCCCTCCAGGAGCGCCCGATGAACCGATACGCACTCACCTTCACCGTGAAACCGGGAAGCGAGCCCGAGGTCTCCCGCATCCTGTCCGGATACGGCCGTCCCGCCGCCGGACGCAGGCCCGGTGGCCCCCCGCTGCTGCGCCGCACCTCGGTGTTCCTCGCCGGGAACCGGGTGATCCGGATCATCGACCTCGACGGCAGGCTCGGCGACGCCATGGCCCACCTTGCCGAGCAGCCCCAGATCAAGGCGGTCGAGGCCGAGCTCGACCCGCACCTGGCGGAACCCCGCGACCTGTCCGGCGGTGACGGGATCCGCGCTTTCCTGCACCGCGCCCTGCTCCCCGTCGCCCATGACCGGCACACCGCCGAGCACCTGCTGCCCGCGAGTCCGGCCGAACACCCCGCCAACCGGGTCGCCCTGCTCTACCCGGCCCTGCCGGGCAGCGGCGCCGACCTCGCCGAACTCCTCGCCGGCACCCGGGTGCTGGGCTCTGACGCCCCGACCACGCTCGCCCGCACCACCATCTTCCGGCGCGGCGACATCGTCGTGCGCCTGGCGGAAGTGCACGGTGACACGGGCGAGGCCCTCGACCGTATCGCCCTCGGGGCCGTCCGCTCGGGCGGCGCCGACAAACTGGCCGCGCTGGTCACGGCGGGCGAGGACCTCCACGAGACCGACGGTTTCCGGGCCTTCCTGGAGCGGATCTCCGTGCCCATGCTCACGGACCGCCGGATCGGAGCGCCGGCATGACCACCACCGTGTCCGTGCTCGGCCTGGGCGTGATGGGCGGCGGCATCGCGCGCCGCCTCCTCGACCAGGGCGTTCCCCTGACCGTGTGGAACCGGTCCCCACAGCCCGCTCGGGCCCTCGCCGAACTCGGCGCGACCGTGGCGGGGACGCCCGCCGAGGCAGCGCGCCACGCCGATGTCATCCTCGTCTCCCTCGCGGACGGCGCGGCCACCGAACAGGTGCTGCTCGGCCCCGACGGCGCCCTCGCGAACGGACCCGTCGACGGCGTCCTGGCCTCGGCGAGCACCATCTCCCCGGACCTTCTGCGAGTCCTGCGCGAACGTACACCGGCCGTCCTCGACCTGGGACTGCTCGGCAACGGGAACCACGCGCGAGACGGTGAACTGCGCGTCTACGTCGGCGGCACGGACAAGGACCTGGCCATGGCCCGGAACGTCCTCGACCTCATCGCCAAGCAGGTCGTGCACGTGGGCGGCCCCGGCGACGGCATGCGGCTCAAGCTGCTCATGAACACGCTGATGGGGATCCAGGTGCAGGCCATGGCGGAAGCGGCCGCGCTCGGTGAGTCCGCCGGGCTCGACCGCCGGGCCGTCCTCGACGCCATCACCGCCGGCGGATTCGCCACCCCGGTCATGGGCTTCAAGGCCCGCAGGCTCATGGCTGACCGCTACGACAAGCCGGACTTCCGGCTCCGCCTCATGGCCAAGGACCTCGGCCTCGCCGTGGCCGAAGCCGACCGGACCGGCCTCAGCCTGCCCCTCGTCCAGACCGCCCTGGCCACCCACGAGGAGTCCGTGCGACGCGGCGACGGGGACCTCGACTGCGCCGCCGTCGCACGCGCCATCACCGAGCCGCACGGGAAGGGAGCGGGCGCGTGACCATCGACGTGCACGGGCACCTCAGCCCACCGGAGTCCATGCGACGCTTCCCCATGCCGCGCTCGCTCGGCGATGCCGAGGCGATGATCGAGACCAAGCTCGCCGCCGGGGTCGACCTCACGGTCATCGGCAGCCCGGTCGGAGCCGGTGCCATGGTCCCCCTGCCGGGCGTGGACAACTACGCGCAGACGGAGGAGGAACTCGCCCGCTTCCACGACTGGATGGGCGGCCTGGTCGCCCGTCATCCGCGCCACCTGCGGGCGTACGTCTATGTGAACCCGTTCGGCGGCGAGGCCCACCTCGCGGCCGCCCGTGACCGGCTGGCACAGGACGAGTTCGTCGGCCTCATCGCCAACACCAGCGTCGCGGGCCGTCACCTCGACCATCCCGACGCCGCCGACTTCTTCGCCCTCGCAGCCGAGACCGAGGCGCCCGTCCTGTTGCATGCCCCGGCCGCGCCCGCAGCCGGCACCGGACTCACGGACCTGATGGCGGTGGAGCAGCTCGGCCGGTTCGCCGACGTCACCATCGGGCTCGCCTGCTGCCTCCTGGGCGGCTGGCTGGAGCGTCACCCAGGTCTGCGGCTCATCGGCCAGGGAGCGGGCGGAGCGCTCGCCCTGCTCGTGGAGAAGCTGGACCGGAGCTGGTCACCGGAGCACTGGCAGCGCGGCGGCCCCGGCCCCGCGGCCGTATCGGGCGCCGGTCGGGGACCCGCGAGGCCCCGGCTGCCCCGGCCGCCCAGCAGCTACCTGAGCCGCGTGTGGGTGGACACCGCCACCCCGAGCCCGGCCGCGGTGGAACTGGCCCTGCGCGTCTTCGGCCCGGACAAGGTCCTGTACGGCAGCGACTCCCCGCCCCTGCCCGGCCCGTCGATCGGCGACGGCCTCCGGCTCATCGAGCAGCTCGACATCCCCGAGGCACACCGCCGGGCCGTGTGCGAGGACAACGCCCGAGCGCTCTTCAAGGCCGGCCTGCCGAGCTCTGTCCCGGCCGGCGCCTGACGGCCGTACGGCACCCAACCCTCCCGAGCCCGCTTGGAGCACCTGTGACCACCAGTAATCCCACCGTCCGAATCGTCGGAATCGACGACGTTCCCGCCAACCGCAAGCGCGGCGGCGACATGCGCACCCTGCTCAGCCCCGGCACGGTCGGTTCCACCTCGGGCTTCATGGGGGTGGCGATCCTCCAGCCCGGTGAGCGCGTCGTGGAGCACTACCATCCGTACTCCGAGGAGTTCCTCTACCTGACCTCCGGCGCCGTCACCATCGACCTCGACGACGTCCCCCACGACGCCCGAACCGGCCAGGGACTGCTGGTGCCCGTCGGGGTCCGCCACCGGGTCCGCAACACGGGCGAGGAGGAGGCACGCATCGTCTTCCACCTCGGCCCGCTCGCGCCCCGCCCCGAACTCGGTCACGTCGACACCGAGGTGTTGTCGTGACCCGACACGCGGTCGTCACCGGCGTGGGCGTGGTCGCCCCAGGAGGCGTGGGCGCCAAGGCGTTCTGGGAACTCCTCTCCTCGGGCCGTACCGCCACCCGCGGGATCACCCTGTTCGACCCCACCGGCTTCCGCTCCCGGATCGCGGCCGAGTGCGACTTCGACGCCAGCACCGTCCTGACGCCCGAACAGACCGCGCGCATGGACCGCTATGTGCAGTTCGGCGTGGCGGCGGCCCAGGAGGCGATCGCCGAAGCCGGTCTGGAGACCGACGAGGAGGCGTCCTGGCGCACCGCGGTCTCCATGGGCAGCGCCGTCGGTGGCACCACTCAGCTGGAGGCCGAGTACGTCGCCGCCAGTGCCCGCGGCAGCTCCTGGACGATCGACCACCGCAAGGTCACCGGCGACCTGTTCCGGGTGTTCTCGCCCGCCCCGCTGGCCGGGGAGGTCGCCGAGACGGCCCGCGCCCGCGGCCCCGTGCACACCGTGTCCACCGGCTGCACGTCCGGGCTGGACGCGATCGGCTACGGACTGCGGCTCATCGAGGAGGGCAAGGCCGACGTCGTGATCGCCGGCGCGGCGGAGTCGCCCGTCTCCCCGATCACCGTGGCCTGCTTCGACGCCATCCGCGCCACCTCCACCCGCAACGACGACCCCGCTCACGCCTCGCGGCCCTTCGACCGTACCCGCGACGGGTTCGTGCTGGGCGAGGGGGCGGCCGTGCTGGTCATGGAGGAGGCCGGGCACGCCCGGCGGCGCGGTGCGCGGGCCCGCTGCCAGGTCAGCGGCTTCGCCACCCGCGGCAACGCCTACCACATGACCGGCCTGACAAGGGAGGGGCTCGAGATGGCCGAGGCCATCGACCAGGCCCTGTGGCACGCCCGCGTGGACCCCTCCGACATCGACTACGTCAACGCCCACGGCTCCGGCACCCAGCAGAACGACCGCCACGAGACGGCCGCCGTGAAACGGGCCCTCGGCGCGCACGCCCACGACACGCTCGTCAGCTCCATCAAGTCCATGGTCGGCCACTCGCTCGGCGCGATCGGCGCCATCGAACTCGCGGCCTGCGTACTGGCCATGGACCAGGACACGGTGCCGCCGACCGCCAACCTGGAGGTCCCGGACCCGGACTGCGACCTGGACTATGTACCGCTCCAGGCCCGCGAGGCGCGGCTGCGCAACGTCCTCTCGGTCGGCAGCGGCTTCGGCGGCTTCCAGTCCGCCGTCGTCCTCACCCCGGGGGAGTACGCCCGATGACCCGGACCGCGCGCCGACGGACCGTCATCACCGGCATGGGGGTGATCGCCCCTTCCGGGGTGGGAGCCGACGCGTTCTGGCGCGCCGCGCTGGAGGGCCGCGGGACGCTCGGCCGACTCTCCCGCTACTCCTTTGACGGATACCCCCTGACGATCGTCGGCGAGGTACGCGACCACGACCCGGCTGAGGCGATCGACTCGCGCGTGAGGGTGCAGACCGACCGGTTCACCCAGTTCGCGCTCGCCGCCGCCGACCTCGCACTGGACCAGGCCCGGCTGCGGCCCGACGCACTGCCGCCCTACTCCTTCGGCGCGGTCACCGCGAGCGCCGCCGGCGGAGTGGAGTTCGGCCAGCGCGAGATCGAACGGCTGTGGAGCAAAGGCCCCGTACATGTCGGCCCGTACCAGTCCATCGCCTGGTTCTACGCCGCGAGTACCGGCCAGTTGTCCATCCGGCACGGCCTCAAGGGCCCCTGCGGGGTGCTCGTCGCCGACGAGTCCGGCGGTCTGGACGCCCTCGCCCACGCGGCCCGCGACATCCGCTACGGCACCACCGCCATGCTGGCCGGCGGCGCGGAGGCGCCGTTCGCGCCCTTCTCCATGGCCTGCCAGTACGGCCACGGCATGCTCAGCGAAGCACACGAACCCGACCAGGCCTACCTGCCGTTCAGCGACCGGGCACGCGGTTTCACGCCCGCCGAGGGCGGCGCCATGCTCGTACTCGAGGAAGCGGACGCCGCCCTCGCCCGGGGCGCCGAACCGCAGGCGTACATCGCCGGCCACGCCACCACCCACACGGGCATGCTGCGCCACGAGGAAAGCGCAGAGGGACTCGCCAAGGCCGTCCTCGGGGCGCTCGAAGAGGCGGAGTGCACGCCGTCCGACATCGGAGTGGTCTTCGCCGACGGACTGGCCGTCCCCGCCGCCGACCGCGCCGAGGCGGCCGCCCTGCGGCAGGTCTTCGGACCCGGCCTCGACTCCGTCGCGGTGACGGTCCCGAAAGCGGGCTTCGGACGGGCCTACGCCGGTGCCGCCGCCCTCGATGTCGTCCTCGCGGCACTGACCCTGCGCCATGGCCTCATCCCGCCCACCCCGTACACCACCGGAACCCCCTACGACATCGACCTCGTGACCGGCGTCCCCCGCCCCACCGGGACGGGCGCCGCTCTCGTCCTCGCGCGCGGCATCGCCGGCGGCAACTCGGCACTGGTCCTGCGCACCGCAGAGCTCTGACCACGCCCCGCACCCACTCTGGAGGAACAGCATGTCCGCATCCACGGCCCTCAGCCACGAGGTGCTCGCCGAGGTGATCACCCGGTGCGCCGGAGCCGGAACCGACGCCGAGACGCTCCGTGACACCCGGCCCACCTTCGCCGAACTCGAGGTCGACTCGCTCGGCCTGCTGGGCGTCGTCGCCGAACTGGAGCAGCTGCTCGGCATCAGGCTCGGCCCGGAGGCCGAGCAATGCGCGTCCCCGGACGAACTGCTCGCCATGGCCAACACCCTGCTGCGATCGGCGGCCTGACATGAGCGGAAGCACCAGCAACTCCGTGGTCATCGCGGCCCCCCTCGACCTCGTCTGGGACATCACCAACGACGTGGCGAACTGGCCGCAGTTGTTCAGCGAGTACGCCTCCGCCGAGATCCTCGAACGCGAGGGCGACCGGGTCGTCTTCCGGCTGACCATGCACCCGGACGAGCAGGGCCAGGTCTGGAGCTGGGTCTCGGAACGTGTCGCCGACCGGGTCGGCCGCACGGTCAGGGCGCGCCGCATCGAGACCGGGCCCTTCGCCCACATGCACATCGAGTGGACCTACACCGAGGTGTCCGGCGGCGTCCGCATGGAGTGGAAGCAGGACTTCGCGATGAAGCCCGAAGCCCCCGTGGACGACGCCTGGATGACCGACAACATCAACCGCAACAGCGTGGTGCAGATGGAACTGATCCGTCAGCGCGTCGAGGCACGCGCTGCGGACCGCCTCGCCCCATCGAAGGAGACGCGGGCATGACCAGTGGAATCGCCACCACCCCGGCCGCGGGGGAGACCGACCGGACCCTGCTGGAGTCCGCCCGGAAGATCGCGTCCGGTCTTCCGGCCCGTTCCCTCGCCATCGAGAGCTCCGGCACGCTCCCGGCCGACCTGGTGAAGGAGTTCGCCGAGCACGACCTGTTCCGCCTGGCCATGCCCGTGGCGCTGGGCGGAACCGGGGCCGCGCCGCGCACCATCGTGGAGATCGTCGAGGAGGTGTCCCGCGGCGACGGCGCGACCGGCTGGTCCCTGCTCATCGGGAACATCGGCAACGCCTTCCTCGCCTGGCTCGACCCCGAGGTGGCCCGGCGGATCCTCGCCGCGACCCCGGAGATGATCGTGGCGGGCGGCCAGGCACCCCTCGGCCAGGCGGTTCCCAAGCCCGACGGCAGCGGCTACACCCTCACCGGAAGGTGGCCGTTCGGCAGCGGCAGCCTGCACGCCCACTGGTTCATGGGCGGCTTCATCGTCATGGAGAACGGCCGGCCCCGGACCAACGAGTGGGGCGCCCCGGTCATGGGCGTCGCCTACTTCCCCGCCGCCCAGGCCAAGATCGACGACACCTGGCACGTCGCCGGCCTCCAGGGCACGGGCAGCCACGACATCGTGGTGGACGGTATCGACCTGCCCCTCGCGCACACCTCCGTGCCCTACTTCGAGCGTGCCTCCTACGACGATCCGCTGTACCGCCTCACCGCCTACAACCTCCTGCTCACCGTCATGTCCGGCTTCCCGCTCGGCGTGGCCCGCCGCGCTCTCGACGAGGCCCGACGCCAGTTCGCCGACCGCAGGCTGCTGGGCACCGGCACGCCCTACCTGGAGGATCCGGCCGTCCAGGTCGCCTTCCTCAAGCACGAGACGGCCCTGGACGCCGCCCGCCGTCACCTGCTGGACACGCTTGACGAACTGCTCGGCACGCTCGCCCGCGAGCAGGTCGACTACGCCGAGCGGGCCCGGCTCGCGGCCGCGATCATCCATGTCTACGACGTGGGCCGGGAGCTGGTGCAGGGGCTGTTCCGACTCGCGGGCACGGCTGCCGTCCTCGACACGAACCTGCTCCAGCGTTGCATGCGCGACCTGGTCGCCGGATCCCAGCATGTGGCCTTCTCCTTCGATTCCCGCAAGCGCATCGCCAACGCCCGACTCGGCCTGCAGACCGCACCCGCGTTCTTCGGCGTGTGAGAGGCCGCCGCCGAACCGCCAACCGAGAACAAGTGAGGCAGAGACCATGTCCGTCACCGCACTGGAGAGTTCCCCGATCGAGGAGGCCGTCCGTCTGGCGGCGACCCTGCCGGACCGGGCGTTGGAAGTGGAATCCGGGCGCACCGTGCCGTCCGACCTGGTGGGTGAGTTGCGCGCCGCAGGCCTGTTCAGCCTGATGACGCCGGCCTCGCTCGGCGGGCTCGAAGCCGACCCGCTCACGATCGTCCGGGTCGTGGAGGAGCTGAGCCGCGGCGACGCCGCGACGGGGTGGACCGTTCTCATCGGCCAGGGGGCCGGCTACCTGGCCTGGCTGGAGCCGGACGTGGCGCAGGAGATCGTGAGCGCCACCCCCGCGCCGTTGATCACCGGCTCGATGGCACCGCTCGGCACGGCCGCCGACGCGGGCGAGGACGGCATACGGCTCACCGGCCGCTGGCCGTACACCAGCGGCTGCGGGCTCTCCGACCACCTGGTGGCCGGATACCGCGCGGCCGACGGGCAGCACCGCTTCGCCCTGCTGCCCCGCGCTGCCGTCACCGTCCACGACACCTGGCACGTGGCCGGGCTGCGCGGCACGGGCAGCCACGACATCGAGGCCACCGCCGTGCTCGTCCCGCACCGGCTGACCTTCAACCCCTACGGTCCGGCGCGCGAGGACGGCCCCCTGTACCGGCTGCCGTACATGACCTATCTGCTCGTCGCCATGGCAGGTTTCCCGCTCGGGGCCGCCCGCCGCATCGTCGACGAGTACCGGCAGATCGTCCTCGCCAAGCGCAACACCGAGCGGACACTGCTGGCCGAGACCCCCATCGTCCAGGCCGAGATCGCCCGCTGCGAGGCGACCGTCGGGGCCGCCCGCGCCTTCGTCCACGAGGCCGTGGGCCAGGTGTGGGCCGAAACCCAGGACGGCGTCGCCTCACCGCGGTCCCGCGCCCGGCTCACCGCCGCCGTCCAGCACGCCATGCGGGCCACGCTCGACGTCGCCGACTCGGCGATGCGGGCCTGCGGCGCCAGCCAGCTCTACCACCGGGCGCCGCTCCAGCGTTACTTCCGCGATGTGCAGACCGCCGCACAGCACATCGCCTTCGGCCTGGAGGCGCAGCGCAGGGTCGGCTCCGTCCTGCTCGACCAGGACGTCCCCGACTTCCTCATCTGACCCCGCCGGCCCCCTTCCGTACGGACCAGGAGAGACAGATGTACCGAAGCCTTATCGTCGCCCGCATGCTGCCCGATGCCGCCCCGGACATCGCGGACATCTTCGGGCGCTCCGACCACGGTTCCGGCCTTCCCGAGACCATCGGGGTCCGCTCCCGCAGCCTCTTCCAGTTCGGCGAGGTCTACCTCCACCTCGTGGAGGGCGACGCGCCCGTGGAGGCATCCGTCACCCGCAACCGCAAGCACCCGGAGTTCCGGCGCATCAGCGAGGAACTGGGCCCGTTCGTGTCGGCGTACGACCCCGCGACCTGGCGGGAGCCGAAGGACGCCATGGCCCACGAGTTCTACCGCTGGGAACGGGATGCCTGACCACACCGCTCCCTGGCGGCGCGGCCGCCCCTCTCCGTGGGACGCGTTCACCTACGACTACCAGGTCCCCCCGGACGCGTCCCTCGGGCACCGCATCTGGTCCGCCTGCGCCCTCGGCCTCATGCACGTCGGCTGGTGGTACGGCCTGGCCCAGCCGCATCTGATGTTCCCCGACCGGCATTCACAGGAAGGCAAACCATGAGCGGTGCCACGCGACCGGCCCCCCTGTCGGAGCCGATGGCGCACGACGGTCCCCCGGACGTCGTCGCCCTCAACCACCTGGTCGTCACCACCGCCCCGTGGGCCTTCCAGAGCCTGTACGTCGCCGCGAAGCTCGGCCTCGCGGACGCGCTGCGGCACGGGCCCCGTTCCAGTGACGACCTCGCCGAGGAGACCGGCGCGCATCCCGGAGCGCTGTACCGGTTCTGCCGGGCACTCGCGGCGCTCGGCATCCTGCGCGAGCATCCCGACCGGGTCTTCACCACGACCCCGACGGGGGCCGCCCTGCAGTCCGACGCCCCCCGTGGCCTGCGCCACTTCATCATCGTCAACGGCGAGGAGAGCTTCCGTGCCTGGGCGGAGGTGATGCACACCGTCCGCACGGGGGAAGCCGCCTTCGACCATGTCTACGGGCTCTCGCACTTCGCCTACCTGGCAAGGGAGGCGGGAGCCAGCACCTCCTTCAACGCCATGGCGAGGACGGGCGCGCCGACCGACGCGGTCGACGGCTGCGACTTCGACGGCGACCGGGTCGTGGTGGACGTCGGCGGAGGAGCCGGCGGACTCCTGGCCCACATCCTCGCCGGGCACCCGAAGCTCAGGGGCATACTCCTGGACACGCCCGCCGGTGTGGCGCAGGCCCCGGAACTGCTGGCGGCCCACGGGGTGCTCGACCGGGCGGAGATCCAGGGAGGGAGCTTCTTCGACTCCGTGCCCAGCGGCGGCGACAGCTACATCCTGTCCCGCGTCATCCACGACTGGAACGACGACGACGCGCTGCGGATCCTGCGCAGCGTATGCGAGGCGATGCCGCCCGGCGCGCGGCTGATCCTCATCGACAAGGTGATTCCCGACGTCGCCGGATTCCACCCGGGCAAGTTCTCCGACCTCCAGATGCTGGTGGTGCTCGGCGGCCAGGAGCGCACGCTCGACGAACTGACGGCGCTGCTGGACCGGGCCGGCTTCCGCATCACCGATGTGCGGCTGCCCGAGTTCGGCCCGGAGGCCCCCTGGGCGGAGGCAGTGATCCGGGCGACACCGGTCGACTTCGACGAGAGGAACGCACGATGACCAGCGCACGAGCTCAACGGGGCACCGGGCTGCGCCTCTTCACCTCGGAGTCCGTGACCGAGGGGCACCCCGACAAGATCGCTGACCAGATCAGTGACACCATTCTCGACGCGCTTCTGCGCGAGGACCCGACCTCTCGGGTCGCCGTCGAGACACTGATCACGACCGGCCTGGTACACGTGGCCGGTGAGGTCACCACCAAGACCTACGCGGACATCGCGACCCTCGTCCGCAACAAGATCCTCGAGATCGGCTACGACTCCTCGAAGAAGGGCTTCGACGGCGCCTCCTGCGGTGTCTCGGTGTCCATCGGCGCGCAGTCCCCGGACATCGCACAGGGTGTCGACACGGCGTACGAGAACCGGGTCGAGGGTGCCGCCGCAGGTGGGGAATCCGACGAGTTCGACAAGCAGGGCGCCGGCGACCAGGGCCTGATGTTCGGCTACGCGACCGACGAGACGCCGCCCCTGATGCCGCTGCCGATCTTCCTGGCGCACCGTCTGTCGAAGCGCCTGTCCGAGGTCCGCAAGAACGGCACCATCCCCTACCTGCGCCCGGACGGCAAGACTCAGGTCACCGTCGAGTACGACGGCGACAAGGCCGTCCGTCTCGACACGCTGGTCGTCTCCTCGCAGCACGCGAGCGACATCGACCTGGACTCCCTGCTGGCCCCCGACATCCACGAGTTCGTGGTCGAGCCGGAGCTCAAGGCGCTCCTGGACGAGGGCATCAAGCTGGACACGGAGAACTACCGTCTCCTGGTCAACCCGACCGGCCGCTTCGAGATCGGCGGCCCGATGGGCGACGCCGGCCTGACCGGCCGCAAGATCATCATCGACACGTACGGCGGCATGGCCCGCCACGGCGGCGGCGCCTTCTCCGGCAAGGACCCGTCCAAGGTCGACCGCTCCGCCGCGTACGCGGTGCGCTGGGTGGCGAAGAACGTCGTCGCCGCCGGCCTCGCCTCCCGCTGCGAGGTCCAGGTCGCCTACGCGATCGGCAAGGCCGAGCCCGTCGGCCTCTTCGTCGAGACCTTCGGCACCGCCAAGATCGACCACGAGAAGATCGAGAAGGCCATCGACGAGGTCTTCGACCTCCGCCCGGCGGCCATCATCCGCGACCTCGACCTGCTGCGCCCGATCTACGCCCAGACGGCGGCCTACGGCCACTTCGGCCGCGAACTGCCCGACTTCACCTGGGAGAAGACGGACCGCGTGGAAGCCCTGCGCGCCGCCGCGGGAGCCTGAGATGCGCATCGCCGTCACCGGCTCCATCGCCACCGACCACCTGACGGTCTTCCCCGGCCGCTTCCACGAGCAACTCGTCGCCGACCACCTGGACACCGTCTCGCTGTCCTTCCTCGTCGACGAGCTGGAGATACGCCGAGGCGGAGTGGCCGCCAACATCTCCTTCGGCCTGGGACTCCTCGGCTTCACCCCCGTACTCGTGGGCGCCGCAGGCCCGGACTTCGAGGACTACGGCGCCTGGCTGCGCCACCACGGCGTCGACACCGCCTCGGTGAAACTGAGCCGGACCCGGCACACGGCCCGGTTCATGTGCACGACGGACACGGACCAGAACCAGATCGCCGTCTTCTACGCCGGGGCGATGGCCGAGGCCCGCGACATCGCGCTCTCCGAGGTCGCGGCCCGCTCCGGCGGACTGGACCTGGTACTGGTGGCCCCCGACGACCCACGCGCCATGGCACGCCACACCGCCGAGAGCCGGGAACTGGCCATCCCCCGGGCCGCCGATCCCTCACAGCAGCTGGCCCGCCTCAGCGGCGAGGAGACCCGTCAACTCGTCGACGGCGCTCAGCTGCTGTTCACCAACGAGTACGAGTCCGTGCTGCTCCAGGAGCGTACGGGGTGGACCGAACGACAGGTTCTGGACCGGGTGGGCACCTGGATCGTCACCCGGGGCGGCAACGGTACGACCATCCGGACCGGCGGCGCTCCCGCACTCACCGTTTCCGCCGTGCCGGCCCGGCACATCGCCGACCCCACCGGTGGGGGCGACGCCTTCCGGGCCGGGTATCTCGCCGGCCTGGGGCGCGGCCTGTCGCCCGAGCGCTCGGCACAGTTGGGCTGCGCGCTGGCGACGACGGTCCTGGAAACCGTCGGAACCCAGGAGTACACGTTGGTCCCCGCCGAGTTCTCGGCCCGGATCGCCGACGCGTACGGGCCGGAGGCCGCGGAGGAGATCACGGCACGAGTGGTGGGCAACGGATGACGGGGACCCGTGTGTCCGCGCTCCGGGACGCGCTCGCCACCCGTGTGGTGGTGGCCGACGTTGCGATGGGAACGATGCTCCAGGCCCAGGAGCCGACCCTGGAGGACTTCCAGCAGCCGGAGGGCTGCAACGAGGTCCTCAACGTCACGCGCCCGGACATTGTCCGTTCCGTGCACTCCGCCTGTTTCGACGCGGGCGTGGGCTGCGTGGAGACGAACACGTTCGGTGCCGACCACGCGGCCATGGCCGAGTACGACATCCCCGAGCGTGTGTACGAAATCTCCGAGGCCGGTGCCTGCGGCACCTGCTGCAACATCGTCTGGAACGGGTGACGGCACCCTGAGGGCAAGATCCGTGCCTTGCGGACCGCAATCCCTTCGATGTGCGAAGTGCGTCGTGCAGTCCACCTGCGCCGCATGACGGCATGGAGGGGACCGCTGCCCTCGGTGCGCCATGGCGCACATCCGTGACGTCGTGTTGCGATTTTCGCAACTCGCTCATATGGTGAACTCATGGGTGAGTCCGTAATCGATCGTGTGCGCAAGGTCATGACGGTGGCCGCGATGAGCCAGGCGGTGTTCGCCGAGGGCGTCGGGCTGTCTCCCGACAAGTTGTCGAAGTCACTCCGTGGCGTCCGCAGGTTCACGTCGTACGACCTTGCCCGGATCGCGGAGTTCGGCGGCACCACTGTCGACTGGCTGCTGACCGGTCGTGAACCACTCCGTCCCGCCTTCGCCGCCCGCACCAGCACCCCGGCGGTGGACGAGCGGGGTCGCGGCCAGCTCAAGGACCTCGTCGAAAGGTTCACCACGGCACACGAGGTGATCCATCTGCTGGGCCTTTCCCCGCGGCTTCCCGAGCTGCCCGCCGTCCGCTCGGACCTGAGGCGCTACGTCGATCAGGGCATGGCTCTCGCGGAGGACGCCCTTGCCGCGCTCGCCTCCGCGGGCTCACCGATCGTCGGCGACATGGACACGGCCGATCTGGTCCAGGCGCTGGAACGCGTCTTCGGCGTCGACGTGGCGAAGATCGATCTGCCGGACGGAATCGACGGTGCCGCGTGGCAGGCGGACGGATTCCGCCTCATCATGATCGCCCGGACGAAGGTGCCGACCCGCCAGCGCTTCACCCTCGCCCACGAGCTCGGCCACATCCTGGCCAGGGACGCCCAGGACCTGTTGACCGAGACACATCTGTCGCCCGGACGCCAGAAGGACCTGACCGAGGTGCGGGCCAACGTCTTCGCCGCCCGCTTCTTGATGCCCCGGAGCGAGATCAGCTCGCAGGCCGGGGAGAACGGCCTCACGGACGAGCAGCTCACCTCCCTGGTCGTGCGCTTCCAGGTGTCTCCCAGCGCTCTCGCGGCACGGCTTGCGCAGTTGGACTTGATCACCTCGCAGACGGCGAGCAGGCTGCGAGGTCTCACGACGCAGGACTGCCACTGGCTGACGGGACAAGCAGACCTCTTCGAGGCCCGCAAGACGTGGTCACTGGCCAGGCGACTGCCTTTCCGCCCGGCCCAGTTGCTTTACGACGCCTACCTCGCGGGAGACACGACGCTACGCCCGCTGGCCGCCTACACGGGTCAGGACGTGGACAGGATGCGGGAGTTGCTGGAACCCGAACCCACTTCGCTGGAGGACGCGTCGTCCGGCAGTGACGTGGACGAAGGGGACCTGGTCTTCCAGCCATGACGCGCCACTGCTGGTTTCCCGACAACACCGTTCTGTGCAACTTCGCCTCGGTCGACCGGCTGGGCCTCCTGGAGAAGGTGCTTGACGGCCGTGGCCGTTGGACACAGGCCGTGGCCGCCGAAGCCGAGCAGTCTGCGCGGTACTGGCCGACGCTGAGCCAAGTGCCGGCTGACGGATGGCTCGGCGAGCCCATCGAGATCGACGACCCTGCCGAAACCGCCCTGGTGGACCGTGTCCGCCGCGTCGTCTTCGCGGGCTCCCCGTCGCGGCCGCTGCAACACCTTGGCGAGGCGGAGACGCTGGTCGTCATCGAGCACCGCAGCGGCTTCGCCGGCTCGGTGTGGATCACGGACGACGGCGAAGCGGGCCGCTACGCACACCGCCGGGGCATCTGCGTGAAGGACACGGTCGGCATGATGTGCGAGGCCGCCGTCGGCGGCCTGGTCACGGCCGGCGACGGGCGTTCGCTCCTCCTGGCGATGGAACAGGCCGGACGCCACCTGCGCGGCATTCCGCAAAGGGCAGAGGACTTGTTGCGCTGACGAGGACAGAACGCGTCAGGAGGACGCGCGGCCTACCAGAGGTCGAGGTCTGAGCTGGTCCGGCCAGGAGGAGCCCTGCCGCCGGGTGCCATGCTGTGGCGGTTTCCGGAAGGGGAGGGTGAGATGACCGAGAAGCCGCTGACGCACAAGCAGGCGCTCGCCGCGGTGATCCAGGCGCTGGGAGGCACCTGGGACACCGAACGTGCCGTACTGGCTCTGCGCGTCGGCGGGTACCGGCCGGCGAACGACGAAGCCGCGGGCAAGGAGGCCCGCCACAACCTGCGCGCACTCGCCGAGGACGGTCTGATCGTGAGACCGGACCCGGACCAGGCCGTGTATCGGCCGGCATAGTCGTCACCGCAGGACTCCGGCGCTGACCCGTCAAGGGACGGCGGGCTCCTGGAAGCCGTTCGTGGTGATGTGGGCGATGGCTGACGGATGGCTGGTCAGCCACTCGCCGCACATCTGCCAGCGGGGAGAGGTGCCGTCGCTGAACTCGGGTCGCACTTCCGCGACGAGCTTGTGGTCGCAGTCGCCGCGCGAGGCCATGGAGCAGATCACGTCGCCTTGTTGCTCGATGGCCGGCACGTACGGGTGGATCGACAGGATCGCAGAGCGCATCTCCCGCGCTGCTGAATGCGGCATGGCGCCGAGGGCAACAACGCGGCTTCCCCGACTTCTTACGTGCCGTGAGATACCCGGTCGGCGGTCACGATTTGTCGTCGTCTCCCAGCTCGTTGACGAGCGGTACGAGGAGGGGGTGGACGGAGAAGCCGGACGCGGGGCCGGGACCCGCGTCGTATTCGGCCTTCAGGACTTGGACGGCCGACTCCGGGATCTTCCCCAGGTTGCGCAGCAGCCCGCTGATGCGGACCGGTTTGGTGAAGCCTCTGAGGGAGCGGCCCTCGGGGTAGTGGCAGATGTCGTAGACGCTCTTGGCGTCCGCGACACCGTCCATCTCGGCGGCGTACTTGATGACGGCGACCCTGTCCTCGTAGTTCTCGTAGGTCAACCGGTCGAAGAGTTCCTGGAGTGCGTCGGTCGTCCAGCCCCCGTAGGTTCCGTCATCGGTCCCGATCCGCTCGACGCGTTCGATGTCCTCGACGGATCCCTCCCGGAGACCGAACTCCAGGATCGGCGCGGCGACCTCCAGGAACCGCTTGGGTGTGAGCATGAAAAGCCGCCCGCCGCCGCGGCTCCTCAGCTCCTTGGTCAGTTCAGGCCGGGGGCCGCGGTTGAAGCCCTGCTCCTTGCGCCACCAGTCCTCCTTGACGTCCGCCGTGACGAACAGTACGTCGCACTGGCGGCGGCCGGCCGACGTTGGCGTCGGGGGCGACCAGACCGTGGGTCAGTACGGAGGTGAAGTCGTCGGTGGTCGGGGTCCGGAAAGCGCCGAAGTCGTCGAAGAGACCTCGGCTGTCCGACCCGGCCGTCGTGTCCTCTGCCACTGCGCTCCCGTCATCGCCGTATGCCGCGTCCGAGGGGCGGCGTACCGTCCCGTCCCCTCGCGTTCGCCCGCCGGGACCGTAGCGTGTCGAAGAGGGCCATCGGGAGTGAACGGGCAACTCTCGCCGATCTGTTAGCGCGGACCTCGCGTGTCAGCCGGACCGGTGGCTCACCTCCGCCCATACGGTCTTGCCGCCCGGCGGATGCGGTTCGGTGCCCCAGCGGTCGGCCGGGGCGCCGACCATGAGCAGACCGCGGCCCGTCTCGACGTCTGTCGCCGAGCCGGTTGGTACGACGGGGAGTTGCCCACCCTTGGCGTCGGTGAGCCGGAAGTCGCGGCCCTGGACGCGGCCGTGCAGGGCCGCGTTGGCTGCCAGTTCGGCGACGATCTGCTCGGCTCGCTCTGTCACATCGGGTGACAGGTCCCAGGTGCGGAGCTGCGTGGTGGCGGGGAGGCGGGAAAACCGTTCGTAGTTAACGCTTCACGCATTGGTGAGCTGACCGTAGAATTCCGCATTCAGGGGGGATCAGCGGGACTTGTGCGGCCACCAGGACAGTACGGACGTCTGTGGCCGCGCTTTGCGTTGGCGGCAGGGGGCACAGCCGTCGAGGCCTGTGCTCCGTTGTCCCAGAGGCGACGACATCAGGGACCAGCGTGACGAACTCGGGTGACTTCGGGGGCAGCCAGGAGCTCGACCGCCTCAAGGCGATGCTTGAGAACTGGCGCACCTCTCTGGTGGACCTGAGCGGCCGCAACCGGCTGCTCAATTTCCGCCACACCAAGTCGGCGACACTGGAGATCCGGACCCCGTCCGCGCGGGAGCTCGTCGAAGGCCTGGCTCGAGGCTGGGACTTCGCGCCGCTCCCGGACGAGGAGCCGGCAGCCGGCGAGGGTGTGCGACCCGGCGATATGGTCCTGGCGAAGAAGGGCGACCGCGCCGACGGAATCGTCACCCAGAAGACCACCGCGCCTTCTCTCCTGCGCGCGTTGAACAGCTTGCGCGCCAAAGCGACGCAGGTCTTCAACGACTTCGGCCTCTGGACCCTCAACCTCGGCGTCGGCATGCTCCGCTGGTGTGAGGACGGAGCTGAGACAGGCAGTGACGCCCCCCTGGTCCTGATGCCGGCGGTCATCGAGCGCACGCGCAACGGCCGGATTCGCCTCAGGGCGAGCGACGACGAGGAACCACGCCTCAACCCGGCCCTGAGAGTGAAGCTGCAGCAGTTCCACATCGACTGGACGCCGGTCGCCGAACAGGACCCGTCGGACCTGCAGGCGGTGCTCTCCGCCGCGGCTCACGCGGTCGCGGGCAAGCCCGGATGGCAGATCTCCGACCGCGTCGTACTCGCGCTCTTCTCCTCCCACAAGGAGTCGATGTACCAGGACCTGCTCGACAACGAGGGCCGGGTCCTCGGCAGCGACCTCGTACGGGCGATGGCGCTCGGCCCGCATTCCGGACTCGCCTCCGACCGTTTCGACTTCGAGGAGATCGAGCTCGACCAGATCGACGAACTGAGCCCGCCCGAGGACAGCCCGCTGGTGCTCGACGCCGACGCCTCGCAGCGTCAAGCCGTCGCCGCGGCCGTGGCCGGACGGTCGTTCGTCCTCGACGGCCCGCCCGGCACCGGGAAGAGCCAGACGATCACGAACATGATCGCCGGTCTGATGCACGCGGGCCGCAGCGTGCTGTTCGTCAGTGAGAAGGCGGCGGCCCTCGACGTCGTCCTCGACCGGCTGAAGTCGGTCGGACTCGACTCGTACGCTCTGGCCCTCCACAGTCACAACACCAGCCGCAAAGCGGTGGCCCAGGAACTGGGCCAGGCGCTCGGGGAGGAGCCGCGCGCACCGCAACTGTCACAGCAGACCCTGGCGCAGGCCAGAGAACTGCGCCTGGCGCTCAGCTCCTACGCCGAAGCGATGAACGAGGTCCGCGACCCGCTGGGACGGACCCTGCACGACGTGCTCGGTCAGGTCGGCCGGCTGTCCGAGGCGCCGGTGGCCTACCTGAGCCATGGTGACGACACCCCCACGGGGGCGGAGGCGACGTTCCGCGCCGAGACGCTCAGTGCCGAAGACCTGCGCCTGATCGTCGAGGCGACGAAAACCATCTCCGACGCTTGGGAGGCGGTCGCCGATCCGACGTTCCCCTGGCGTGGCCTGCGGGCCGGCCTGCCGCATCCCCGCCCTGTGCTGGAGCAGGCCCAGGCGGCACGGGACGCGCTCGCGACGGCGGTCGACCGGTACCGGGATCTCGCACCCGAAGGAGTGCCCGTCACAGATCAGAGCGGAATCGACCGTCTGATCGGGCTTCTACGGCTGCTCGACGTGCGGAGTCCCGTGCCGGAAGCATGGCTGACCACGGATGCCTTCGCCGACGAGGTGGACGACCGGGTCGACGCTTTCCTGGCGGAACTGCGCAAGGCGCAGCGCACGCGCACCGCCGTCCGAGCGACGGTGGGCGAGCGCTGGCAGGAACTGTCCACCAGGCTGACGGCTGAGCCGGGAGAGGCCGAGAAGGCACTCTCGGCGATGACACCGCGCGGCCTCGACCTCGCCGGACTCACGGAAGAGCGAGCGCGACAGCTCGCCATGGGGTTCGACGAGACCGCTGGTGTGCTGGAGCGGACTCTGCAGAGCCTCACCCGCGTCAGCCACCTCACCGGGCTCACGAATCCCGGCAGCCCCGGGGAAGCGCGTCATCTGTGTGACGTGATCGCTGTGGCCGGCACCGAACATCGCCCTCTTGAGCGGTGGCTGGTCCCTGAAGGCCCCGGGCGGGCGGAGGAGGCGGCGGTCAGGGCCACCGCCGACGCACTGAGTGACTTCTTCACCCGACGGGACCAAGTACTTTCCGCCCAGGCCCTCGCGACGGACCACGCGGGCCCGGGATGGGCCGAACTGCTTCCGGAAGTGAGCGCGGAGCGACCGGCCAACGAGCAGGCCCTCGCCGCACTGGAACCGCCAGGCGTCGACATCGCGCCGTTGACCGGCCGGGAGGCCGCGGAGCTGGCCGAGCGGTTCGACACGCTTGCCGACACCCTTGAGACGGCCGCCGAGCACGCCGACTCGGTGGCCGACCGCCTCGGGTGCGGTCGGCCGAAGGCGATGTCCGAGGCCGAGGACCTGGCCACGCTCGTGGAGCTGGGCACCGCCTTGGACCGCACGCTCGACGCATGGCTCGATCCCCGGGTACTTCCCGGTGTCCAGGCAGCCGTCGCGGAGATCTCCTCGGCCGCCGAAGAACTGGCTGCCGCGGCGGAGGCGGCGCGCGGCACCTTCCTGCCCGAAGTCGTCTCCACGCCCGAACTGCCCGAAGCCGTCCACCGGCTCATGGAGGGCCGCCAGGGATTCGCCGGCACGCTGTCCAGCGGCGTCCGGGCCGACCGGAAGCTCGTGGCCCGGCTGACACACGGCGGCTCATGGCGTGGCGAGCTGTACGCCAAGCTGCCACTGGCCGACGCCTGGTGCACCGCGCACCGGAAGCTACGGTCGCTGACCTCGACCCACGCCGAGCTGATCGGACGCTATCGGGGCACGGCTCTGCCTGACGTCCCGGCACTGCGCAAGGCACTCGTGCACGCCGAAGCGGTCCACGCACTCGCGCCGGAAACCGTCGCCGATCCCCACCGCCGGAGCCTGCTGGCCGCTCACCTGGCCGACGGCCGAGAGCCGCAACCCGCACTCGTCGAGCAGGGCACGGCGCTGCGCGGTGAACTCGCCACGTGGCGCCGGTACTTGAACAGCCCGTCGCTGGCACCGCATGCGGCCGACCTCACCAAGCTGCCACTCGACGACGCCGCCCGCTGGCTGCGCGCCCACCTCGCCCCGTTGCGACAGGCCGTCGCGCTGCTGGACACCGTGGCCTCGGCCGGTCGCCGCGACAGTGGCCCCGGTTTCGAGCACACGCTCGCCGCCGCGCGCACGGCGGTCAGGGCCGCGCACGCGGCCCAGAAGGAGACAGCCGCGTTCGACGCTCAGGCCGTGACCGACCGCGGCCTCCTCGGCCCGTGGTACCGGGGACTCGACACGCAGGCGGACGACCTGCACCACGAGGCGCCCAACGGCGTGACGGGATACGAACCTGTGGGAGAACTCCTGCGACGCGGTCTGGACCTGACGCGACAGCAACCGGGACCGTACGCGACGGAGCAGCAACGCGAGCTGCTGGGCCGCTACGTCCCGAAGGGGCGCCCCGCCACCGAGGCCCTGCGGGCCGCCTTGGACTCCGCCCGGCTGATCGCCCGCCTCGCGCCCGACACGCTCACCGACCCCGCGCACCGAAGCAGCCTCGTCGACGTACTGGCCGACGGCAGGCCCGAACCGCGCGAACTCCTCGAGCAGACCGAACAGATCCGCCGTGACCTGGACCTCTGGCACGAGTACACCCAGCAGCCGCAGGTCGCCGCAGTCGGCACGGTACTCGCCGTTCGCCCGCTCGACCGGGCGGCGAGCTGGCTCCGGGCACACGTGGAGCCCTTCGAGGACGCGGCCGACCTCATCCGCTCCACCGCCCGCGTCATGGAGGGGGACAAGGGTCTGACCCTGTCCCGGGCCAGGGAAGCGGTGGCCGCCGTCGTCTCCGCCCGTGCCGCCGAGTCCGGTTTCGCGGAGAACGACGCCGCGAACCGGAGCCTTCTCGGCACCCTCTACCGGGGGACCGAGACAGACCGTGACGCGGTCCTGGACGCTCTGGACTGGTCCCAGAAGGTCCGCCGTGCCGCACACGGCGGTCACTCGGCGTCCCTGCCACAAGCAGCGGCCCGGCTGATGCTGACCGCGCCCGCCGACCCCTCCATCGCGGCTCGCGCCAACGACTGGAGTCGCCAGCGCGAGGCACTCGCCGGGTACTTCGAGCCCGAGCGCGCGGAGGAGCTGCGACGCGAACTCGCCGAATCGCTCTCCACGGCCGAGTCCGTCCTGTCCCTCCTCGACCGCGACCCCTTCGGCCCAGAGGCGTGGACCAGCTGCGCCGACGCACTGACCTTGCTGCGCCGCTACCACCTCGACGGACTGCCCGACCAGCTCGCACGCCGCGAGGTCTCCGCCGAGGACTTCCCCGCCGCGATGGAGCGTGCGGTGCTCACCGCGTGGGTCGAGCACCAGTTGGGCACAGACCAGAGGCTGAAGCCGATGCGAGCGGTGGAACGGGACCAGCTGGTGGAGCGGTTCCAGAGGGCGGACCAGGACCTGGTGGCAGCGGCGCACGCCGAGGTCATCGCCGCCTGCAACGCCCGCCGTCCTCGCCGGACGTCGGTGGGTCAGGCCGCGGTGATCCGCCGCGAGGCGGAGAAACAACGCCGCCACATGCCCGTACGGCATCTGCTGACGCAGACACGCGACGTCGTACGGCTGGTCAAGCCCTGCTTCATGATGAGCCCGTTGACGGTCAGTCAGTTCCTGCCGCCGGACTTCGAGTTCGATGTCGTCGTCTTCGACGAGGCGTCCCAGGTGCTGCCCCAGGACGCGGTGAACTCCGTCTACCGGGGCAAGGCCCTCATCGTGGCGGGCGACCAGAAGCAGCTGCCGCCGACCTCGTTCTTCGCCGCGGCCGGCGACGGCGACGACGGCGACGAGTGGGACGAGGACGCCACCGACGGCTTCGAGTCCATCCTCGACATGTGCAAGGCCAGCGGAGTCCTGCGCGGGCTGCCCCTGCGTTGGCACTACCGCAGTCGGCACGAGAACCTGATCGCCTTCAGCAACCACGACTTCTACGACAACTCCATGATCACGTTCCCGGGCGCGCTGGAACAGGGGCCGGACATCGGCGTGGAGTTCATCAAGGCGGACGGCGTCTACGACCGCGGCGGGAGCAGCGACAACCCCCTTGAGGCCGCCAAGGTGGCCCAGCGCGTCATCCACCACTTCGACACCCGCCCCGAGCACACCCTCGGCGTGGTCGCGCTGTCGAAGGCGCAGGCGGAGACGATCGAGGAGGCGGTGCAGAAGGCGAGGGCGGCCCGCCCGGACCTCGACCACCACTTCACGGAGAGCCGGCTCGACGGCTTCTTCGTCAAGAACCTCGAAACCGTCCAGGGCGACGAGCGCGACGTCATCATCCTCTCCATCGGCTACGGTCCCGACCACCGGGGCAAGCTGCTGTCGACGTTCGGCCCCATCAACAGGGAGGGCGGCTGGCGACGCCTCAACGTGGCCGTGACCCGCGCCCGGCGCCGCATGGAGGTCGTCGCCTCCTTCTACGGAGGCGACCTGCCGGACAGCGCCAACAAGAGCGTGCAGCACCTCAAGCGGTACCTGCAGTACGCCCAGCACGGTCCCGCGATCCTCCAGACACAGGCCGCCGATCCGGACGCGGCTCCGGAGAGCCCCTTCGAAGAGGAGGTCATCGACGTCCTGCGCGGCTGGGGGTATGACGTCCAGCCGCAGGTGGGCGTCGCCGGTTTCCGCATCGACATGGCGGTACGGCACCCGGGCGCGCCCGGCACGTACGCGCTGGGCATCGAGTGCGACGGCGCCATGTACCACTCCTCGCGGGCGGCTCGCGACCGCGACCGGCTCAGGGAAGCGGTCCTGCGCGACCTGGGGTGGCGGCTGCACCGAATCTGGGGTACGGACTGGTATCGGAACCGCCGGGACGCGATGGCGCGGCTGCGGGCCGCGGTGGAGGCGGCGTGTGCGGAGGATCCGCACGCGGTGCGAGTGACGCCACCTGTGGGGCAGGACGACAGCGGCGGCGACCGTGGCCGTACTGCGGAGGTCGTGGAAGGCTCCATGAGCGCGTGGGGCGGAGAACCGGCAGAAGCGGCAGGCGGTCCGGTGGTCCCGCGAGTGGAGTTCGTGACGGTCGACGCCGGCCCCGCGCCCTGGAGCCGTCCCTACCAGGATGTCGACCCCGACCTGTTGGCAGAGGTACGTGACAGGTCCAGCGGCCGGCTGGGCCTGTGGGGCGTGGAGTTGCAGGACCCGGATGCCCTCGACGTGGTGGCGGACGTGGCGCTGTGCGTGGTCGAGGTGGAAGGACCCGTCGAGAAGGAGGTGATCTACACCCGGGTCCGTCTCGCGTGGGGCATCGGACGGGCCGGCCAGGTGGTTCGCGACCGCATCGACCGAGCTCTCCGCCGGCTGCTCAAGCAGGGCAAGATCGTCCACGTCGGTACGGCCTACGACATGCCCGGCCACGAGACGGAGTTCGCCCGCACGCCGACGGAGCGGTGCGCCCGACGAGTGGCGGAGGTTCCCGTGGCGGAACGGCAGTTCGTGCTCCGGAACGTGGTCGACGAAGGACCCGGCGTGCACCGTGAGGACCTGCTGCGGGAAACCGCTCGCTTCTTCGGGTGGGCGCGGCTCGGAGCCGACATCCGGGACGCGCTGACCGCCGACATCGACGCGTTGACCGCCGCCGGGGACCTGATCGAGTCGGAGGGCGGCCTGATACCCGCGGAGGATTCTTGATCCGTTGCGGTGGGCTCTCCTCGAACCTGCTCTCGTACGGGCTGCGGCCGTGCTCGCTCCACGGTCGTGCCCCACGAGGTGGTGGGGGCTGACGGGGGCTTGGCGGTCGGCGTCCGGCTCGGGGGCCACAGCGGCTCAGGCGTCGTGTGAAACTGCGAACAAGGCGGCTCGTACGGTGCGTCACCGTACGAGCACAGCAGGTGGACAGTACGGGGATCTTGCCGTCACGCTGGGTGAGTCGATCGCGGGGAACGGCGCGCGTACGTACCTGGAGGTGGCCGCGTATGACGAACGGTGTCGGTGAGAGTGACGGCGACGACTACCTGACGGGCTGTGAGGTGGAGCGGGAGCCCGATCCATCCGACAGTCTGCGGACGTTCGGGGCCGTCGTCCAGGCTCTGCGGGAGCATGCGGGGTTGAGCAGGGCGGAGTTCGGAGAACTGGTGCGGTTCTCCAAGCACACAGTGGAATCTGTGGAGTTGGGTCGCCGGATGCCCGACGAGTCGTTCGTGGAACAGGCCGAGGTGGCTACGGGAAACACGGGGGCGTTACGGAAGGCGGCGCGGTATCTGACGCGGGGGGAGGCGGGGCTGGCGGCCTGGTTTCGGCGGTGGGCACGGCTGGAGAAGGTCGCGGTGAGTCTGTGTACGTATGAGTGTCGGTTGGTGCCAGGGCTTTTGCAGTCGGAGGGGTACATGCGTGCTCTCTGCGAGAACGACATCCCACCTCTGTCGGATGACGCGTTGGAGGCCACGGTTCAGGCGCGTTTGGAGCGGCAACGTTTGCTTGCAGAGCGCCCGAACACGGCCTTCGACTTCATCGTTGAAGAGGCAGTGTTCATTCGTCGCCTCGGTGGCCTGGACGTGACCCGGGACCTTGTCGACCATGTCCTGGGAGTCGTTGCGCCGAGGAACATCACGCTTCAGATCATGCCTGCGAACGCCGAGTACCACGCATGCATGGCTGGGCCGATCCAACTGCTGGAGACCGCTGATGGCAGTTGGCGTGGGTACTCCGAAGGACAAGAGAACGGCCGCTTGATCGCTGACCCAAAACAGGTCAGCCGACTGCACATGCGCTATGCGAGACTGCGCTCGCAGGCCCTCTCTCCGAAGGACTCCTTGGGCCTCCTGGAGCGGATGCGAGGAGCGCTATGAGCACGTCCGAACTCGACTGGTTCAAGTCCAGCTACAGCAGTGCACAAGGTGACAGCTGCATCGAGATCGCCGTCACCGAACAGGCTATATACGTACGTGACTCCAAGGACGTGACGCGTCCTCACTTCGCCGTCGGGCGTCAGGAGTGGTCGCGGTTCGTGGGGTTCGTGTCGGAGGTCTGAGCGAGGCGGCACGCGCGGTCACGCTCAGAAGATCTTGCACAGCGTCATCGCGCGCATGTCGACGTCGCCCGGTGACCCGAGAACTGCCAATCCCCTGGTTTCGTAGAGACGTTGGTTATGCGGCCCGGCCTTTCTGACCGGTCCGTGCCCGCGCTTCCTGGATGATCCGTTCGAACTCGACGGGCGGCTTCCCGCCGGCCGCGCTGTGGCGCCGCCGCGTGTTGTGGAAGTCCGCGATCCACGTGGCGGTCTTCAGTCTCGCTAGGACCGAGTGGAACGATTCCGCGGCGGCGTTGTCCAGCGCCGAGCCGACGCGTCCCATCGACTGCGCCACGCCCCATCGGCCGCACAGCTGCTGGAACGCCTCGGACGTGTATGCACTGCCGCGGGACGCCGTCGACCTGGCCGCATCGGGTCGCGATCGCCATCTGCAGGGCGGCGCTGACCAGCGCGGCGTCGTGTCGTGCGTCCATCGCATCGAACTTGCGTCGCACCAAGTCAGGAGCGGTCTTCCGCTTGCCGGGGCGGGTCAGCGAGCGGCGACGGTGCTCTGCGACACCTGCCAGCCCTCCTCCCACAAATCCAGCGTGATCCTCGGCGACCCGTACGTCCGGCCGGACCGGTCGAAGAAGTCGAGGACTCGCTGTCCACGTACAGCTGTTTGCGGACCCGATCCGTCGTGGGTATCTGTTGCCATGCCGTGGCCCCCCAGGTCGCCTCGTGCCAACTGAAGCTGTCACACAATCAGCCGAACGGACCTTGCGCCAGCCTTGTCCCAGAATGGAATCAGTAGTGGTAGCGGGCCTTGAGGATCTTGACTTCCTTCTCGTCCACCCGGTAGACGAGCCTGTGCTCATCGTCGATCCGGCGTGACCAGTAGCCGGACAGGTCGCCCTTCAGCGGCTCCGGCTTGCCGATGCCGGTGAAGGGCGTGCGCTGGATCTCGGCGATCAGGCGTGTGATCCTGCGGGCCATGGCACGGTCCGAGCCGAGCCAGAACAGGAAGTCCTCCCATCCGGCCGGGTCGAAGTGGACGCTCCTCACACGTCACCCGCCAGCTCTTCCAGCTCTGCCATGGTCCTGGTGACCACGGCCTCGCCGGCCCGGTCCCGTGCGACGGCTTCCATGAGGCTGCGCGCGTTGGCGGGAGAGCGCAGCAGGTAGACGGTCTCCTGCCAGGAGTCATAGTCCTCGGCGGACATCAGCACGGCGTCACCGCTCTTGGAACTGATGCGTACGGGGGTGTGGTCGTCGTTGACGCGCTTGATGAGGGGGAAGAGGTCCTTGCGGGCCTCACTGGCGCTTATGGTCATCTGCGACACCTCATTCCTGGTAGTACCGGGAAATGGTACCGGACTGGTACCTATTTTCGGTACGACTGGTGGAGTGGGGTGTCTGCGGCGTCGGCTTCCTGACCGCTGGCTGGCCTTGCTGCCCGCGGTCTTCGCCGTCCGGGAGCGGGCTACCGGGGCAGACGGCGAGAGGGGACGAGCTGTGTTCGGCTCAGAGCTTCATGACCAGCACACGGTCGGCGCACAGTGGCAAGCGGGTGGCGTCCCGCCCCCAAGGCGCGCCCCCTCCCATGGGCTGACCGGCAACCCGGTCGATCGAAGCGGCTGCTGGTCGGTAGTGGCGGCCAGGCGTGGAGACCGGACGAGCAATGCGATCGACTGGAGGTGATACTGGATGTAATGGCACATATGGGGCCGCGTCACCTGGCGGAGCACGTCGCGGGCGGTGCGGTTGTCGGGGACTTGAGAAGGGGTGACCGTGCCATGCGGGAGGTGCGCGCACGCCGCGTTTATGAGCAGGCCGGGCCGTCTGACGGCAGACGGGTGCTGGTGGACCGGCTGTGGCCTCGCGGGCTGTCGAAAGAAAAGGCTCACCTGGACGAGTGGCTCAAGACGGTGGCGCCATCCAATGAGTTGCGCCGTTGGTATGGTCATCAACCCTCCAAGTTCGCCGAATTCAAGCGCCGCTACGAGGCCGAACTGACAGAACCGGACCGAGCCGAGGCGTTGCGTCACCTGTGTGATGAGGCCCGGACCGAGCCCGTGACGCTGCTGACCGCGACGAAGGACCTCGAGCACAGCGAGGCAGAGGTTCTCGTGCAGCTCATACGCTCGGAGTAGGACACGCGGACTGCGGCCGGCGGCCGAGTCGAGTCGGAATCCAGGAACTCAAGTGATGCCGACGGACCGAACTGAGCACGCCGGTATGGGCGGAGCCCGCATCCTGCTGACGCCCAAGGGGGAACGGCAGGTGGGACATACAGAGGTGCAGGACTCTGCCCGCCTCTCAACGGACCCTGAGGAAGTACGTATCCTGGCCGCACGATTCGGCAGTATCAGGGCGCAGGCGCTCACCATGCGAGAGTCCCTCGCCTTGATCAAGAGCATGCTGGGGGAACTATGAGCACTGCGGAACCTGGGCACCTCACCTGGCTCAAGAGCAGCTACAGCGGCAATGAGGGCGGGGAGTGCCTGGAAGCCGCCGCGGCACCCGGCATCATCCATGTCCGCGACTCCAAGGACCCCGCCCGCTCCCACCTCGCCTTCCCCGCCGCGCAGTGGACCGAGTTCCTGCAGTACGCGGTGGGCGACGCCAGGTAATGGCATCTCGTCGGTATGTGCATGCTCCCCAGGGCCCCTCGCACGGCCATGCACTCGTCGTAGGAGGCGGCCTCGCCGGCATGCTCGCCGCCGCGGCTCTCAGCCACCACGGTGTGACGGTGGACGTGTTCGAGGCCCACGACCTGCCCACCGTCCCGGCACCGCGGAAAGGGCTCCCGCAAGGCCGCCACGTCCATGTACTCATGTCAGGCGGCGCCCGGGCGATCGACGTCCTTCTGCCCGGCACCATCCAGCGTCTGGTGGACGCCGGGGCCCGGCGCATACCGCTGCCCACCGGCATGGTGGGCTACTCGCCTGAGGGTTGGTACCGGCGTTGGACGCATGAATCGCAGTACGTGATCACAGTCAGCCGTGATCTTCTGGATCACGTCGTGCGCGCAGCGGTCCGCGCCGATTCCCGCGTCACCGTGCACACCGGCGCGCGAGTCACCGCGCTCCTGGGCACCGGGACGCGGGTGACCGGCGCCGTGCACGCCTCTGCCGACGGCGCTGAGAAGCCGGTCCACGCCGACCTCGTCGTCGACGCTTCCGGGCGTGGCACTCGCACACCTCACTGGCTGGTCCAACTCGGCATGACCGGCCCGCCGGAGGACCGTGTCGACTCCGGCCTCGCCTACGCCAGCCGCACCTACCGCTCGCCGGTCGGCGACGCCGACTGGCCCATCGTCAGCGTCCAGGCCGATTCACGACAGCCGCAGCCCGGCCGGGCCGGAACGATCGTGCCGATCGAGGACGGCCGATGGCTGGTGAGCCTGTCCGGCACCCGAGACGGACAGCCCACCAACGATCCGGACGACTTCCTTCCCTTCGCCCGCCGGCTCCGCCACCCCCTGGTGGCCGACCTGATCGCAAAGGCCGACCCCCTCACCGGCGTCACCCTCAACCGCAGCACTGCCAATGAACGCCGCCGCTACGAAAAACTCAGGACCAGGCTGGAGGGCCTGGTCGTCCTCGGCGACGCGGTGGCCGCCTACAACCCCGTGTACGGACACGGCATGTCGGTGGCAGCCCAAGCAGCCGTGGCCCTCCGCGAGGAGATCGCACGCGGCGGACTCCGCGCGCCAGGCCTCGCCCGTCGCGCCCAGATCGCCATCGCCCGCCCGGTCGACGTCGCCTGGATGCTCGCCACCGGTCAGGACGTCCAATACCGGCACACCACAGGACGCTCTCCCACCCTCGTCGACCGCGTAGCCCAGCTCTACGCCGGCCGCCTGTCCTACGTCGCCACCGGCCGTGAAGACGCAGCCGTCGCCCTGACCGAGGTCACCACCCTCAACGCCCTGCCCTCAAGCCTGTTCCGTACCCGCACCCTGTGGGCAGCGCTGCGCGGCCCACTACGGCCGCCGTTGGAGGGCCCGCGCTTCACGGAGAAGGAGCGGGCCCTCCTTGGGAGGGCGATACCCACGGATTGAAAGGTCCACGTCGAATCGCCGCCGGCCTGGCGCTGTCACGCGGTGGCCTGTCCGGGACGTGATCAAGTGGGCGAGGAGTGCCGTCCAGCGTGGTCAAGAAGGCCTGATCCTCCCGCCGAACCCGTCCATGGCCGGGATGCCGGGGCAGCAGCCTGATGCTGAATTGCAAAATTTCGCAATTGCTTAGATGCTGTGTTGGCTGTGTTCGCAGGTGGCGGCGGGCACAGTCTTTCGCGTCCGCCCCGGGGCGGGGCTCGTAGGGAAGCCGAGGGGTTGTGTCCGTTCCGCTGTACCAGGCCAAGGCCGAGTTCTTCCGGATGCTGGGGCATCCCGTACGGATACGGGTGCTGGAGCTGCTGCAGGACGGACCGATGCCCGTGCGGGACCTGCTGGCCGCCATCGAGGTGGAGCCGTCGAGCCTGTCCCAGCAGTTGGCGGTGCTGCGCCGTTCCGGGATCGTCACCGCGACCCGGGAGGGCTCGACCGTCGTCTACGAGCTGGCGGGCGGGGACGTGGCCGACCTGATGACGGCCGCGCGGCGGATCCTGACCGAGATGCTGGCCGGGCGGAACGAGCTGCTCGCCGAGCTGCGGGAAGCCGAGGTCGTCGCGCGATGACCACGCGGATCAGCCGGGTCTGGGCCCGGATCGCCTCGCTGCTGCCCGGCCACGCCGATCTGGTGGAGATGCGGCGCGACCCCCGCAGGGACCTGCTGGCCGGGCTGACCGTGGCCATCGTGGCGTTGCCTCTCGCGCTCGGCTTCGGCGTCTCCTCCGGCCTCGGTGCGGAGGCGGGCCTGGCGACCGCGGTGGTCGCGGGCGCGCTGGCCGCGCTCTTCGGCGGCTCGAACCTGCAGGTGTCGGGGCCGACCGGCGCCATGACGGTGGTCCTGGTGCCCATCGTGGGCGAGTACGGGCCGGCCGGCGTCCTCACGGTGGGTCTGATGGCCGGTGTGCTGCTGGTGGCGCTGGCCGCACTGAAGGCCGGCCGCTACATGCGGTACATACCCGCCCCTGTGGTCGAGGGCTTCACCCTCGGCATCGCCTGCGTGATCGGCCTGCAGCAGATCCCGAACGCGCTCGGCGTGCCCAAGCCGGAGGGCGACCGGGTGCTGGTGGTGACCTGGCGGGCGGTCGAGGAGTTCGCCACGTCCCCGAACTGGACCGCTCTCGGATTCGCCGTCGCCGTCGCGGCGGTCATGCTCGTCGGGGCGCGCTGGCGGCCGACCGTTCCGTTCTCCATTCTGGCCGTGATCGCCGCGACGGCAGCCGCGCAGGCCGCAGGGCTGGACGCGGCGAAGCCGATCGGTGACCTGCCCTCTGGCCTGCCCGCGCCCTCGCTGTCCTTCCTGGACCTCGGTTCGCTGGGCACCCTGCTCACCCCGGCCGTGGCGGTCGCCGCTCTGGCGGCCCTGGAGTCCCTGCTGTCCGCGTCGGTCGCCGACGGCATGACGGTCGGGCAGCAGCACGACCCCGACCGTGAGCTGTTCGGGCAGGGCCTGGCGAACATCGCCGCCCCGCTCTTCGGCGGCGTCCCCGCGACCGGCGCGATCGCCCGCACCGCCGTCAACGTCCGCACCGGCGCGAGCTCCCGCCTCGCCGCCCTGACCCACGCCGCGATCCTCGCCGTGATCGTCTTCGCGGCGGCACCCCTGGTCTCGAAGATCCCGCTTGCGGCCCTGGCCGGTGTGCTGCTGGCCACCGCGATCCGCATGGTCGAGGTCGGCTCGCTGAAGGCGATAGCGAAGGCCACCCGCTCCGACGCGCTGATCCTCGTCCTCACCGCCGCCGCGACCCTGGCCCTCGACCTCGTCTACGCCGTCATCATCGGCCTCGCCGTCGCGGGCGCCCTCGCGCTGCGCGCCGTAGCCAAGCACGCCCGCTTCGACCAGGTGCCGCTCGACCAGGGCGACCACAGCGTCGAGGAACACGCCCTGCTCGCCGAGCACATCGTCGCCTACCGCATCGACGGCCCGCTGTTCTTCGCCGCCGCCCACCGCTTCCTGCTGGAACTGACCGAAGTGGCCGACGTCCGTGTCGTCATCCTGCGCATGTCCCGGGTGTCGACCATGGACGCCACCGGCGCCCTCGTTCTCAAGGACGCGGTGGAGAAGCTCGAGCGCCGCGGCATCGCCGTCCTCGCCTCCGGGATACGCCCCGGTCAGCGCCAGGTCCTGGACTCCGTCGGCGCGCTGGACCTGCTGCGCCACAAGGGCCGGGAGTACGCCACCACCCCCGAGGCCATCTGCGCGGCCCGCGACCACCTGGAGACGGCCGGGGTCCTGCCCGCCCTTCCCGCCCAGAAGCCCGACACCACCAGCACCTCCAGCGAGGAAACCCCGCGATGAGCACTTCCCCCGCCCTCCTCCGGATGGTCGAGGTCTCCGGCGCGGAGGCCCTCTGGCTGATCGAGGGCAGCAGCACCGGCCGGCTGGTGTACGTGCAGCGGGACCTGACCGTGATCCGGCCCGCCCGGCACGTGTGGGAGCACGGCCGCCTCGTCGTCCGTACGCCTGCCCCCGCCGCGGCGGCGACGTACCACGTGGACGAGATCCGTGCCGTGCACGGCACCGGCTGGACGGTCACCGTCGCCGGCCCCGCCGAGGTGATCCTCGACCGTGACGAGGCCGCCCACTACCGGCGCACCCTGCGCGGCTGGACCCACGGTCCGCACGACACCCTGCTGCGCCTGCACCCCAAGACCGTCACCGGTTTCCGCCTCGACCGCCCGGAGGCGTGAGCGATGTCCACGCGGCTCGAAGCCCTGCCCTACCGCCACGTACTGACGCTGCCCACCGAACCGTCCGCCGTGCGGATGGCGCGCGAGACGGCCGAGCAGGCGCTGGTCGAGTGGGGAATCGGGTTGCGTCATCCCACGGCGGATCCCGCTCTGCTGATCCTGAGCGAGCTGGTCACCAACAGCGTTCGGCACGCCGCCGCCCTCTCCCCGACCGTGACCGTGATCTACGCGGCGGGCCCGGACTGCCTGGCCTTCGCCGTCCATGACCGCCACCCCTGCCGGCCCCCGCTGTGTGGGGCGGGTGCCGGCTCCGGCATCCGCGCCGGCGGCCTCGGCACCGTCATGGAGCTCGTCCTCGGCCTGGGCGGCACGGCGGTGATCCGCGCGGATGCCGACGGCCGGGGCAAGAGCATCTGGATCACCCTTCCCCTCTGACCGATCGGCACGCCCGCGACCCACCGCCCGCACGAGGAAGCACACCCTCATGCCGCCGTTGCCGGATTCGGCGGGCCTGATCCTCGGCGCGGGTTCGGCGTGGCCGCTGTCGCAGGCGAGGATGGGCCGCATGGTGTTGACGAGTGGGTGGATACGATGCGTCGGGGCCCGGCCGGTGGGGCCGTGCCGGTGTGTCGGGGAGGCGACGGCGCGATGAGTACGCCGCTGTACCAACTGAAGGCCGAGTTCTTCAAGACACTCGGCCACCCGGCCCGCATCCGGGTCCTGGAACTGCTGAGCGAGCGTGAGCACGCGGTCGCCGAGATGCTTCCCGAGGTGGGTATCGAACCCGCCCATCTCTCCCAGCAGCTCGCCGTCCTGCGGCGCGCGAACCTGGTGGTGACCCGCAAGGAGGGCTCGACCGTCTACTACTCCCTCACCAGCCCGTACGTCGCCGAGCTCCTCCGCGTCGCCCGCACCATCCTCTCCGGTGTACTGGCCGGACAGGCCGAGCTGCTCGCCGACCTGCAGGCCGCGCAGGGGCAGACGAAACCGCCGTCGTAGCGCCGTCGCCGGGTCGGCGGCCGTCTCCCGAGGGAGTCGACAGCGCTGCCGGGAGGCGGAACGGCCTCGGCGGCTTCCAGCCAGGCCACCGTGGTCGTGCCGGACGGGATCGGCCCCCTCATGCTGTGCACAGTTGACCTGGACCGCCCAATGGGGACATACGATCAACATGCTCAGTATGCTGCTGCAATACCTATCGGACACCTGCCCTCGCTGTGCTGTGTCGGACAGAGTTGTATGGACAACTCTCCGCACCGTAAGGAGCGCAGCGTGCCCTCTTCCCGCATCCGATCCGCAGTAGTGGCTGGATCCTGCGCCGTTGTCCTCGCCGTTGTGGGCGCACCGGTCTCGTCCGCCGCACCGGCCGGCGGCCCGCAGGCGGCCGTGAGCGCGTCCACCCTCACCCTGAACACCCAGCAGCCTCAGGTCGGTCAGAAGCTCAGCTTCGGCTACACCACCGACGCTCCCAGCGCCACGAACTGGATCGGCATCTACCCGGCGAGCCGCAAGCCCGGCGACGGGGCCTCGCTCACCTGGGTCTACGTCCCGAACGCCAGCGGTACCGTGACCCTGGACACCTCCGGCCTGCCGACTGGCTCCTACTCCGCGTACTTGCTGGCCAACGACGGGTACCAGGCACTCGCCGCGCCGGTGAACTTCGACATGGCCCCCCGCCCCCCGCGCCATGCCACCGTCCAGGGCACCGTCTTCGACGACAAGAACGGCAACTCCACCCAGGACAAGGGCGAGCGCGGGCTGGCCGGTGTGTCCGTCTCGGACGGCGCGACCATCGTCCGCACCGACAGCGAAGGCCACTACAAGCTCTCCGCCGACCTCAACCAGTGGACCCGCACCATCGTCGACATCACCATGCCGCGCGGCTACTCGGCCACCCTCGGCAGCAACCGGGTTCAGCGCTTCTACCGCGACCTCGGCTCACCCGAGGCCGACACCACCCTCACCCAGAACTTCGATCTGCGGCGCGACAAGGGCAGCGAGCGGCCCGACTTCACCTTCACCCAGATCACCGACACCCACGTCACCAGCCCGGACGGTCCGGAGGCGCCCGCGGACGGTGACGGCGTCACCCCGGGCAAGCTCGCGAAGCAACTGGACGACATGGCCGCACTGCCGACCAAGCCGGCCTTCGTCCTGGCCACCGGAGACCTCAGCGGCGACGGCGCGCCCTCCCACTGGCAGGCATGGCTCAAGGGCTCGGCGAACTCCAAGCTCCCGATCTGGCCGCTGACGGGCAACCACGACCACGGCGGTGGGGACAGCGGACTCGCCAACTACCGTGCGCTGCTCGGTCCTTCCTGGTACTCCTTCGACTACGGCAACACTCACTTCATCCAGCTCGAGAACAACGGCGGCCTCGGCGATCCGGTGCAGCTCGCCTGGCTGAAGCAGGACCTGGAGCTGAACGGCAAGAACGCCGACGGCAGCAGCAAGCAGATCGTGGTCAACACCCACGAGCCGCTGGACACCCCCGACCCCGGCGGCTCCACCGGACAGATCAACGCCCTGCTCGGACTGCTCAAGGGGTACGACGTCAAGGCCGTCTTCAACGGTCACATGCACACCAACTTCACCGACCCCCACCTGCTGGACGGCGCGGTGGAGTACAACACGGCCTCGGCGACCTACAACGACGACCATTCACCCACCGGTTTCCGCGAGGTCACCCTGCGTGACGGCGCGTTGAAGGCCGAGTTCCGGATGTTCAACCAGGACCACACGGTCGCGGTCACCTCGCCTGCCCCTGGCTCCCGGGTCGGCCAGGGCCGTACCGAGTTCCAGGTGGACGCCTACAACACCTCCAGCCATGTGGTGCGGGTCGAGGTGCGCATCGACGGCGGTGAGGAAGAAGGGCTGCGCCGCACCGGCAAGTTCTCGTGGTCTGCGCCCTGGGACACCCGCGAGCTGAAGCTCGGCGACCACACCGCCAAGGTCACCGCGTTCGACGACGCGGGCCGCAGCTGGTCCACGACGAGCCGCTTCTCCGTCGTACCGAAGGCCGACACGGTGCGCCCGGGTGCGGACGTGCCCGAGTTCCACGGCGATGCCCGCCACACCGGACTGCAGCCCGGGAGCCTGGGCTCCGGCAGCCTCACCCATGCCTGGACCCACCGCACCGGAGCCACCATCGGTATGTCCGCCCCGGTGGTCGCGAACGGAACCGCGTACATCGGCAGCTGGGACACCGACGGGGCCAAGGGCAACGGCGTGGACGCCGTCGACGTCGCCACCGGCCGGACGAAGTGGCACTTCGCCACCGACAGCCTGGTCCAGTCCACGCCCGTGGTGCACGACGGGACCCTCTACGTCACCGAGATGCGCGGCACCCTGACCGCGCTGGACGCGGCGACCGGCGCGAAGAAGTGGAGCTACACCCTCCCCGGCTCCTCGGAGACCGGCCCCTACGACGGCTACGCCTACGGCGGGGCGACCGTCTCCGGTTCCGCCGTCTACTACTTCGGCTACACCACCACGGGCAGCCACCTTGTCGCCGTGGACACCGCCACCGGTAAGCAGCTGTGGAACTCCCCGGTGGACAGCGGCTGGTGGGACAGCAGCACCCCCACCGTGGTCGACGGCAAGGTCTACGTCCACGACAGCCGCGGTGGTCTGCGGATCTACGATGCCGCCACCGGTCAGCGGCTCGTCTCCGCCGGAGGCGTCGGCGGCGTCCACCACTCCACTCCGGTGGTGGCGGACGGGCGGGTGTTCACCACCGACTTCATCGGAGACGCCGGCAACAACACCCTCCTGGCCCGCGACGCCGCCACCGGCAAGGAGCTGTGGCGCTACCGGAGCACCGGAGTCTCCAAGGACGACGCAGGCCAGCCGGGTGCCTCCGCGGCGGTCGACGGCAACACCGTCTACGCCGCCTTCACCAACGGCCGCGTAGGCGCCTTCGACGCCGCCACCGGCACCAAGCTCTGGGACTTCCAGAGCGGCAGGGCCTTCGTCGGCTCGCCGACCGTCAGCGGCAACACGCTGTGGATCGGCGGCACCGACGGCCACCTGTACGGCCTGGACAAGACCACCGGCGCCAAGCTCCAGGACCTGGACCTCGGCGCTCCCGTCCTGTCGACCCCGACCGTCACCGGCAATACGCTGCTGATCGGCGCCTGGGACGGCAACCTCTACGCCTTCACCGCCCGCGACTGACGCGGGGCGTTCATCGGGAGAGCGTGGAGACGGCCCGCGGAGGCGGTCAGAGGTTTCCTCTGACCGCCTCCGCGGGCAGGGCGGTTCAGGCCAGGGGGCCGGTGTGGCGCTGTCCGCGTGTGTACTCGGCCTCGGCGAGCACGGATGCCATCAGCTCGGAGTCGAAGGCGGCCGCGTCGGCGAGGCGTGCCGTCGCGGCGTGGGCGTTGAGCAGGAGTTTGTTGACCCGTAGCGCGGCGGCCGAGCGGCGCAGGAGGGGCTTGGACCAGGCCGTCACCGCCGCGTCGAGGTCTTCTTCGGGGACGACGTTCTGGAGGATGGAGAGGGTCTGGGCCTCGTGGGCGGTGACAGGGCGGCCGGTGAGGATGAGTTCGCGGACGCGGGCCGCGCCGACCTCGGCCAGGAGCCGGGGGAGGAGGCCGCCCCAGGCGGTGGGGAGGCCGAGCGCGAGTTCGGGGAGCCGGAAGGTCGCGGTGTCGGCTCCGACCCTGAGGTCGCAGGCGAGAGCGAGGGCGAGGCCCGCGCCGATGGCCTTGCCCTGGACGCGTGCGATGGTGACGGCCGGGTTGGTGGCGAGGGCCTCGCAGACGCGGCGCGCCTTGGCGCCGGAGGCGCGGATGCCGCTGCCCGAGGGGTCCTGGGCCAGGTGCTCGGCGTACTCGGTGCGGTCGCCTCCGAGGCTGAAGTCGGGGCCGGCGGCGGAGAGCACGATGACCCGGGTGCCGGTGTCCTGCGCGTCGAGGACGGCGAGAAGCTCGTCGAGCAGGGTCTCGGTGACGGTGTTGCCCTGGTCGGGGGCGTTCAGCTCGATGGACAGCACGGACCCCCGCAGGTCGGCCCGCAGCGTTTTGAGGGACTGGCTGGTAGGGGTGGGCAGGGCGCTCATGTCGTCACTTTCAGGGAGGTCACACGCCGGAAGACCATCCGGGGTGCGTAGGTGGGGCCGGCGGTGAGTCGCAGGGTGGGGAATCGATTCAGCAGGCGGGTCAGCAGGGTTCGGGCTTCGAGCCGGGCGAGTGCCGCGCCGAGGCAGTAGTGGGCTCCGCCGCCGAAGGTGAGATGGGCGCCGTTGGGGCGGAGGATGTCGAAGGTGTGGGGGTCCTCGTTGCGGCGCGGGTCGTGGTTGGCGGCGCCGAACAGGACATGGACCATGGCGTCCTTGGGGATGGGCACACCCGCCAGGACGGTGTCCTCGGCGGCGATGCGCGAGTTGAGGTGGATGGGCGGGTCGTAGCGCAGCGCCTCGTCGATGGCGTCGTCGACGTGCTCGGGATGGCGGCGCAGCCAGTCCCAACGGGCCGGGTCCTGAAGCAGGAGCCAGACGGAGACGGAGAGCAGGGTCGCGGAGGTCTCCAGGGAGGCGATGGTGATGAACATCGTGAGGTAGTAGAGGAGACGGTCCGCGGCTGCCTGGTCGTCGGGCATCTCGGCGTCCCAGTGGCCGATCCACTGGGAGACGACATCGTTGCCGGGCCGGGCCCGGCGCCGGCGGATGAGGTCGGTGAAGTACGCCCGGATCTCGAGGGTGGCCTCGGCGGAGATCGCGAGTTCGCTCCTGGTGGGCAGGAGTTCCTGGGCGTGGACCTGCCGGTGGGTGATGTCCAGGATGTGCGCGTAGTCCTCGGCGGGGATGCCGAGCCAGCGTCCGACGGTGCGGACCGGCAGTTGCTCGCTGACGGCGGCGACGAAGTCGGCGTCGCCGCCGGCGAGCAACTCCGCGTCGAGGTCGTCGAGGAGCTGGTCGACGTGCTCTTCGATGTCGGGCCGCATTCTCTCGAGGGTCTGACGGTCGAAGAGGTTGCCGAGAGCGCGGCGCTGGCAGGTGTGCACGGGAGCGTTGAGCCGGGACAGGGCGTGGCTCATCTCCTGGGTGGCAGTGGCTTGCCAGCGCTCGGGGTCGGGCTGGCGCTCCTGCCAGGCGATGTCGGGCACCAGCCAGTTCCTGCCGCGCAGGACCTGGCTGCATGCCTCGAAACCGGTGACGAAGTATCCGCCCCAGGGGGCGGGTACGACGTCTCCCATCGCGCGGAGCTCTGACCAGAGGGGGAGCGGGTTGTGCTGTCCATCGGTCGAGCGAAGACGCCGGAGTACTGAGATGACGGCGCGGCGGTCGATGGTTATGCCACCTATGTCGTCAACAGCGGTCACGCGAGGCTCCTTTGGCGGGGCGTTCGTTACCGAAGAGATACCGGCGGAACCTACCCCTCCATGACCTTGAGTCATGCGCCGCTGAGTGTTGCCCCTGTCACATTCAGTGCCTCACACACGGAACACGTCGAGGAAGGTGCTCCAGAATCCCTTCTTGGCCGGCCTGTTCTCCTGGCGGGGGACCGGTGCGGTGTGGGCCCGGGGCGGTTGTTCCGCCGTCGCCGTCCGAGTGGCTTGCACGGTGGTGTGGAGTGCGGCCACCCGGGTGCCGGGGGTCGGGGTGAACCGGACGGGCAGGGCGACCAGGGCGCGGTGGAAGGGACCCGGGCGCCACTTCAGTTGGTCCGCCGGAACATCGAGGGTGAGGTCGGGCAGCGCGTTGAGGATCGCCTCGATCGCGGTCACGGCGATCACGGTCGCCGGTGACTTCGCCGGGCAGGCGTGCGGGCCGGCTCCCCAGGCGAGGTGCGCCCCCTTGCTCAGGGACTGGCGGGCGTCCCGGAGCGCGGGGTCGCTGTTGGCGGCCCCGAAGCTGATCACCAGGGGGGTGTTGGCCTCGACGTGGACGCCGCCCAGGTCCACGTCGTGGACGGGGTAGTGGGTGGCGTAGTTGGCGATGGGCGGGTTGTTCCACAGGACGTGGTCCAGCGCTTCCTCGGTCAGCATGCCCGCGCCGCGGGCCGAGGAGCCGCGGGACAGCAGCAGGAGCAGGGCGCTGCCGATGAGATTGCGCTCGGGCTCGACACCGGCGCCCATCAGCATGACGAGTTGGTCCTTGAGCTCCTCGTCGTTCAGCCCGGCGGGATGCTGGATGAGCCAGGAGGTGACGTCGTCACCGGGGTCACGCCGCTTGAGCGTGATCAGCTCCATCAGGCACGAGGTCAGTTCCTCGTTGGCCTTGAGCGCGTCCTTGCCGTCGAAGATCGCCGACATCGCGGTGGTGATCCGGTCACCGATGCCCGCGGGGCTGCCGAAGAGCCGGTTGAACAGCAGCAGCGGCAGGAGCTTGGCGTAGTCGTTGAGGAGGTCGGCGCGCCCGCGCTCGCTGAACTGGTCGATCAGGAACGCGGCGATGGGCTCGACGTCACGCCGGATTCTGCCGATGTTGAGCTGGTCGAGGCTGTCGGTGACGGCCTTGCGCAGCCGGAGATGGACGGCGCCGTCGGTGAACAGGCAGTTGGGACGGTACGCCATCATCGGCAGCACCGGGTTGTCCAGGGCGATCCGGCCCTCGTTGAGGGCCTTCCAGCGGCGCGGGTCCCGGCTGAAGTCCGTGGTGTTCTGCAGTACGGTCCGCGCCGCCTGGTAGTCGGTGACGAGGGTGGCGTCCACACCCGGGGCGAGTTCGACCGGGGCCGCGGGCCCGTACGCGCGCAACGCGTCGTACACACGCTGCGGGTCGTCGGCGAAGTCCTGGCCGTGCATGGGGCATCTCGCAGGGACGCCTGATGCGGCGGCCGGTTGCTGAAGATCCATGAGGTGTTCCTTTGAGTTCCCGGAGCGGTAGCGCTCCGGGCGGTGGTGGCGAAAGGCGGCCGGCTCAGACCGACCGGGCGAGGAGATGCTGGACGAGGGTGATCAGTGCCATGGCCGACGAGTCCCGCTTCCGTGCGTCGCAGTACGTGACGGGTGTGTCGGGCAGGAGATCGAGTGCCTCGCGGATCTCGTCCTCCGCGTACGGGTTGTCCGGGGTGAAGCTGTTCACCGCGATGGAGTACTCCAGGCCGTACTTCTCGACCAGCTCGATCACCGGGAACGAGTCGGCCAGCCGGACGGGATCGACAAGGATCAGCGCCCCCATCGCGCCCCGGGCCATGTCCTCCCACAGCTGCATGAAGCGCTGCTGACCGGGTGTGCCGAAGAGATACAGCACCACCTCGTCGCTGAGGGTCAGACGGCCGAAGTCCAGGGCCACGGTGGTCGTCACCTTGTCCGGCGCGCCGCGCAGATCGTCCACGTGGGTGGACGCCTGCGTCATCTTCTCCTCGGTGCGCAAGGGGGCTATCTCGGACAGCGAGCCGATGAACGTTGTCTTGCCCACGGCGAAGTGGCCCACCACGAGAATCTTCGCGGTGGTGGTCACCGCGCCCGAGACGTATCGGGCCTCAGGCGAAACGGGTTTGAAGTCCATACAGCACCTTTTCGATGAGGTCTCTGTCGACGGCCTGGGCAGGGGGCGGCGCGGCGCGGCGCAACAGATGCCCTTGTTCCGCTAAATCGCTCAACAGCAGACGGGCGACACCCACCGGCAGGCCCAGGTGCGCGGCCACCTCGGCCACGGCCAGATAGCCTCCGCCGCACAGCTCCCAGATGGCACGCACCTCCGGGCTGGCTCCGAGGGGCAGTTCCCGGTCGGGAGCCAGGGTGACCAGGGTGTGCAGCGACAGGTCGTCGGCGGAGGGCAGCCGCCGGCCGCCGGTGATGACGTAGGAGCGGACGAGTTCGCTGGAGACCGGAGCTTCCTCGCCGGGCGTGGTCATGCCTCGGCACCAGCGCTCTGTCGCTCCGGCGTACTCAGAGCGACACCCAGCGCCTTCACCTGCTGTTGCATCCGGATCGACATGAGTTCCATGTCGACGTCCAGAGCGGCGGAGACCGCCAGGTAGGACCCGCTGCCCGCCGCGATCAGGAAGATCCAGCCGCCGTCGTACTCCATGAGCGTCTGCTTCCAGATCCCCTTGCCGCCGGCCACGAAGGGGGCGACCGCCCGGCTCAGGGACTGCATCGAGCTCATCGCGGCGGCGTTCTTCTCGGCGTCATCCCGGGAGATGTCGCTGGAGCGTTCCAGGAGCAGGCCGTCGGCCGAGACGAGAATCGCATGGCGGGCGCCGCTCACCGTCAACACGTCGTCGAGCACCCACGACAGATCGGGTTTCACTGTTCTTGAGTTCCTTCCGTGGTGGTCGTGTCCCGCCCGCGCAGCGTTCCGCGTGCGAAGGCCCCGATGCGCGACGCGGTCACCTCGCTGTTGTGCTGCGACACCGGCTCCGGGTCCGCGGCGACGGGCTGCGGAACCACCGCGACCGCTCGACGGCGCTTGGGCAGTCCGCCCGCCGTCGTCCCGATGATCGGCACCGCGGCCGGAATCCGGGCCAGGCGCGCCTCGGGGGCGGGGGTGTCGGTGTCGGCGTACAGGTCGGTCTCGGCCGCGGGCTCGGGGGCTTCGTTGCTCAAGAGGCTCTCCGGCAGAAGGATGACCGCGCGTACACCTCCGTACGGCGATACGGAGTCCACGGACACCTTGAAGCCGTACCGTTCGGAGAGCACTCCGGCGACAGCGAATCCGACCCGGGGCGGGTTGCCGAGGCTGGTGATCGAGATCGGCGTCGCCGGGTTCAGCAGAGCGGCGGCACGGTCCTTCTCCTCCTGGCTGATCCCCAGACCGGCGTCGTCGACGATCAGGACGATACCGGTCGGAACGGCCTGGATGTTGATCTCGACGGGGGTACCCGGCGCGCTGTAGTTGGTGGCGTTGTCCAGCAGTTCCGCGAGAACGACGGCCACGGGTTCCACCGCGGTGGCGACGATGTGGACATTGATCCGGTTGTGGATCTTCACCCGGTCGAAGTGCTTGATACGACCCGTGGCGCTCCGGGCCACGTCATACACCGACGCGGCGGCCTCGCGGCGCCCCAGCCAGCCGCCGCACAGGGCGGCGATGCCCTGGGCGCGCCGGCCGAACTGGCTGTTGGTGTGGTCGATCGTCATCAGGTCGGCGAGGATCTGCGGATCATCGCCGTACTTCACCCGGGCCAGATCGCTGATGGAGCGCTGCTGCTGATCGGCCAGCACCTGCAAGCTGCGCATCCACGCCTTCAGAACGTCCTTCGTCTCCGTTTCCGCGTCGCCGCGCACCTCCGCCAGAGCCCGCTCCTGGTCGGCCCGCAGTGCGGCGTACTCGCCGTGCAGCCTCTGGGTCTCCGCGTGGAGCCCGTCCCGGGTGGTGTGCAGATCGGCGTTCTGCTTCCGGAGCGCCATGTTGGTTCTCCGGGCTCGATTCACTGCGATGACCGCAGCGATCAGTACTACCAGCAGGATCCACAGGAGTGGATCCTTGATCAGTGACGTCATGAGACTCTCTTCAAGTCGCCTCGCGGAAGTAACTGTCGGCCACACGACCGAGGCCCCCCGCATCGCGGGCCGTGGGCCTCATCGGCGGACCAACGGCGACTCCTTCGCGATGGGGCCTGCGAGACTGTCCCCCCGTGCACGCGTACTCGACGCGATACCAGCCTGCTGAAAGTGTAATGATCTTATCAGTCTGGTAAGTGCCAACAACCGACCGGGAACGCTTACTTGGTCACTGGGCACGAATGCTTCACGGTCGTTCATCGTCCGGCCGCGCGGGCGAGGCCATGCTGAAACGATTCTTCAGCGCCTCGGCGGACCGCGGCCGACCGTGAAGGCGCAGGCCGGGAGAGCGGCCGGCCACCCCACCGGCCCGTAGGAACGGTCGAACTGACACCCCGTCGCCCGGCCCCGCCGGCTACTCGTCGAACAGGGTCTCCTGCTCCCCTTCCGTCTTCCTCCGCAGCCGCTTGTTCCGTGCTCCGATCACCAGCGTCGTGACCGCCGCCGTCACCGCGAACGCCGCCGGGACCATCCACTCGCGGTTCACCACCTGGCCGAACAGCGCGTCCACGGAGAGCCGGCCGGGCCCCGCGATCGCCAGGCCCGCCGCCGTGAGGCCGAGGGTCGCCGGGTGCTCGTAGCCGCCGCTCTGGACGAAGAATCCGTTCGGTACGTGCACGGCCGCCGCCCCCGCCATCGCACCGGCCGCCGCCGCACCCGCCGCCGGCGTCGCGAGGCCGAGGGCCAGCAGCACACCGCTGCCCGTCTCCGCGAGCCCGGACGCCACCGCGCTCGCCTTCCCCGGCCGGTAGCCCACCGACTCCATGAACTGTCCGGTCCCCTCGACACCGCCGCCGCCGAACCAGCCGAACAGCTTCTGCGTGCCGTGCGCGGCCAGCACCCCGCCGGTGCCCAGCCGGAGCAGGAGCAGCCCCACGTCACGTCGGTCGACACAGCTCACGATCACTCCCGGGCCGGACAACAGGGACCGTCTTCCCTTCGCGTTCCCACCGTCCCACCGCCCCCGCCCGCCGGCCTGCCCACGGCGCCGTTCGGGTGGCGTGTTCCGGGGACCTCACGGCACTCCTCGGTCGGGGCACCCCCTGCCCGACGCGGATCCCCCGGCTTCCCGACCGCGCGGACCTTGATCACCGCCGCCCGGCCCTTGCCCTGAAGCGCGCTCCAACTCATAGCGTCGTCGGGCATGGAGACCATCGAGCGTGCGGAAAGCGGCTCCGGAGCCGGCGGTCCCGGAGGCCGCGGGCGCGGATCAGGGGCTCCGGGCGGGGGCCTGACCGGTGTGCGGGCGCGGCCGCACCACGTCATGACCCCTGCTTTGCCGCCCTTTTGAGACCTTGCTGCATGCTGTTGAAGGCTGCCCTTGTACGGTCCCGGGGTGCGTGATTCCTCTTCGTCCTCCTCCTGCGCGGCGCAGATGTCCCGGCGTGCCCTTCTCGGGCTCGCCGCCGCCGCGCCGCTGACCGCCGCCGCGCCCGCCATCGCGAGTCCCGAGCACCCCGTGGCCATCGGCGGCGCACGTCTGGGCGGCTCCGGCGTCCAGGTGCGGGGGGCCGCCGCCGGCCTGCCGAAGAAGCTCACCGCCCGCTCCTGGCTCGTGGCCGACCATGACAGCGGCGAGGTGCTGGCCGCGTACGACGCGCACCGCCGGCTCGCGCCCGCCTCCACACTGAAGATGCTGTTCGCGGACACCGTGCTGGGGAAATTCGACCGCACCCTCACCCACAAGGTGACCGAGGCCGAACTCGCGGACGTCCCCGCCGGGTCCAGCCTGGTCGGCATCAGGCCCGGAATCACGTACACCGTCGAGCAGTTGTGGCTCGCCGTCTTTCTGCGCTCCGGCAACGACGCGGTGCACGTCCTCAGCCATCTCAACGGCGGGCTCGCGAAGACCGTCGCCGAGATGCAGGCCAGGGCCGCGGACCTACAGGCCCTGGACACCCATGTGGTCAGCCCGGACGGCTTCGACCACAAGGGACAGCTGTCCTCCGCGTACGACCTCACGCTGTTCGCCCGCCACGGCCTGAAGCGCGCCGACTTCCGCGGGTACTGCGCGACGAGGACCGCCGACTTCCCGGCGGGCGGCAAGAAGACCTTCCAGATCCAGAACACCGACCGCCTGCTCACCGGCGCGTGGGGCCTTGGCACCTACAAGGGACTCATCGGCGTCAAGAACGGCTACACCAGCAACGCGGGCAACACCTTCACGGGAGCCGCCACCCGTGGGGGCCGCACCCTCCTCGTGACCGTGATGCACCCCCGGCCGGGCGGCAACGGCGTCTACGCGGAGACCGCCGCCCTGCTCGACTGGGGCTTCGGGCGCGCCGGGACCGCCCAGGCCGTGGGCACGCTGGTGGAGCCGCTCAGCGAGGGCGGGGCGAAGGCGACGCCCGCGCCGACGGGGACGGCACGCGCGGGAGCGGCCGGGGCCCCCGTCGCGCGCGACCGCTCGTCGTGGGGCCTGGCCGGCGGGGCCTCGGGCGTACTGGCGTTGCTGGCCGGCGGGGCGTACGCGCTGCGGGGGCGACGGCGGCGGGACACGACGGAGGAGGCGCGGCACCGGCGTTGACGAGCCGTCGGCGGCGTGACAAGCCCGTCGTCGCCTTGACGAGGCACTGCTTGGATCGACGCGGCGGCACGGCCACTGCGAGGGACGTCACCCGCCGCCGGCATGTGGGCAGCCGTTCCGCGATCCGTGCGCACCCCGCGGTCCCGGGCGGGGTCCACCCCCTGCCGGTCCGCGGAACGGCTGCCGCCTCCCCCCCCGGAGGTGGTCTCCGGAACCCCACTGCTCCAACTGTGAAGCTTTGGTGGAGGAGTGTTGAGCATAAGCCCGCAATGTGCCCGCATGGCACGGAGGTTCACATTCCGTTTGTGTAGGTTGAGCGGTTGCCCACCAGCCAGGCCGGGCCCTGCGCGGCCCCGCCGCCTCCACCGTCGCGACCTGCGCCTCCGCCGGGGCCCCCGCCCCGTACCGGCCCCGGAGCGACGGCGCCACGCATACGGCGCGAGCGTCGTGCGCCAACCGTCCGGTTTCTCCAGCCACCCCGCAGGAGCTGAGAGCATGGGGGCAGACCGTGAGGAGAGGGGGGCACATGCCCGAGCGTGGCCGCACCACGCGTCACCGGGACGAGCCGGAGGACCACATACCCGGGGCGGAGGCGACGGCTCCTGCCGCCGCACCGCCCACCGCCACCGCCCCGAGGGACCCGGCCGCACCCCCCGCCCGGGACGGTGCCGCGCTCCGGAACGGTGAGGTGCTCCGGAACGGTGCCGCGCCCCGCCGCACCGGGCTCCTCGTCACCTTCCTCCTCGGCGGGCTCACCGCCACACCCCCGCTGGCCATGGACATGTACCTCCCGTCCCTGCCGGAGGTCACCACGTCCCTGCACGCGCCCGCCGCGACCGTGCAGCTCACCCTCACCGCCTGCCTCGCGGGCATGGCGTTCGGCCAGTTGGTGGTCGGCCCGATGAGCGACAAGTGGGGGCGGCGGCGCCCGCTGCTCGCGGGGCTGGCCGTCTACGTCGTCGCCACCGCGCTGTGCGCGCTCGCGCCCTCGGTCACGTCGCTCGTCGCGTTCCGGCTGGTGCAGGGGCTCGCGGGCGCGGCCGGAATCGTGATCGCGCGCGCCGTCGTCCGTGATCTGTACGACGGCGTGGCCATGGCCCGGTTCTTCTCCACCCTCATGCTGATCTCCGGGGTCGCGCCGATCGTCGCGCCGCTGATCGGCGGCCAGATCCTGCGCTTCACGGACTGGCGGGGCGTGTTCGTCGTCCTCACGGCCGTCGGGATCGCGCTCGCCGCGCTGGTGTGGACGAGGCTGCCCGAGACCCTTCCGCCGGGCCGCAGGCACGGCGGCGGAGCGGGCGCGGCCCTGGGCTCCCTTCGGGCCCTGCTCGCCGACCGGGCCTTCACCGGCTACACCCTCGCGGGCGGCTTCGCCTTCGCCGCGCTCTTCGCCTACGTCAGCGCCTCCCCGTTCGTGATCCAGGAGATCTACGGCGCCTCCCCGCAGACCTTCAGCCTGCTGTTCGGCCTCAACTCCGTCGGCCTCGTGATCGCCGGGCAGATCAACGGCAAGGTCCTGGTCGGCCGGGTCGCTCTCGACAAGGTGCTGGCGGCGGGCCTCGCGGTCATCACCCTCGCCGCGGCCGCGCTGCTGCTGATGGCGACGGGCGCCCTCGGCCCCGTCGGGCTCGTGCCGGTCGCGGCGGCCCTGTTCGTCCTCATGTCGGCGATGGGCCTGACCCTTCCCAACACCCAGGCGCTGGCCCTGATGCGCACCCGGCACCACGCCGGTTCCGCCTCCGCGCTGCTCGGCACCATCTCCTTCCTCATCGGGGCGGTCGCCTCGCCGCTCGTCGGGATCGCCGGCGAGCACACCGCGGTCCCGATGGCCGTCGTCCAACTGGCGGCCGCACTGGTGGCCGCCGCCTGCTTCGTGACACTGTGCCGTCCCTGGCACACCCGCACCCGCGCGGGCGTGGAGAGCGTGGGGGAGGAGAACTGAGCGCACCGAGACTGCGCGTCGACACCCCGGAGAAGGCCGGGCTCGACCCGGAGGAACTGCGTCTTGTCGTGCGGGACCTCCACGACGCCGTCGGCGGGGAGCGCCCCTGGGCGGCGGGTGCCGTGGTGATCGCCGGGCGCGGCCCGGTGATCGCCGTGGAGGAGGCGGCGGGCTGGGCGGTCCGGTACGCCGCCTACGACGCGGAGGCGGACCGGGGCGTCGAGCTGCCGCCCGAGGCGCGGGTGCCGATGACCGTGCACACGCCCTTCGACCTGGCCTCGCTCACCAAGCTGTGCACGACGGTCGCCGCGATGCAGCAACTGGAGCGCGGCACGCTCGGCATCGACGCGCGGGTCGCGGCGTACCTGCCGGACTTCCACGCGGCGGCGGAACACGGGATCACCGTACGGCAACTGCTCACCCACACCTCCGGGCTGCGGCCCGAACTCCCGCTGTACGACTGCCCGTCGGACGCGGCCCGGCTCGCACTGCTGCGCGCGGAGGCCCCGGTCGGCGCGCCCGGCACCTACCGGTACTCGGACCTGAACCTGCTGCTCCTCCAGTACGTCCTGGAACGCGTCACCGGGCGCACACTCGACACGCTCGTCCACGACGGCATCACCCGGCCGCTCGGGATGACGGCGACGGGCTTCGGGCCGAGCCCGGACGCGGCGGCGACGGAGGACCAGCGGCGACCGTGGGCCAAGGTGGACCGGGGCATGCTGCGGGGGGTGGTCCACGACGAGAACGCCTGGGCGCTCGGCGGGGTGGCCGGGCACGCGGGCCTCTTCTCGACGGCACGGGACCTGGCGGTCTTCTGCCGCACCCTGCTGTCCGGCGGCTCCTACGGGCCCGCGCGCATCCTGGGCCCCGACCTCGTCGATCTGATGCTGACTGCGCCGGGCCTGGGCTTCGCGGTCGACCAGCCGTGGTTCATGGGCGCGCTGGCGGGCCGGGGCGCGGCAGGCCATACGGGCTTCACGGGCACGTCCCTGGTCCTGGACCCGGCGACGGACACCTTCCTCGTCCTCCTCGCGAACGCGGTCCATCCCCGCCGCCGGGACCCGGACCACCGGGTGCGCGTGGCGATGGGGAACCGACTGGCGCGGGCGGTCCGGGGCACCTGAGAGAATCGGCGGGTGAACGTCCCCGTCTCCCCAGCCGACACCCTGCGCGCCGCCCTCGCCGGACTGCTCGACGGGCTGCCGCCCCGGCAGGCCGCGCAGGCCGTGGAGCGGCTGATCGCCAACTACCGGGGGCGCACCCCGACGGACGTGCCCGTGCTGCGGGACCGTTCGGACGTGGTCGCGTATGCCGCGTACCGGATGCCCGCGACGTTCGAGGCGGTGTCCGCGGCGCTGGCGGCGTTCGCCGACGCCGTGCCCGGATGGGCGCCGGGGAGCCATGTGGATGTCGGCGGCGGCACCGGGGCGGCGACCTGGGCCGTCAGCGCCACCTGGGAGGGGAAGCGCCCGGTCACCGTGCTCGACTGGGCCGAGCCCGCGCTCGCGCTGGGCCGGGAGATCGCCGCCGCGAACCCGGAACTGAAGGCCGCCGAGTGGCACCGCTCTCGTATCGGATCGGCGCTCACGCTCAAGAGCACTGATCTCGTGACGGTCTCCTACGTCCTCGGCGAGTTGACCGAGGCCGACCGTGCCGCGGTCGTCGACGCCGCCGCGGCGGCCGCGCAGGCCGTCGTGGTCGTCGAACCCGGCACCCCGGACGGCTACGCCCGGGTCATCGAGGCCCGCGACCGGCTGATCGGCGCCGGCTTCCAGGTCGCCGCGCCCTGCCCGCACAGCGCGGCCTGCCCCATCGTGCCCGGCGAGGACTGGTGCCACTTCTCGGCCCGGGTCAGCCGTTCCTCGCTGCACCGGCAGGTCAAGGGCGGCTCGCTGGCGTACGAGGACGAGAAGTTCAGCTATGTCGCCGCGGCCCGCTTCCCGGTGCACCCGGCCGCCTCCCGGGTCGTCCGCCGGCCGCAGATCCGCAAGGGCCAGGTGCTTCTCGACCTGTGCGGCCCGGACGAGTCCCTGCACCGCGACACGGTGACCAAACGCCACGGCTCCCTCTACCGGGCGGCCCGCGACACCGACTGGGGCGACCCGTGGCCCCCGGCCCACGAGGACTGACACCCGCTTGCCCCCGGCTGCCGGCCAGGTCCGGCCCGCACCCGCGCCGGGCCGGCACCCCTCACGGACCACGGAAGACCCCGCCCGTACACGAGTGCGGTCGGACACCCACGTCGGTCTCCCTTCCGCCGGATACATACGGATAAATCCCGTAATGGCCTCTGATACCGGCCCGCGGTTGGCGTTGCCCCTCCTACCCCGGACGGGGTCTCCGGTCAACCGGGGCGCAGGATGGTGGGACCATGGGGCATGTGTCCCGGTCACGGCAGTGAGGCGAGGGGATAGATGAGCGCAGAGTTCGGCCGCCGCACGGGCGGGCAGGGCAGGATCTCCCAGTGGCTGCGCGGACGCCGTCCCGCCCGTCTCAAGGAGGACGCCGGTGACGGCGGCCGTGAGGCGATGCTGCTGGCTGCCGCCGCCGCGGGGCTGCCGCTCGCGCCCGCCGCGCACCCCGTCGGCTACCGCTGCTCCTGCGACCGCATCGGCTGTCCCACGCCCGCCCGGCACCCCGTCTCCTTCGCCTGGCAGACCCAGTCCACGACGGACCGGGCGCAGGTCGAGCGCTGGGCCCGGCACCAGCCGCAGGCGAACTTCATCACCGCGACCGGGATGGTGCACGACGTGCTGGACGTCCCGTGGGAGGCCGGCGAGGAGGCCCTGGCGGCGCTGCTCGCCTCCGGTGTGGAGGTGGGACCGGTCGCCGAGACCGGCGACGCCCGCATGCTGTTCTTCACCCTGACCCGCGGCACCCCCGAGGACGAGGACGAGTGGTGGCCGTGCGCGCTGGACTGCCAGCCGGAGACGATGGACGAGCATCCGGGTCTGCGCTGGCACTGCCGGGGCTCGTACGTGCTCGTACCGCCCGCGCAGTTGCCCGGTGATCTGACCGTCGCGTGGGTACGGGGGCCGGAGCACGCGCTGCCGGATCCGCTGAGCCTGCTGGAGCATCTGACGGACGCCTGCGCGCGCCACGCCGGGAACGCCGCCGGGGACCAGCTCGCGGGCTGGCCGCACGGGAGTTGAGCCCTCACTCCCCCTTCGCGCCCGTCAGCCCCTCCACCCGGCTCAGGAACGTCACCTGACCGCGTGCCGGGTCCAGCACCGCCTGGTTGGAGACGAACTCCAGCGTCAGGGACTGCCTGACCTCTCCGGTCAGCAGCGCCTTGGTGTTCGCGCTGACGTCGAGGTTCACGCCCTGCGCGGCCGTCTGCTTCTCGAAGCGGCGCGTGGCGAAGAACACCAGCGCGCCACCGCCGGTGGTGCGCAGCCCCACCGGGGCGTAGGCGCCGTCCGTCAGCGGCTGGTCGAGATACTGCTGGGCCAGCCCGGGCCGCTTCGCGTTCGCCAGCCGGCCGGCCCGGAACTGCGAGGTGTGCGGGCCCGGCGCGAACACGGTCCCGCCGCTCTTCAGATACGACGCGTAGGCCGCCCCGAGCCCGCTCGGCCGCACGGCGAGCGCCGCGTCGTCCGCGGTGACGGGCTCGGCCCAGCCGTCCTTGTCCTTCTCGAACGTGGGCACGTCACCCGCCGCGAGGATGGTCAGATACGACACCGCCCACACCTTGTCCGGGCCCAAGCGGGTGAAGACGAGCAGCCAATGGGCTTCCGTGCTGCCCTTGTTGGCGTGGGCGTCGGCGACGAACCAGCGGGGCCAGCCCGCCTTCTTCGGGATCGTGAACCGGGCGTCGGTCAGCTTCAGCGGGACATGGGCCGGATTGCCGTCCGGGCTGGTCCGGTGTCCCGCCGCCAGCTTGCCGGCGTCGATGTCGGCGAGGGCGCCGGTGACCCGGTCCGCGTCCTGGGAGCGGTCGTAGGTCTTGTCCGCCTTGTTGTAGGCGGCGAGGAAGTCCTTGAGCGCGCGGGCGGCCTCGGGCCTGGTCGCCGTCGGCACGACCTCGCGTTCGCCGTGGACGACGACGCAGCCGCTCGCCGTCAGGGAGACGACGGCGGCCACCGCTGTCGCCAGGGCGAAGCGGCCGCGCCCCCGAAGCGTCCGAGAGCCGCGCCGACGAGGCGTCCGAGGGCCCCGGCTACGACGTGTCAGAGGGCTGCGCTCCCCGCCAACCCCGCGATCCCTGCTCATGAGTGGCCTTCACCTTCCCCTTCCCGGAGGCGAACCCTACCGGGGCGGGGCGAGCGGCGGGCGGCGGGTTCCCCTACCGCGTCCGCACCGTGACACCGCCGGCGGCGGCCGGCGCACCGTCAGACCTTTTCGTGCACCGGGGGAGGCGGAACCTGCTGCCTGCTCCTGCCGAGGGCGAACCCGGCCGGGGAGAGGAAGATCGCGAGCGTGGGGACCAGATACAGGGCCCACACCGTGAGTTGGAGGACCGTCGGGTCGGGCTGGAAGTTGAACACGCCCTTCAGCAGCGTGCCGTACCAGCTGTCCGGCGGGATGACGCCACTGATGTCGAAGGCGAGGTTCGTCAGCCCCGGGACCCAGCCGGCCTCCTGCAGGTCGTGGAGGCCGTAGGCGAGCACGCCCGCGGCGACGACGACCAGCATGCCGCCGGTCCAGGTGAAGAACTTGGCGAGGTTGATCTTCAGAGCGCCGCGGTAGAACAGCCAGCCCAGGAGGACCGCCGTGGCGAGCCCCAGGGCGACGCCGATGAGCGGGCGCGGGGTGCCGTCGCTGGCCGCGTGCACCGACGCCCACACGAACAGCGCGGTCTCCAGACCCTCCCGGCCGACAGCGAGGAACGCGGTGGCGACCAGCGCGCCCGTGCCCATCCGCAGGGCGGCGTCCAGCTTGCCGTGCAGTTCGGACCTCAGATGCCGGGCGGTGCGCCGCATCCAGAAGACCATCCAGGTCACCAGGGCCACCGCGAGGATCGACAGGGTGCCGCCGAGCGCCTCCTGGGCCTCGAACGTCAGCTCCTGGGAGCCGAATTCGAGGACGCAGCCGAAGCCCAGCGCGATGGCGACCGCGATGCCGATACCCATCCAGATCGGCTTCAGGGCGTCCCGGCGGCCCGTCTTGACCAGATAGGCGATCAGAATGCAGACGACGAGACTGGCTTCCAGTCCTTCGCGCAGGCCGATCAGGTAGTTGGAGAACACGGACTACGCCTCCTCGGTCAGCAGGGCCCGGCCCCACCAGTCGTTCTGGTCGCGGACCCCCGGCGGGACCGCGAAGACGGCCGAACCCACGTGCTGGATGTACTCGTTGAGCGCGTCGGACGCCGACAGCCTGCGCTGCAGCGGGATGAATCCCTTGCGCGGGTCGCGCTGGTAGGCGAGGAAGAACAGGCCCGCGTCCAGGCGGCCGAGTCCGTCCGTGCCGTCGGTGAAGGAGTAGCCGCGGCGCAGGATCGTGATCCCGCCGTGGGAGTCGGGGTGGGCGAGCCGCACATGCGCGTCGGGCTTCATCGCCTTCAGGAACGGCTCGTCGTGCTCCTTCGCCTTGCCGACGGGGGCGCCCTCGCCCTTGTCGCGGCCGAAGACGTCCTCCTGCTCCTGGAGCGAGGCTCGGTCCCAGGTCTCGATGTTCATGCGGATGCGCCGGGCGACGAGGTACGAGCCGCCGGTCATCCAGGCCGTGTTCCGGTCGCCGTCGCCGTCCCCGACCCAGACGAACCTCTTCAGCCGGTCCGTCTCCGTGCCCGCGATGTTGCGGGTGCCGTCCTTGAACCCCATGAGGTTGCGGGGGGTCTGGGCGTCCGGGGTGGTCGACGAGGTCTTGCCGAAGCCGAGCTGGGACCAGCGGATGGCGACCTTGCCGAAGCCGATGCGGGCCAGGTTGCGGATCGCGTGCACGGCGACCTGGGGGTCGTCCGCGCAGGCCTGGACGCACAGATCGCCGCCGGTGCGGGACCTGTCGAGGTTGTCGCCCGGGAACGGGGGCAGGTCGACCAGGGCATCCGGCCGCCGCTCCCGCAGCCCGAACTTCTCGAAGAACGACGGTCCGAAGCCGATCGTCAGCGTCAGCCGCGTCGGCTTGAGGCCCAGTGCCTCACCGGTGTCGTCCGGCGGGGCCTCGGCGAGCCCGCCGTACGCGCCCTCGCCGACCGCCAGGCCCGCGGTCATCCGCCGCGCCGCCGCCGTCCAGTCCTTCATCAGCCGGACGAACTCGGCGCGGTCGTCGGTCCTCACGTCGAACGCGGCGAAGTGCAGCCGGTCCTGCACGGGGGTGGCGATGCCCGCCTGGTGCGCGCCGTGGAAGCCCACCGCGGCGCCCGTGGCGGCCTCGGCCGGGTCGGCGCCGTCGCCCGTACGGGCCACCGCCACCGCACCGCCGGCCACGGCCGCGCCGAGCGCGAGTCCCGCGCCGCCCCAGCCGATCAGCGCACGCCGTGAGGGCGCCGGGGAGGCCGCTTGCGAAGAGGCCGTGTCCGTGGTCGTGTCCGTCATGCTTGTGGTCCCTTGCTTCTACTTCACGACGGCGGCGGCGAGCTTGGACAGCGGCTCCGCGAGCGCGTTCACCGCGTCCGAGAGCTCCTTGCGCTCGTCCTTGCCGACCTTGTCGTACGAGACGAAGTCGTACGACGTCTTGTCCGAGCGGTACTTGTCGAGCAGCGTGTTCAGCGCCGCGAACTGCTTGTCCAGCTCCTGGGTCAGCGCGGCGTCGTTCTTCTGCGCGACCGGCTTCAGCAGCTCGTACGCCTTCTGCGCGCCCTCGACGTTGCCCTTGAAGTCGACGAGGTCGGTGTGCGCGTAGCGGTCCTCCTCGCCGGTGACCTTGCCGGTGGCGACCTCGTCGAGCAGCTCCTTGGCGCCGTTGGCCATGGAGGTCGGGGTGATCTCGGCCTTGCCGACCCGGGCCTGCCAGTCCTTCAGGTCCCTGACGAGCTGGTCGGCGAGGGTCTTCTCCTCGGCGCCGATCTTCTTGTCCTGCCAGAGGGCCTTCTCCAGCCGGTGCCAGCCGGTCCACTTCTGGCCCTGCTCCAGGCCGTCGGCGCGGGTGTCGACCTTCGGGTCGATGTCACCGAAGGACTCGGCGACCGGCTCGGTGCGCTCCCAGCCGAGGCGGGACGGCGCGTAGGCCTTCTGCGCGGCCGCCACGTCGCCGTCCTTGACCGCCTTCACGAAGGTCTCGACCCGGGGCAGCGTCTCGTCGGCCTGGTCCTGCGCGTAGGCGCGGTAGTCGGCGACGGCCTGGTCCAGCTTCGGGTCCCGCTGGGCGGCCGTGCCACCGGTGACGGTCAGCTTCTGCCGTACGCCGTGACCCTTCATCCCCGGGCGGCAGGCGATCTCGTACGAACCGGCCTTGACCTCGGCGGTCAGCGTGTACTTGGTGCCCGGGCCGATGTTCTCCTTCTCGGAGACGATCCGGTCGTCCGGGAAGACGATCTCGACCTCGGTGGCCTTGGAGCCCTTGTTCTCGATCTTCAGCGTGACCTGGCCGGCCGGCACGGACGTGGTTGAGGTGTCGCACGTGGTGTCGGCGGCCGTCACCTGGATCGCGTCGCTGCCCTCGGCGTCGCTTTTCGCGGTGCAGGCCGTGACGGCGGTCAGGGCGGCCGCGGTGGCGACGGCGGTGACGACGGAGAGTCGGGCGGCTCGCATGCATGCTCCCAGGGGGCGAACGAAGGACTGCACCGCACGGAGGGAGCCCGCGCGGTGTGGTGAGGCTTGCCTAACTTACCTGAGCCTTACCTCACTCACACCAACCGGGTCGTGATTCCGGTCGGACGGAAGATCACGGATACGGCTTGAGTGCGCCATCTTAAAACAATCCCCAAGAAATGACCAAGAAAAGGTCAACTGTCGCAGCCCGTGGACGATCACGTCGTTCTACGGGAACTGACCCATCTCGGGTGAGACGTCCGTCCTGCGGGCAGGAGAAAAGCCTTCGACCAGCCGGGCCTCGACGAACCATGATCCGTACTCGTGACGACGCCGAAGCAACTCCTGGTCCAGGCCGCCGCCCGCAACAACGCCGAATGGTGCGCAGTGATGAGCCGATCGCACGGCTTGGCGGGCGAGTTCGGGGAAGAGGTATGGGCCGCTCCGGCCCGCACGCCGCTGTACTACCCCGACGCGGTGACGCTGGTGCCAGGGGCCGACCCGGCCGCGTTGGAGGCCCGGATCGACACCGCCGCGCCCGGCGCCTCCGTCAAGGACAGCTTCGCCGACCTCGACCTGACGGAGGCCGGCTTCCAGGTGCTGTTCGAGGCGCAGTGGATCCACCGTCCGGCGAGTGCGCCCGCCACCGCGCCGGATGTCGCCTGGGACGTGGCGGGCGACCCGGACACACTGCGCGCATGGGCGCTCGCCTGGGACGACGGGGACGGAAATGCCAACCTCTTCCGGCCCGAACTGCTCGACGACCCCGCCACATTCGTGATCGCCGGACACTCCGCCGACGGCGGAGTGGTCGCCGGAGCGGTGGCGAGTCTCAGTGACCAGGTGGTCGGAATCTCCAACGTCTTCGCACTCGGCGGCGACCTTGGCGTGGCCTGGCCGGTCGTACTGGATGCTGTGCACCGGCTCTTCCCCACTCTGCCGGTGGTCGGCTATGAGCACGGCGATGGCCTGGCGGTCGCCGTGCGCCATGGCTTCGAGCCGGTCGGCCCGCTGCGGATCTGGCTGCACGGCTGACCGGCTCCCCGGCGGCCCGGAGTGATGTTTGAATGCCCGCGTGACTGACTACGACGTGCTGCGTGTCTTCTGCGGACCCGGCGGTGGGTACGGCAACGAACTCGGCGTCGTCCGCGACGGCTCGACGGTTCCCGAGCGGAGCGACCGGCAGGCGCTCGCCGCGAAGCTCGGCTTCAGCGAGACGGTGTTCGTCGACGATCCCGAGCGCGGCGTCATCGACATCTACACCCCCACGCTGCGGCTGTTTTTCGCCGGGCACCCCTGTGTGGGCACGGCCTGGCTGCTCGACGTGCCCGAGATCGTCACCCCGGCCGGTGTGGTGGGGGCGCGCCTGGACGGCGAGTTCAGCTGGATCGAGGCTCTCCCGGAGTGGGCGCCGCCGCGCACGCTGAAGCAGTACGCGACGGCCGCCGAGGTGGACGCGCTGGAGGTGCCCCCGCCGGGAGAGTGGATCTACGCCTGGGCGTGGGAGGACGAGGCGGCGGGCCGTGTGCGCGCCCGCGCCTTCCCCGGCCGCGACGACGGCATCGACGAGGACGAGGCGACGGGCGCGGCGGCGCTGCTGCTGACGGCGCGACTGGGCCGCGCGCTGAACATCACCCAGGGAGCGGGCTCGCAGATCCTGACGGCACCGCAGCCCGAGGGGTGGGTGGAGATCGGAGGGAGGGTGCTGCTGGAGCGCTGACGGACCGGTGCTGCTGGAGCGTTGACGGACCCTGGCTAGGCTCACGCCGCGGGGACGGCGGACACCTGCTGATTAGGGCGGGGGCTCAACCTCGGCGGAGGAACCTGTTCTGGCCCCGATGCTTGCCGGTCCTTCTTCCGGAGGTCGGCTGTCCCACCGCGGCGGCTTCGTCGGCCGGGCGGAGTGGTCCGGGCTTCCTCCGCGGACGAACTCGGTGATTCCAGGGATGATCCTGTGCTGTAGAGCGACTTCCGTCACCATTGCTCGTCCGCCTCCGTGATCAACGGCCCTGGGCCGTCGGGGAAGCGTCCTCCTGCTTCTCGGAGTCGCAGAACAGGAGGGTCGGTTCGGCGAGAATGTCGCGGCCCGCCTCGCTCTTGTAAATCTCGTCGACGCTGCCAAACCGGGCCTCGGAATAGTCCAGGTCCAGCAGCGCGGCGGCCTGTCGGACCGATGCCTCGTCCGGCCCTTCGATCTCCAGGAAGGTGGGCAGGTCAGGCCAGGTGTCGAAGTCGAAGGCGACCTCGCCCAGGCGCCACTCTTCGCGGTAGTTCTCCTGGTAACGGACCTCGGTGAGGCCGACTCGACGGAGGATGTCGGCCATGGCGTGCAGGTCGGTGACCTCGGTCTCGATCTCCTTGGTGCCGTCGATCGTCGTGGCATCGGTGACCTGCTTGAGCGTGGGCGTCGAGCGGGTGCCCTCGTCACGCAGGCGGAGCCAGGCCCCGCCGTCGAGAGAGTCGTTCTCGAAGATCTTGCGGGTGAGGAGCGTGCGGGGGAGTGCCCGGACGGCGCCGAGGGCGGTCAGCTTGGCTTGGAGGCCGACGGCGTCGACGGCCAGGAACTTCGCCTCGTACTCGTGCTTCATGGGTCCTTGTCTCAGAAGTGGTCGGTGAGGGTGGACGTTCGGGCGGCCATGATCAGGCCCATGCGGTGGGTGTGGCGGTGCGGCTGGCCGACGTGGGGTCGCTCGGTGAACTCGTTCGTGCGCAGGGTGAGCAGGACCTCCCAGTCGCCGAGGAAGTGATGGCGCAGGCGCTCGGGGGAGGTGTAGTGCTCGATCATGTGGTGGCGTCTTTCGACGGGCATCATGAACTCCGCGCCGAGCACACCGCCCGGGCGGACCAGGCGCTGCATGCGGTCGACGAACTCGGCGAGCGGGCGGTGGTGGTTGGCACTGTAGTGCCACGAGCAGCTCGTCCAGACCGCCTCGCACTGCAGGCCCAGGGGTTCGCCGTCGAGGAAGTCGTCCTCAACGACCTGTACGCGGTCGCGGAGTTCTTCGAGCTTCAATCGATCGATCAGGCCCAGCGCGTGTGCCTGGCTGTCACCCGGGAGGTGGACGTCGCCTCCGTGGAGGGCAACCGCGTCGCGTTCGATGGCGACAACGTGGTAGCCAGCGGCGGCGAGGGGCAGGACGAACTTGCCGTCGCTCGCGCCGACAACCGCGATGATGGCGTCAGGGGCTACGCGTTCCCGCAGCGTGGCGAGGAACTGGGGGAAGAAGGTGAGGGTGTGCTCCCACAGGCTCTGTGTCTGCATGGGAGTGCGCTCCTTGCGTATCGGTGTCTGTGATCACGCGGAGGACCTCGTCGGGGCTGCGCCCCGTGGTGTCGATGCGATGCATCGGGAACGAGGCGTAGGCGTACGTCACCCGGTCCGTGGCGGTCTCGATCAGTGCGTCCCACCGCGATGCTGGCTTGTTCCGTCCAGCGAGGCGACGTTGCCGTTCGTCGTCGGCACAGACGAGGTGGTACGTGACGGGTGTCGGCAGCCAGCTCGGCAGGGCGACGCCGAGCCGAGCGCCCAGGGCCCGGTGGTTGGCGAGGCACCGGGCGAAGTAGCTCTCGACGACGACAGAGAGACCAGCATCAAGGTGGTGCCGGATCTCCTCCGCCGCAGTGAACAGCGCGGAGAGGTAGAGGCACATCCGCGCCTCGACGTTCGTCCCCTCGTCCAACGCGTGTCTGACGGGCTGATAGAGGGACGGGACGGTGGGGACGAGGACGGCATGGCGGGCGGCGGCGAGCATCGGCGCCAGGGTGGACTTACCGGTGCCCCGTAAGCCCTCCAGGCTCTCGAAGCGCGGGTGGTCAGGCACGGGCATACACCACGTCCGGCACCCCGAGGGCGAGTTCGTCCGTGGCCGACGGCCTGTGGACGATGCGTCCCGCCGCCTTCTCGTACCAGAAGGCGTGCGAGTCCTTGCCTACGGCCTTGCAGGACATGGTCAGCGCTCCGCGCGGGTCGGCCTCGATGCGGTCGATCTCGCGCGGCCCGGCGGACGGTGCGCAGACCTGTGGGGCGCCATTCTCGGAGAGGTCTTCGTCGACGATCACCTCCAGGGGCAGATCGGCCGATGCGAGCAATTCGCGGAGCCGGCCGTAAGCGGAGGGGTCGGTGACCAGCAGCTCGGGATGGTCGGCGGCGTTGCCGACCGGCCGCAGGTGATGGAGCTTGAGTTGCCGGACCCCAAGCTGCGCCAAGACGCTGGCGAGAGGGAGGACCTCGTCGATGTTCCGCGAGGTGACGGTCATGGTCGCGCCCGTCGGAACGCCGAGATCCCGCGCCAGACTGAGCGAGTTGAGGGCGCTGTGGTAGCTGCCCTGCCTGCGGATGCCGTCGTTGGTCGATCCGACGCCCTCCAGCGAGACCCTGAGTAGGTCCAGGTGCGGAGCGATCTCCGTCAGTCGGCGTTCGATCCGGTACCCGTTGGTGCAGATCTCGACGCGCTGGCCCAGCTCCTCCTTGGCGTGGCGGACGACCTGCGCGAGGTCCCGGTGGACGAACGGCTCTCCGCCGAGCAGGGTCACGGCCTCTGTGCCGTACTCGTCCCGCATCAGGGAGAGGAGACTGACGGCTTCCTCGGCGGTGAAGGCGTCGGCGTACTGAAGCCGTTTGCCGTGGAAGCAGTGCAGGCACGTGAAGTTGCAGCGGTAGAGCAGCTGCAGGTACAGCATCCGGATCTTCCTGATCCCGGTGACTTCCCCGATCACATCGGCTCCTTCGGCTGACTGCCTGTTGGGAGCCCTGATAGTGGCCTTCTGCCCGGGGACCTCGTCACCGCGTTCAGGGACGGTCCGAGGACGTCCTGGGACATTTTCAGTGACCTGCGAAGGACTCCAGGATGTCGAGAACGCGCTTCGTGTCCGAAAGGTCGGGCAGGACTTCAGCCGCGCCGACGGCGGTCAGTTCCTCCGGTCCGTGGATGCCCGATGCGACGGCGACGATCCCGGAGCCCGTGGTCAGGGCCGCTTCCACGTCGCGAGGGGTGTCCCCCACCAGGACGGTGGGGACGTCAGCCGGAACGCCGCGAAGCCGCTGCACGCGCTCGCGGGCGACAGCAACCAGTTGGGGACGGAGCTCGGCGTCCGCTCCGTAGGCGCCCACCGGCAGGTCCAGCAGTGAGTCGAGGCCGAACGCTGATAGCTTCACCCGTGCGTTGGAGGCGACGTTGCCGGTCAGGACGGAGGAAACCCACCCGCTCTGGGCGGAGGCGGCCTTCAGCGCCTCATAGGCGCCGGGCAAGGCAGTTCCGCGCCTGCGCAGTTCATCCAGCCGTGCTTCTCCCGCTTGGGCGAGGGCGGTCTCAACGGAGTGCCAGTCAGGTACGGGCAGCTCGTCGCGGACGAACATATCGCGCATGATCAGTCGATCCGTACGCCCCTTGGTACGCGCCGGCTCCGTAGGCTCGCGTCCCGTCCATGTTCCGCTACGACGACAACCTGCTCGTCAACCCCCACATCTGGGGACAACCCGCCAGCGCCAACCCCCTCCTCCACCTCAAGAGGGCAGACGACGCAGGGTGGTTCGAGAGCTACGCTCAAAGCTTCGACGCCGTCTGGGCCATCGCACGGCCATGGACACCCGACCCGGAGAGGACCGCCGACCATGGGCAGGACTGAGTACTACAACGACCCCACCGCCCCGAAGGCGAACACCCTCATCCCGGCCAGCAACCTCCTCGTCGTCGACGAGACCGGCGCCATTCTTCTCCAGCGACGCCGCGACACCGGCCAGTGGGCACTCCCCGGTGGAGCCCAGGACATCGGCGAGACCGCGGCTGAATGTGCCGTGCGCGAGTGCCTGGAGGAGACCGGCATCATCGCGGAGATCACCGGCTTCCTCGGCGTCTACACCAACCCGAACCATATCGTCGCCTACACCGACGGCGAGATCCGCCAGCAGTACGAGAACACCTACATCGGCCGCCCCGTCGGCGGAGCGCCCACGATCAACGACGAGGCCGACGGTGTCCGCTTCGTACAGCCGGCCGACCTGGACCACTACGACGTCCACCCGAGCATGCGCCAGCAGATCGGGGACTACCTCGCCGGCACGTACCCCTACCTCGGCTGAGCCGCCAGCGCGGCCTCGATCCTCTCGACCGAGGAGAAGATCTCCGGCGCCGCCCGCCGGATGAACCGCCCGACTACACTGTCCGCGCCGTAGCGGTCGACGATCTCCGCGACCCGCTCCCGCGCGGTGGTCCGGCCGCCGTCGGGCGTCGTCGTCATGTCGCAGTACACGAGGGCGTCCACGAGCAGAGGCTCCTCCAGCAACGGGAATTCCGTTGCGAGTTCCTCCCTCAGCCCGCGCTCCTCGGCCTCCAGGAGCGCGAACGAGTGGTTCGCGACCAGCCGCACCAGCCGCTTGTCAGCCCCGTGCTCGTCACGGAGGAACCGGGCCCCGTCCAGCGGATGGAAGCCGGTCACCGCGAGCCGGGGTGCGTACCCGACGTCATGAAGCGTGGCGGCAGCGAAGAGCAGGCCAGCGTCTATGCCGAGAACCTGACGCACTTCAACCGCGCGTTCAGCCACTCCTTGTGTATGCGCCCACCGTCGTGGAAGCGGACTGCTGAGTTCGGCTTCCGCTACCTGCGTCGCCCACTCACCGATCAGGTCACCCATGCCGTGCTCTCTGCCCAAGGCGCGTCTTGCTCAAGCCCCGCCGGTTAGAGACCCGGCACCGAAGCCGGACGAGATCCAGCGGGGCGGAATGAACCGACAGCGTCCGTGCACGAGCGGGCTTCGTGGCGTGGGCGGCGCGGACACGCCAGGACGCGGGTGTCTACGGGAGAGTCAGGATCTCCGCGCCCGTGTCCGTGACGACCAGCGTGTGCTCGAACTGGGCCGTGCGCTTGCGGTCCTTGGTCACCACGGTCCAGCCGTCGTCCCACATGTCGTACTCGCGGGTGCCGAGGGTGAGCATGGGTTCGATGGTGAAGGTCATGCCGGGCTGCATCACGGTGGTCGCGTGCGGGCTGTCGTAGTGCGGGATGATCAGCCCGGAGTGGAACGACGAGTTGATCCCGTGCCCGGTGAAGTCCCGCACCACGCCGTAGCCGAACCGCTTGGCGTACGACTCGATGACCCGGCCGATGACGTTGATCTGCCGGCCCGGCCGGACGGCCTTGATCGCGCGGTTGAGGGACTCACGGGTGCGCTCGACCAGCAGCCGGGACTCCTCGTCCACGTCGCCGACCAGGTACGTGGCGTTGGTGTCGCCGTGGACGCCGCCGATGTACGCCGTCACGTCCAGGTTGATGATGTCGCCGTCGCGCAGGACCGTGGAGTCCGGAATGCCGTGGCAGATGACCTCGTTGACCGAGGTGCACAACGACTTGGGGAAGCCGCGGTAGCCGAGCGTGGACGGATAGGCGCCGTGGTCGGTCATGTACGCGTGCGCGACCCGGTCGAGCTCGTCCGTGGTGACGCCCGGGGCGATCAGCTTCGCGGCCTCGGCCATCGCCCGGGCCGCGATCCGCCCGGCGACACGCATCGCCTCGATGGTCTCCGGAGTCTGCACCTCGGCCCCGGTGTACGGGGTCGGCGCGGGTTTGCCGACATATTCGGGACGCCGGATGTTTCCGGGTACGGAACGGGTGGGAGACAGCTCTCCTGGTACGAGCAGCGACTGGCCAGACATGCCAACGAGTCTATCCAGCGGACGTACGGGAACATGGACCGTGGTGAAAGGAGCTCCAGCGATGGCGCTGTTCAAGAAGCGGACGGCCGGGAAACCGGGCGAGTGGTTCTACTGCCTGGACCACCGGACGGTCGAGGAGGGCCCCCAGTGTCCGGGGAAGGACCGCTTCGGTCCGTACCCGTCCCGCGAGGAGGCGCAGCACGCGATGGACATCGCGCGTGAGCGGAACGAGGAGTGGGACACGGACCCCCGGTGGCACGACGCGCCCGCGGAGGAGCGGGACGAGGACTGAGCGGCCCGGGCGAGCGGCGCGGGCCCCGTCCGCCCGCTCTTCAGGCGCCCCTTCCCGCCCGCTCTTCAGGCGGTCCCTCCTGCCCGCCGGGCTCTCAGCCGTACCGCGTGCTCGTTCGTCCTGGCGTCGTAGCGCATCAGGCCGGGGAGGCACAGGGCCAGCAGGGCCACCGCGCCGGTGCACAGCACCCCGCCCGACCAGACCGAGGTACGCACCCCCCGCCACGCGGCCATGCCGCCCGAGCGGACCTGGCCGAGCTGCGGGCCGACGGAGTACGACAGCAGTTCGATGCCGGCCAGGCGGCCACGCAGCTCGTCCGGGATCGTCTGGTTCCACATGGCGCTCCGGAAGATCCCGCTGACCATGTCGAAACCGCCGCCCAGGGTCAGGAGGAGCAGCACCAGCCAGACGTTCTCCGCGACGCCCGCCGCCGCGACCGCCAGCCCCCAGCCGGCCGCCGCGAGGACCACCATCCGCCCGTGCCGGTGGATCCGCGAGGCCCATCCGCCGGTCAGCGACACGATCAGCGCCCCGGCGGGGAAGGCCGCGTACATCAGCCCCAGCGACCACTGCGCGCGTAGTTCGTCGGCGAGGAACGGCAGCACCGCCAGCGGCATCGCGAAGAGCATCGCGACGATGTCGACGGCGTACGTGCCCAGGAGTTCCTTGCGGCTCCACGCGTAGCGCGCGCCCTCCGCGATCGACCGCAGCGACGGTTTCGCGGCCTCGTGCGCCGCGGGCGACGCCGCGAGCCCGAGGCACAGCACCACCGACACCACGAAGGTCACCAGGTCGGCGCCGTACGCCGCGCCCAGCCCGGCGTACGCGACGACCACGCCCGCCAGCGCCGGGCCCGCGACCCCGCCGACCGTCCAGCGCAGCGAGTTGAGCGAGGCGGCGGCCGGCAGGTGGTCGTGCGCGACGATGCGCGGGACGAGGGAGTCCAGGGCGGGACGCTGAAGGGCACCGAGAGCCGAGGACAGGGCCGCGACGACGTACAGGGGCCAGACGGCGGGCCGGGGCAGCAGCGCGTTCAGCAGGAGCACGGCGGACATCAGCCCCTGCCCGGCCTCGGTGGCGAGGATCAGCTTCCGCTTGTCGTGCGCGTCCGCGAGCGCCCCGCCGTAGAGACCGAAGACGATCAGCGGCAGGAGTTCGACGGCGCCGATGGCGCCCACGGCCGCCGCCGAGCCGGTGAGGTCCTTCAGCTGCACGGGGAGCGCGACGAAGGTGAGGAAGGTGCCGAAGTTGCTGATCATCCCGGCCAGCCAGAGCCTGCGGAAGTCCGCCGACGCGTGCCAGGGCGCGAGGTCGGGGAGCAGGGCGCGCAGCCCGGAGCCGTTCGCGCCCTCGAGGGTGGCGGCCTCGGGCGCGGGGCCGTTCAGGGGCGCCGGTGCCGGTGCGGAGGGCGTCACGGGCGGAGCGGGGGCGTCTTCGGTCACGACGGGTCATGCTCGGTCGGCCCGGCACCCCGGGCAAGTGGTTTTCGGGGCGCTCACCACTGCGGCGGCGGCGGGGACGTGAGCTGGTCCGCCAGGCGCGCCAGCCGGTCCCGGAAGCGGCGGCGCCCCCGCGGCCCCGGCGGCACGTTCTCCCCGGCCGCCGCGCTCACCAGGTGCTGCACCGTGTCCAGATCGAGGTCCGTGTCCGTCGGCACCGTCAGCGCCTCGTGCGCCAGGGCCACCAGATCGCGGTCCCCGGACTCCAGCGCCAGCACCGTCGCCCCGGCCCGGCGCGCGTCATGGACCCGTTCCAGCAGCCCGGCCTCCGGCGCGGCGGGCGACACCACCAGCAGTGTCTCCTCGCGCCGCGCCGCCGACAGCCGTCCGAGCCCCACCGCCAGATGCGCGGGGTCCGAGGTCCGCGCCGCGTGCCGGACCAGCGTCGGGGACAGCTCCGGCGTACCCGACCAGGCCGCCTCGTCGACCAGGTGCGCGGCCAGATGCCAGGGCTCGTACTCCTCCGTGCCGACCAGCAGCAGTCCGCCCCCGTGCGACACCACGGTGCCGCGCAGGGTCCCCGCGAACCGCCGCGTGGCACCCAGCCACTCGGTTCCGGCGAGCACTTCCCGCAACAACGCGACCCGTACGGCGTCCATGCGCAGGCATCCTGCCGCAACCGGCGACTCGTGACCCGGAGTTCACCCCGAATTCGCCCGACCCGGGCAAGGAGCCGGACCATGGTTCACGACCGTCGCGTCACGCTCCACCGCCGCTTTGTCCGAGGAGCCGCATGACCGAGAAGAGCGCAGCCGCAGCCGCAGCAGCCGCAGCCGAGGGGGCCGAGTCCGCCGGGACCTCGGGGCCCGCTCAGTCCGCCGGGTCCGAGTCCGCCGGGCCCGTCGAGCCCGCCGAGACCCCCGAGTCCGCCGTAGGATCCGTCCCCTACCGGGCGGGCCGTGAGGGATACGCCAGTTACCGGATCCCCGCCGTCGTCGTGACCCGGGCCGGCACGCTCCTCGCGTTCTGCGAGGGGCGGGTGACCTCCGCCGCCGACCACGGGCGCATCGACATCGTGCTCAAACGGTCCACGGACGGCGGCCGCACCTGGGGCCCGCTCCAGGCCGTCGCCCGCAACGGGACGGACCTGGCCGGCAACCCCGCTCCGGTCGTCCTGGACACCGGCCGCGTCCTGCTCGTCCATGTCCGCGCGGCGGCGAGCGCGACGGAGGACGCCATCCTGCGCGGAAAGGTCACGCCCGCCGACGGGCGCCGCGTCTGGGTGCAGCACAGCGACGACGACGGACTGACCTGGTCCGCCCCGCACGAGATCACCGGGCAGGTCAAGAAGCCGGGCTGGCGCTGGTACGCCACCACCCCCGGCCACGCCCTCCAGCTCACCACGGGCCGCGTCCTCGTCCCCGGCAACCACACCCTCGCGCCCACCGGCGGCGACACCGGCGCCGAGGCCAAGTACAACAGCGGCCACTGCCTGCTCAGCGACGACCGCGGCGAGAGCTGGTACCTCGGCTACCTGGACGAGAACACGGACGGCTACATCAACGTCAACGAGACCACGGCGGCCGAACTCCCCGACGGACGCGTCTACCTCAACACCCGCAACGACTCCCCGTCCCCCGGCAACCGCGCCGACGCCCACTCCGCCGACGGCGGCCGCACCCTCGTCAAGCCCTTCCGCCCGCAGGCGGGCCTCGTCGCGCCCGTCTGCCAGGGCAGCGTCCTGCACCTGCGCGACCCCGGCCTGCTGCTGTTCTCCGGCCCCGCCGACCCCGCCTTCCGCGCCCTGATGACCGTCCGCGTCTCCGCCGACGCCGGGACCACCTGGCGGGCCGCGTACCCCGTCGACGGGCGGCCCGCCGCATACTCCGACCTGGTCCGCGTCGACGCCGGCACCGTCGGTCTGCTCTACGAGACGGGCGACTTCGGCGCCTACGAGACGATCACCTTCCGCCGGATACCCGTGGCGGCCCTCACCTGAGCGGCGGGCGGGACCGCGGCGCACGTAGAGTCGGCCCATGACCTCTAGCGACAGTGCACCCAAGGCCCCCGCCAAGGATCCCTGGGACCTTCCCGACGTCTCCGGGCTCGTCGTCGGCGTGCTCGGCGGCACCGGGCCGCAGGGCAAGGGCCTCGCCTACCGGCTCGCCAGGGCCGGCCAGAAGGTGATCATCGGCTCCCGTGCCACGGAGCGCGCGCAGGCCGCCGCCGGCCGACTCGGCCACGGCATCGAGGGCGCCGACAACGCCGAGACGGCGCGCCGCAGCGACCTCGTGATCGTCGCCGTGCCGTGGGAGGGCCACGGCCCGCTCCTTCAGTCCCTGCGCGGGGAACTGGCCGGCAAGCTCGTCGTCGACTGCGTCAACCCGCTCGGCTTCGACAAGAAGGGCGCCTACGCGCTCAAGCCCAAGGAGGGCAGCGCCGCCGAGCAGGCCGCGGCGCTGCTGCCGGACTCGCGGGTCACCGCCGCCTTCCACCATCTGTCCGCCGTCCTCCTGGAGGACCCGGACATCGAACAGATCGACACCGACGTCATGGTCCTGGGCGAGGAGCGCGCCGATGTCGAGATCGTGCAGGCGCTGGCCGGCCGCATCCCCGGTATGCGCGGCATCTTCTCCGGGCGGCTGCGCAACGCCCACCAGGTCGAGGCGCTCACGGCGAACCTGATCTCCGTCAACCGGCGGTACAAGGCACACGCCGGGCTGAGGGTGACCGACGTCTGACCGGCGTCTGGCGGGCCCCGGGCATGGGGGACACTGGACGCCGTACGACCCCGCCGTCCGTCCCGTCAGGAGCCGCCCCCCATGTCCCTTCTCCCCCCACCCGGCCCGGCCCGGCGACTCGCTCTCTACGCCCTGGCCGTGTGCGCCCTGTCCGTCGCCGCGGCCGTCGTCTCCTTCGCCCGGGGCAGCCTGCTGGGGATCGTCTGGGTGCTGCTCGCCGGCGTGTCGTCCAACATGGCCTGGTACTACCTGCGCCGTGGCCGCAACCGCGGCGGGTCGGTCACGGGCTGACGCGGTCGGTCACGGGCTGACGCAGAGGCCGGGAGCGGGCCGCCAGAAGCGGTACAGCTCCCAGCCGCAGGCGCTGTGCAGGTCGTCGATGCCCAGCGCGTTCAGGACCGAGTTGATCGCGTCGAAGAACGCGCCGCCCACCGACGGGATCGTCAGGATCGCGAACACGGCGAGCAGGCCGAACGACGCGAAGGGCTCCACCTGACGCTTGACGCCGTACGGCAGCCACGGCTCGATCACCCCGTAGCCGTCCAGGCCCGGCACCGGCAGGAAGTTCAGGATCGCGGCCGTGACCTGGAGCAGCGCCAGCAGGGCCAGGGCGAACTGGAACTCGGCGGGCACCCCGTCCAGCGCGTGCAGCCAGAACGGGGCCGTGCACACGACCGCGAACACCACGTTCGTCAGCGGGCCCGCCGCCGAGATCAGACTCTGCCGCCAGCGGCCCCGGATCCGGCCCCGCTCGATGAAGACCGCGCCGCCCGGCAGACCGATCCCGCCCATGATCAGGAAGACCACCGGCAGCACGATGCTCAGCAGCGCGTGCGTGTACTTCAGCGGGTTCAGCGTGAGGTAGCCCTTCGCGCCGACCGAGATGTCACCGCCGTGCAGGGCGGTACGCGCGTGCGCGTACTCGTGCAGACACAGCGACACGATCCAGGCGGCCGTCACGAACAGGAACACGGCGACACCCGGCGTGGCGGCGAAGCCGCTCCAGGTGGCCCAGCCGGTGACCGCCGTCACGGCCAGCAGCCCGACGAAGACGGGGCTGATCCTCCGGTCGCTGCGCCGGGTGGCGGCGGTGGTCATGGGGCTCCCTGGACTCAAGACGCGGGGCGGACCTGCCCGACCGTACCGGGCGCACCCGGAAAACGCTCGCCCCGGGGGCCGAGTTCCGCGAAGGTGGGGGGCGTGGGGATGCGACAGGTGTTCTACCCGGACCGGCAGACGGAGTGCTGTGGCACGCCCTGCTCCGTGGGCGAGGAGGTGAGCCGGCCCTTGCTGCTCATGGACGTCGACGACGTGCTCCCGCGCTCCCGTCCTCCTCTCCCCGCCTCCCGCTCTCTCCCGACCCCCGGCCTCTCCCCGGCCTCCGGCCTCGTCAGGCCGGGGGACCGCCGGGCCGGGCGGTCCTTCGTCCGCCACCGGAGACAATGAACCCCGTGCGCTATCGCATTCTCGGCACCACCCAGGCACACCGCGCCGACGGCACGCGCGTCCCGGTCGGCGGGGCCCGGCTGCGTGCCCTGCTGACCGTGCTCGCCCTGCGGGTCGGCCGGCCGGTCCCCGTCGCCCTGCTCGTCGACGAGGTCTGGGACGGCGACCCGCCCGCCGACGCCACCGGCGCCCTGCAGGCGCTGGTCGGGCGGCTGCGCCGGACGCTCGGGCCGGACGCGGTGGAGTCGGCGGACGGCGGCTACCGGCTGGCGGCGGCCCCGGACGACGTCGACCTGCACCGTTTCGAGCGGCTCGCCGGTGAGGGGCTGCGGGCGCTGGCCGACGGCGACCCCCGGAAGGCGGCGGTCGTGCTCGACGACGCCCTCGCCCTGTGGCACGGGCCCGCTCTCGCCGACCTTCCGGACCGGGCCGCCGAGGCGGCCCGCTGGGAGACCCGCCGCCTCGACGCGCGGCGCGCCCGGCTGACCGCCGCCCTCGCCCTCGGCGACGGCGAGCAGTACCTGCCCGAGCTGACCGCCCTGTGCGACCTCCACCCGCTCGACGAGTCCCTCCAGGCACTGCGGCTGCGCGCGCTGCGCGACGCGGGCCGTCCGGCCGAGGCCCTGGCCGCCTACGAGGCCGTACGACGGCTGCTGGCGGACCGCCTCGGCTCCGACCCGGGCCCCGAACTGCGGGATCTGCACGGGGAGTTGCTGCACGGACGGCTGCCGCACACCCCGGCACCCGCACCGTCCGCCGCTCCGCCGCAGACCGCCGCCCCGCAGGCCGCGTTCCCGGGGACCGCCGTCCCGCAGGCCGCATTTCCGGACGCCGGTGCCCCGAAGACCACCGTCCCGCCCGCCGAGGCGGCCCTCGCCGATGCGAGTACCGTCGCGTCCCGCCCCGGCAACCTCCGGGCCCGCCTCACCTCCTTCGTCGGCCGGGACACCGACATCGAGACCCTGCGTCGTGACCTCGCGGCCGCCCGGCTCGTCACCCTGCTCGGGCCCGGCGGCGCCGGGAAGACACGGCTGTCGCAGGAGGCCGCCGAGGCGGTGGAACGGGCGGCGCCGGACGGGGTGTGGCTGGCCGAGCTGGCGCCCGTCGACGACCCGGAGGCGGTGCCCGAGGCCGTGCTGACCGCCGTCGGGGCACGCGAGACCGTGCTGCGCGGCGCGGGCGCCGAGGAGATGCGCGCCGTCACCGACCGCCACGACGACCCGCTCCAGCGGCTCGCCGAGCACTGCGCACGCCGCCGCATGCTGCTCATCCTCGACAACTGCGAACACGTCGTGGACGCGGCCGCCCGCCTCGTCGAACACCTCCTCCGGCACTGCCCCGAGCTGACGGTCCTCGCCACCAGCCGCGAACCGCTCGGCGTTCCGGGGGAGTTGCTGCGCCCGGTCGAGCCGCTGCCGCAGCGTTACGCGCTGAGGCTGCTCGCCGACCGCGGCGCCGCCGCCCGGCCCGGCTTCCGGGTCGACGCCGACGAGGACACCGCGGCGGCCGCCGCGGAGATCTGCCGGCGCCTGGACGGACTGCCGCTCGCCATCGAACTGGCGGCGGCCCGGCTGCGGATGCTGTCGCCGCGGCAGATCGCCGACCGGCTCGACGACCGTTTCCGGCTGCTCACCTCCGGCAGCCGCACCGTGCTGCCCCGGCAGCAGACCCTGCGGGCCGTCGTCGACTGGTCCTGGGACCTCCTCGACGCGGACGAACGCGCGGCGCTGTGCCGGCTGTCCGTCTTCGCCGGCGGCTGCGACCTCACCGCCGCCGAGGCCGTGTGCGGCCCCGCCGCACTGGAGGTGCTCGGCTCGCTCGTCGACAAGTCCCTGGTGGTGGCGGCCCCGTCGGGCGACGGGGAGATGCGCTACCGGCTGCTGGAGACGGTCTCCGAGTACGCGGGCGAACGGCTCGACGAGTCGGGCGACCGGCCCGGCGCCGAGCGCGCCCACCTCACGTACTACCGCGAACTGGCCCGTACCACGGACCCGTTGCTGCGCTCGTCCGCCCAGCGCGCGGCGGTCGAACGGCTCCAGGTGGAGTACGAGAACCTGCGCACCGCCCTGCGCCGTGCCGTCGCCGCCCGCGACGAGCAGGAGGCGCTGTGCCTGCTGCACTCCCTGGCCTGGTACTGGCAGATCCGCGATCAGCGCGTCGAGTCCCGGATCTGGTCCACCGCGGTCATCGCGCTCGGCCCCGATCCCTTCACGGCGCCCGCCGAGCCGGTGCCGGACCTCCTCGAGAAGTGCACCGACACCCCGCCGCCGATGCGCCCGGAGATCCTCCAGGAGGCCCGCCGCGGCGCCCATCTCGTCCATCTGGCCTGCATGGACATGGAGTTCCAGGCGTGGGAGACGCCCGCGGCGCAGGAGAAGCTGCGCGTCGTCGGCGCCACCTACCGCCCGGGCCAGCCGCAGACCTGCCGGTTCCCCGGCTCCCTGTGGTTCTTCGCCGTCGTACTCGGCGGTCATCTCGACCGGGTGCGCGAGGTCCTCGACGAGGCCGTCCGCACCTGCCGCGAGCTGGACTACACCTGGGAACTGGCCCAGGTCCTGCAGATCCGCGCCAACGTCCTCGCCAACCGCACCCACTGGGCGGGGGACGCGACCCGGGACGCGGACGAGGCGCTGGAGATCTTCCGTCGGCTCGGGGACGCCTGGGGCGCGGCCGAGGCCCTGTCCGCCCGCGGTGAGGCCCGTGAACGCCGCGGCGAGTACCGGTCCGCCGCCGCCGACTACGAGGCCGCCCGCGAGTACGCCGAACAGCTCGGCGCACGGTCCCAGATGACCGTGCTCGGCGCCCGGCTCGGCAGTGTCCTGCTGGACGCGGGGGAGCCCGAGAAGGGGGAACGGCTGCTGCGCCAGGTCGTCGAGGAGGCCCAGGGGGCGTTCAACGAGGCCCTGCCCGCCGCCCGGCTCTTCCTGGCGATGTGGCTCGGCCGCACCGGCCGGGTGGCCGAGGCGCGCGAGCATCTGCGGCTGATGCGGCAGGAGTTCGGCGCCGTGGGGTTCGTGGTCTTCGACGGCTTCGTGGTCGGCGTGGAGGCCTGGCTGGACACGGTCGAGGAGAAGTACCCTGAGGCCCTGGCCAAGCTGCGCACGGCGTTCGCGCGGGCCCTGGAACGGATGAGCCTGATGATGGCTCCGCAGATGGTCTCCGTGCACCTGACGACCGCCGCGATCGCGCTCACGGGCCTGGACGGCGGGAGCCGCGTCCCGGACGCGGCCCGGTGCCTGGGCGCCGCCGACCGGCTGCTGCCGCCCGGACACTTCCCGAGCCCGAGCGAGCGCGAGGCCCGGGCCGTCGCTGAGGCGGGCGCGCGGGCCGCGCTGGGCGACGCGGCGTACGAGACGGCGTACGCCGAGGGCGGCGGCCTCTCCGCGGAGGAGGCCACCGCCCTGGTCTGACGCGGACCGGGGTGCCGCGGGGCGGGTCAGGTCTTGGTCGTGAACTTGCGGATGGCGATGGGGGCCATCACCGCCGTGAGGACGACCGTCCAGCCCAGGGTCATCAGCACGTCGTGGGTGACCGACGCGTGGCCGTTCATCAGGCCGCGGGCCGCGTCCGCGAGTGACGACAGCGGGTTGTAGTCGGTGAAGGCCTGGAGCCAGCCCGGCATGGTCTTGGTCGGGGCGAAGATCGACGAACCGAACTGCAACGGCATCAGCACGAGAAACCCCATTCCCTGGACGGCCTGGGCACTCTTCATCACCACACCAAGGGTCAGGAAGATCCACATGACTCCGAAGCCGAAGACCATCGACAGACCGATGGCCGCGAACAGACCGGGTACGTTCGACACCGACAGACCGAGCAGGAAGCCCACCGTGAGCAGCACCGCCGTGGCGACCAGCATCCGCCCGATCTCCACGGTGATCTTGGCGATCAGGACGGAACCCCGGCTGATGGGCAGGGACCGGAAGCGGTCCATCACGCCCTTCTGGAAGTCCTCGTTGAATCCGGTGCCGACGCCCTGGGCGATGTTCATGCCCATCATCGCCATCAGGCCGGGGACCACGTAGTTCACATAGGCGTGCCGGTTGTCGGAGCCGGCGATCGCGCCGCCGAAGACGAACACGAACAGCAGACAGAAGACGATCGGGAACAGGATCGCGTCGAACATCGACTCCGGGTCCTGGCGGATCCACAGCAGATTGCGGCGGACCAGGGCGCCGATGTGGCGCAGATTGCCGCGCAGCCCGATGCGGCCGTCGGCGACGGGTGCGGCGGGCGCGGTGACGGTGGCCGTGCTCATACTGCGACTTCCTCACGGGCGGGGGACGCGTCCTGCGGGGCACTGGCCTTGTGGCCGGTGAGGGACAGGAACACCTCGTCCAGGCTGGGCAGTTCGGTGGAGATGCCGGCGAGCGTGATGCCGCGGGCGGTGAGCGCGCCGACCACCGCGGTGAGCTGCTCGTCGCTGAGGATCGGCACGAGGACGGTGCCGGTCTCGGTGTCCACGGCCGCCTTGCCGGGACCGGTGAGACCGAACTCGTCGAGCGCCGTGGCCGTCGGGCGCAGCTCGCCCGGGTCCGCCGGCTGGACGCGCAGCGTCCGGCCGCCGACCTTCGCCTTCAGCTCGTCGATACGGCCGCCCGCGATGACCTTGCCGCGGTCGATGACGGTCAGCTCGGAGGCGAGCTGTTCGGCCTCCTCCATGTACTGGGTGGTGAGCAGCACGGTCGCGCCCTCGGTGACCATCCGCTTGACCTCGGTCCACACCTCGTTGCGGGTGCGGGGGTCGAGACCCGTGGTCGGCTCGTCCAGGTACAGCACGGCCGGTCGCCCGATCAACGAGGCGGCGAGGTCCAGCCGCCGCCGCATACCGCCGGAGTACGTGCGCACCGTGCGCTTGGCGGCCTCGGTGAGCGAGAACCGCTCCAGGAGCCCGTCGGCCCGGGCCCGGGCCTCCTTGCGGGACAGGTCGAGGAGCCGCCCGATCATGTACAGGTTCTCGAACCCGGAGATCTTCTCGTCGACCGAGGCGTACTGGCCGGTGAGGCCGATCACGCGCCGGGTCTGGCGGGGCTGCCGGACGACGTCGTAGCCGGCGACCGTGGCATGGCCGGCGTCCGGGACGATGAGGGTGGACAGACAGCGGACCAGGGTGGTCTTGCCGGCGCCGTTCGGCCCGAGCACGCCGAGGACGGTGCCCTCGCGCACATCGAGGTCGACGCCGTCCAACGCCCTGGTCTCGCCGTAGTGCTTGACCAGCCCCCGTACGGTGACGGCCGCGTCCGGAGCGGCGTCGGTGGGGTTCTTGTCGATTCGCGTCATGCCGACAAAGATGACAGCCACCACCGACAAACCACCGACAGGCCGCCTACAGCACTGCCGACAGCAGCCGACGACTCCCCGCCGGCGCAGCCGACGACTCCCCGCCGGCGCAGCCGACGATTGCCCGCCGGCTCACCACGGCCGGATCGCCCGCAGGCCGGTCCGTCGGCCCTCCTCGTCCAGCATGTGCCCCATGCGTTTGACCGTGTGCAGGCCGACGATCCGGTCGGTCACCGTCAGTGTCGGCAGCCGTGAGCACAGGGCGGTCTCGCGGCGCTGGATGTCCCCGAGGTCGTGCACCCACAGGGTGGCGAAGATGTTCGCGGTGCCTGTGACGGCGGCGACCAGGCGGCATTCGGGGAGCGCGGCGAGCGTGCGGTGGATGGTGGCCGTATCCCGCGCGGGGGCCCGTCCCAGCAGCGAGACCGGGACCGGGCGGCCGGTCAGGGCGTTCGCCATGTCACAGCGGAAGGTGAGGACGCCGGAGTCGGTCAGCCGGCGCAGCCTGCGGCGTACGGTTGCGGGGCTGGTGTCGACCTGGTCGGCGAGCGCCGCGAGGCCGAGCCGGCCGTCGCGCACCAGGGCGTCGAGCAGGGTCCGGTCCACGGCGTCGAGTCCGACGGTGGACATCGGCTCGCGGGCCCCCGAGTCCGAGGCGCCCAGCGCGTTCAGCTGGGTCGGCGCGAGCGAACGCAGCCGCCACCGGCTGCCTTCCACGAAGAGGGAGGTGGCGAAGAGGCAGTCGACCGACACGAGTCCGGGCAGGCGCTCGAGGCGCGTGGTCAGGAAGCGGGTGAGCGCGGGCAGGTCGGGGGCGAGGACGTCCAGGAGCAGATCGGCGCTGCCGGGGCCGGTGAGCTCGATGGTGACGGCCTCCTCGAACGCGCAGAGCCGTTCTGCGATGCGGGCGCGGGTGCCCGGGCGGCAGCGCAGCAGCACGAACGCGGTGCAGCGCGTGTGCGAGAACTCCCGGCCCGGCGCGGCGTAGACCCAGGCAAGGCCCTCGTCGGTGAGCCGCTCCCAGCGCCTGGCGAGGGTGCTCGCCGTGACGCCCAGCGGCGGCGCCAGGTCGGTCCATGACGCCCGGGGGCGTAGCTGGAGGGCGTTGACGAGGGCGAGGTCCAGTTCGCTGACGGTGACCGTTTCTCGCATAGGAAGGGAACTCCACGAAGGTTTTCGTTGAAATCTCAGCTCTGTCCGGCCGCTGCCCGCACAGTAGCCCCCACTTCCGATGTGGGCCACCAGAAGGGAATCTGCTGTGGGCACAGACCGATCAGCCGGAGGCGGTATCCGTCCCGGCTCTCTCATGGGCACCGGTCGCGGCATGCTCGGCGCGATGGCGGTGGTCGTGGTGTTCAGCGGCGTCGTCCAGGGCTACCTGACGCCGCTGCTGCCCGAGCTGGGCAACCGGCTCGGCGTCGGCGGCGTGGGCCAGAACAATCTCTACCTGCTGTCCCAGTGCGCGTTCGCGGTGCTCACGCCGCTGCTGTCGCGCCTGGGCGACCTGTACGGGCACCGTCGGCTGCTGCGGGTGGCGGTCACCATGGTGGCGGCCGGTTCACTGCTCCCGGCCGTGGTGCCGACGGTGGCCACGCTCGCCGTGGGCATGGTGCTGCAGGGCGCGGTGGTCGGCTTCTTCCCGCTGCTGGCGGGGATCCTGCGGTCCCGCGCGCCCGAGCGCGGCCGCACCGGCATGTCTCTCCTCGTCGGCGCACTGCTCATCGCCATCGGCGTCGGCGGCCTGGTGGCGGGCACGCTGAGCGAAGGGCATGCCGTGGCGGGGCTGTGGGCGGCGGTGCCGGTGGCGGTCCTCGCCGTCGTCGCCGCACTCGTGCTGCCGGACAGCGACACGGAGCGCGGCGGTCGCTTCCACTTCGGCGCGGCGGCCCTGCTGACAGTCGGGCTCGTGGCGCTCGTCCTGGTGCTCGCGCAGGGCAGTGCCTGGGGCTGGACGTCGGGGCGTTCCCTGGGCACCGCGGCGCTGGCGGTGCTCGCGCTCGTGTCGTGGGTGGTGGTGGAGCGCGGTGCCGCGCATCCCCTGGTGAGCGTGCGGATGCTGAGCGACCGGCGGCTCGCGGTGATCAGTGCCCACACGTTCTGCGCGGCGTTCGGCACCATCGGGTTCCTCGGCGCCAACGCCCTGTTCCTGGGCGCCGATCCGGCACGCGTCGGCTACGGCATGGGTCTTGGGCCGCAGGCCATCGCGACGGTGTCCCTGGCCATGGTGGTCGCGGGGTTCGCCGGTTCCACCGCCACCCCGCGTCTTGCCCGCCTAGTCGGTGACCGGGCGGTCCTCGCGGCCGGCGGCGCTCTGATCGCCCTTGGCTTCCTCGGCATGGTCCTGTTCCACGCCACGCTGGCCCAGTACATCGCCTCCGCGCTGGTCGTGGGTCTGGCCACCGGCCTGTTCGAGTCGATCACTCGGACGCTGTCCGCGGAGGTCGTGCCCGAGCGGCAGACCGCGCTCGCCGTGGGCATCAACGAGCTGGCGCTGTCCTTGGGCGCGGCGATCGGCGCGGCCGTGATCGGCGGCCTGTTCGCGGGGCATCAACGGGGGGCCGACAGCCGGATCGCCCTGTCCGGCTACGAGTGGAGCTGGGGCGTGTGCGCGGGCGTCGCGCTCCTCGGGTCGGCCCTGGCCCTGGCCTACGGCAGCACCCGCATGGCTCCCCGGGCATCCGCCACGTCCCGTACCGAAACCGTCGCTCCGAAGGAGGGCCTGGCATGACGACGTCCGCGACGTCGCAGTCGACACACGCCGCGGTGTCCGAGGCGGTCCACGCAGGGGCCGACCGCCTGGTCGCGCTCAGCCACAGCCTGCACGCCGAACCCGAGACCGCCCTGCACGAGCACCGCTCCGCCGGGAAGATCGCCGACCTCCTCGAGGCGGCCGGCTTCACGGTGACCCGCCCCCTCGCGTCCTTGCCGACCGCGCTGGACGCCACGTACGGCACGGGGGATCTCGTGATCGCCTTCTGTGCCGAGTACGACGCGCTGCCCGGCCTCGGCCACGCCTGCGGTCACAACGTCAACGGCGCGGCCGCGGTCGGGGCGGCGCTCGGCCTCGCGGCCGTGGCCGACCGGATCGGTGTCACGGTGCGGCTCGTCGGGACCCCGGCCGAGGAGGACATCGGCGGTAAAGCGCTGCTCATCGAGGCCGGGGTCTTCGACGACGTGGCCGCGGCGATGATGGTGCACGCCGCCTCCGACGACAGCGTCGGCTCGTCCTCACTGGCGATCGGCGCCTGGGACATCACCTACCAGGGCAGGCCCGCGCATGCCGCGCTCGCCCCGTGGGACGGCGTCAACGCCTTGGACGCCCTGACGGTGGCCCAGACCGCACTCGGCCTGCTGCGCCAGCATCTGCCGCCGGGCTCCCTGGTGCACGGCATCGTGACCGACGGCGGCAGCGCACCCAACGTCGTGCCCGACCTCACCCGCGCCCGCTTCGAGGTGCGGGCCCCGACCCTCGAACAGCTCAGGTCCGTCCAGGCCCGGGTCCGCGCCTGCTTCGAGGCGGGCGCCCACGCCACCGGGGCGGTGCTCCAACTGCAGTCCCATGGCCGGGACTTCGCCGATCTGCGCCAGGACCCGTTCCTGACCCGGGCCTACACCGACGCGGCCCGCAGCCTCGGCCGCACCCCGCACGCCCGGCACGTGGAGAGGACCGCGTCCACAGACATGGGCAACGTCTCCCGGCTGCTGCCCTCGATCCACCCCACCATCGGGTACGACACCGGCGGCGCCCTGCAGCACACGGCGGAGTTCGCCGCGTACGGGACGTCGCCGGGCGCGGACCGAGCGGTCCTCGACGGTGCGCGGGCGCTCGCCCTGACCGCGGTGGCGGCCGCCACCGACTCCGCGCAGCGGCGGCGACTGCTCGACGGCGTCGCGCGACGCCGCACCGGCACCGAGGGCCCGGAAGCCGATACGGCGCTGTGAAAACGCGACAGCCCGCCGACGGGGGAAGATCGGCGGGCTGTCGGGGCGCCCCGTCAGGGGGGCGCCGGGAACTGCGGGGCCGGCCTGACGGGGCCCGCAGTGGGTCGGTCAGCGCACGCGGCGGCCGCTCAGTGCACCGAGTGCTCCTCGAGCGGGAACGTCCCGCCCACGACGTCCTCGGCGAACGCCTTGGCCGCGTCGCCCATGACCTGGCGCAGATCCGCGTACTTCTTCACGAACTTCGGCACCCGGCCCTCGGTCAGACCCAGCATGTCGGTCCATACGAGCACCTGTGCGTCCGTCTCCGGACCGGCCCCGATGCCGACGGTCGGGATGTGCAGGGACCGCGTCACCTCGGCCGCCAGCTCCGCCGGAACGAGCTCCAGGACCACCGCGAACGCGCCCGCGTCCTGCACCGCCTTGGCGTCCCGCATCAGTTGCGCGGCGGCCTCCTCGCCCCGGCCCTGTACCCGGTAGCCCATCGAGTTGACGGACTGCGGGGTCAGGCCGATGTGCGCCATGACCGGGATGCCGGACTGCACCAGCAGTTCGATCTGGCCGTGCGAGCGCTCGCCGCCCTCCAGCTTGACCGCGCCGACCCCGGCCTCCTTCACCAGGCGGGTGGCCGAGCGCAGCGCCTGCACCGGGCCCTCCTGGTAGGAGCCGAAGGGCAGGTCGCCGACGATCAGGGCGCGCCGGGTGCCGCGTACGACCGCGGCGGAGAGCATGGCCATCTCGTCTAGGGTGACGGGCACGGTCGTCTCGTACCCGAGGTGGCAGTTGCCCGCCGAGTCGCCGACGAGCATCACCGGGATGCCGGCCTCGTCGAACACGGACGCGGTCATCGCGTCGTACGCGGTGAGCATGGGCCACTTCTCGCCGCGCTCCTTGGCGGCGGTGATGTCGCGGACGGTGATGCGGCGGGTGCTCTTGCCTCCGTACAGCGCCTTGCTGCTGTCGGAGGGCTTGAGCGCGCCCTGCACGGGCTGCTCCTGGGCAGCCGGAAGCTGCGTCATCGCAACGCTCCTTCGGTCATCTCGAGGCGCCCTGACGGCGTCCCCGGATCACCCCCATGGTGGCACTTCGTGTCACGGGCGGCTAGTGGTAGTGGGGGAGGCGCCGTGCGTCCGTCTCGGGACGCCGGGCCGGACCGTGCCGGGACCGATGCGTGCTTAAATTTTCCGCAAAGAATTCAATTTCTCCATAAAGAATTTTCGATACGAGACGGTTCCGTTTCTTAAATGGCCTAGCCTCATGGCCATGACTACTCCAGCTGCCTCTGTCGAACGGCGGGTGCCGGAGGCGGTGCACCGGCGCCGGTGGGCCATCCTCGGCGTACTGATGCTCAGCCTGCTGATCGTGGTGCTCGACAACTCCATCCTGAACGTCGCCATCAAGACGATCTCCACTCCGGCGCCCACCGGTCTCGGCGCCACCCAGAGCGCGCTGGAGTGGGCCATCAACTCCTACACGCTCGTGTTCGCCGGGTTGCTGTTCACCGCGGGCCTCCTCGGCGACCGCCTGGGCCGGAAGAAGGCGCTGCTGGCCGGTCTCGTCGTGTTCGGCACGGGCTCGGCGCTCGCGGCCGAGTCCGGTTCCTCGGCCCAGCTCATCGCGTTCCGCGCGGTCATGGGCCTCGGTGCGGCCTTCGTGATGCCCGCGACGCTCGCGGTCCTCATGAACGTCTTCGAGCGTGAGGAGCAGCCCAAGGCCATCGGCATCTGGGCCGGCGGCGTCGGCCTCGGCATAGCGATAGGACCGATCACCGGTGGCGCGCTCCTCGCCCACTTCTGGTGGGGCTCCGTCTTCCTGATCAACGTGCCGATCGTGATCCTCGCGCTGGTCCTGATGATCTGGCTGGTCCCCGACTCCCGCGACCCCCGCCCCGGCCGGGTCGACGTCGTCGGCGTGGTCCTGTCGGTCGTGGGCCTGGTCCTGCTCGTCTACGGCATCATCAAGGGCGGCCAGCTCGCCGACTTCACCGACGCCAAGGTGCTGGCGACGATCGCCGCCGGTCTCGCCGTCCTCGCGTTCTTCGTGGTGTACGAGAAGCGCAGCGACCATCCGTCCATCGACGTCACGTACTTCCAGCACAAGGTCTTCTCCGCCGCCATCTCCGCGATCGCGCTGGTCTTCTTCGCGCTGATGGGCGTGACCTTCTTCTCCGTCTTCTACACCCAGAGCGTGCGGGGCTACTCGCCGCTGCAGACGGGTCTGCTGATGCTGCCGCTGGCCGCCGCGCAGATGATCTTCGCGCCGCGTGCCCGGCTGGTGGTGGAACGGTTCGGCAACCGGGTCACCACCACCGCCGGCCTGATCGTCGTCGCCGCGATGCTCGCCGCGTTCGCCACCCTGAAGGCGGACACGCCGATCTGGATCCTCGAGGTCATCTTCTTCCTCATGGGCACCGGTATGGCCCACATCATGACCCCGGCCAGCGTCGTCATCATGCAGGCGCTGCCGCGCGAGAAGGCGGGCTCCGCGTCCGCGCTCAGCAACACCTTCCGCCAGGTCGGCGGTGCGCTCGGCATCGCCGTGCTCGGTTCCGTGCTGTCGACGACGTACCGCGACAGCATCCAGGACAAGCTCACCTTGCTCCCGGCGGGCGTCCGGCACACCGCGGGCGAGTCCATCGAGGCGACCCTCGGCGTGGCCGCGAAACTCGGCCCGAACGGCAAGGCCCTCGTCTCCCCGGCCAACGACGCCTTCCTGCACGCGATGCATGTGACGGCGCTGTGGGGGTCGGGCGTGGCGGTGATCGGCGTGATCGTGGTGGCGCTGTTCCTGCCCGGGAAGCCCACCGCGGGACAGAGCGGCAAGGAGGAGCCGCAGTTGGTGGCCGCGGACCACTGACGGCCGCTGACGGCACGTCATCGACCGGGCACCGGCGGGGGGTGCCGGTGCCCGGCACGGCGCCCGGGGAGAATGACCCCAGCGAAGCAAGGACGGAGTCGAACGTGAGCCTCGCCGAAAGCAGGCCCCACCAGGACTGCCCCGCACGCGGACGCCCCCGCAGCGAGGCCGTCGAACGGGCCATCATCGAAAGTGTGATGAAGCTCATCGAGGAGGGTGTGCCCCTCGCTGACCTGTCCATAGAGCGCATCGCCCGCACCGCCGGTGTCGGCAAGGCCACCATCTACCGCCGGTGGAGCAACAAGGAGGACCTCTTCGTCGACGTGCTGCGCGCCGCCGAGCCCGAGGACCTGGAACTGCCCGGCACCTCGATGCGCGAGGACCTCGTCGCGCTCCTGGAGTCGATGCGGCGGCGCGGCCTGGCCAGCCGCTCCTCGGCGATCCTGCGCACGGTGAACGCCCAGGTGAAGAACAGCCCCAAGATCTGGGCCGCCTACCACTCCACCGTCGTCGCCCCCCGGCGCCGGCTCGGGCTCGAAGTCCTGCGCCGCGGACAGGAGAACGGCGAGCTGCGCCCGGACGTGGACATCGAGCTGATGAACGACATCCTCATCGGTCCACTGCTGGTGCGTTCCGTGCTGCGCCCCGGCGCCGAGCTGGAGGAGGGCCTCGCCGAGCGGGTCGTCGACACGGTCCTGGACGGGCTACGGGCCGTCAGTTCGTAGTGCGTATGTGCGGGTTTCGTCACAGAGGGCCCCTCTCGTGCCCGTGGCCGGAACTCCCGGAGCCGGGTTCTCCGTCTTCGTCCGTGTACGGCCGTCATGGGACGGCGGGGACCGAGTCGATCATCCCCTAGGGTCGTATCCCGGGGGGACGACGGTGTGCACGGCAAGGTGTGAGGCGACGTATGGCGCAGGCGTACATGACGGAGACGGGCAGCGGCGGCACGGATCCCCACCGCCCGGAATCCCGGCTCCGGCGCCTCCTGCACGGTGACCGCGGCATCTGGCGCCGGGGCGTCGTTGCGGCCGCTCTCGCCGTCCTCCTCGCGCTGGTGATGCTGCTGCACGCGCGGATCCCCAACGACATCGGCAACCTCGGCAGCCTCAGCGAGACGTTTCTGCCCTGGTTCGGTGTCGTGGGCGTCCCGCTGCTGCTGATCCTCGCGCTGGTGCGGCGGTCGGCGACCGCGCTGATCGCCGTGCTGGTGCCGGTGGTGGTCTGGCTGAACCTCTTCGGCGGGCTGCTCGGCGACAAGACCGGCAGCGGCGGCGACCTCACCGTCGCCACCCACAACGTCAACGCCGACAACCCCGACCCGGCCGGCACGGCCCGCGACGTCGCCGCCTCCGGTGCGGACGTACTGGCGCTGGAGGAGCTGAAGGCGTCCGCGGTCCCGGTCTACGAGCGGGCGCTGGCGTCGACGTACAAGTACCACTCGGTGCAGGGCACGGTCGGCCTGTGGAGCAGGTACCCGCTCGCCGATGTGTCGGCCGTGGACATCAAACTGGGCTGGACCCGCGCGATGCGGGCCACCGTCGAGACGCCCGAGGGCCAGGTCGCCGTCTACGTCGCCCACATGCCCTCGGTGCGGGTCAAGCTGGCGGCCGGGTTCACCGCACGACAGCGCGACACCAGCGCGGACGCGCTCGGCGAGGCCATCGCCGACGAGCACCTCAGCCGGGTGATCCTGCTCGGCGACCTCAACGGCACCATGAACGACCGCGCCCTGAACGCCGTCACCTCGCAGTTGCGCTCCACCCAGGGCGCGGCGGGCAGCGGCTTCGGGTTCAGCTGGCCGGCGTCGTTCCCGATGGCGCGGATCGACCAGATCATGGTCCGGGGCGTGCAGCCGGTCAGCTCGTGGACCCTGCCGCGCACGGGGAGCGACCACCTTCCGGTCGCCGCCCGCGTGAAGGTCGGCACGGAGTCCTGAGCCCCCGGAATACCAGCCGCGCGCGCCTTTGTTCCGTAGTCGAACTTACGCATCGTCCCCGGTACGGAACTCCGCTCTGAAAGGTCCCTCATGCCCCTGGCCCTGCTCGCCCTCGCCGTGGGCGCCTTCGGCATCGGCACCACCGAGTTCGTGATGATGGGCCTGCTGCCCAATGTCGCGGACGACCTGCACATATCCATCCCCACCGCCGGGCACCTGGTCTCGGCGTACGCGCTGGGCGTGGTGATCGGCGCACCGCTGCTCGCCGCGGTCACCTCCCGGCTGGCCCGCCGCACGGTCCTCATCGGCCTGATGGCCCTGTTCGTGGTGGGCAACGCGCTGTCGGCCCTCGCACCCGGCTACGACGCGCTGCTCGCCGCCCGCTTCCTCAGCGGACTGCCGCACGGCGCCTTCTTCGGCGTCGGCGCGGTCGTCGCCACCGGCCTGGTCGCCCCCGAGCGCAAGGCCCGCTCGGTCTCGCTGATGTTCCTGGGCCTCACGGTCGCGAACATCGCCGGCGTACCCGTCGCCACCCTGATGGGCCAGCACCTGGGATGGCGGGCGACGTTCCTCGGGGTCAGCGCGATCGGCGTGGCGGCGATCGTGTCGCTCTCCCTGCTGATCCCGCACGACCACACCCACACCACGGCCGGCGGCCTGCGGGGCGAACTCGCCGCCCTGCGCTCCCTGCCGGTCTGGCTGGCGCTCGGCACGACGGTGGCGGGCTTCGGCGCGCTGTTCGCGGCGTACAGCTACATCACACCGATGCTGACGGACGCGGCGGGCTACGCGGACGCCAGCGTGACCCTGCTCCTGGCCCTGTTCGGCGTGGGCGCGACGATCGGCAACCTGGTGGGCGGCCGGCTCGCGGACCACTCGCTGCGCGGCACCCTCTTCGGCGGCCTGTTCGCGCTGGCGGTGGTGCTGGGCGTGTTCCCGCCGCTCCTGCACGCCGAGTGGAGCGCGGCCGTGGCCGTGGTACTGCTGGGCATGGCCGCGTTCGTCACCGGCTCCCCGCTCCAGCTCATGGTGATGGAGAAGGCGTCCGCCGCCCCTTCCCTCGCCTCCTCGGCCAACCAGGCGGCCTTCAACCTGGCCAACGCGGGCGGCGCCTGGATCGGCGGCCTCGCCCTGGCCGCGGGTCTCGGCGTCACCTCCCCGGCGCTCGCGGGCGCGGCGCTGGCGGTGCTGGGCCTCGCGGTGGCGGGGGTCGCCTACGCGGTCGACCGCCGCCGCAGCGCTCCAGGGGACGCGCGGGAACGCCTGGTGGCGACGCACCTGCCGGAGCCGGAGCACACGGAGCGCGTGCGCGGCTGACGGACGGGACGGGACGGCGGGCCGATGCCCGGCATCCGACGTCCGGCGCGCGATGTCCGCACGTGCGACCTCCGCACGTGCGATGTCCGCGCGCGATGTCCGCGCGTCCGAGGACGAGGCCGTCCCGGCCGCCGGGGCGGGCAGCCCCGGCGACGACGCGTGAAAGCCGGGGGCACCGTGGATGCCACGGCCCCCGGCGCAGCCGCTACGCCTGTTCGCGCCAGCGGTTGGTGATCGGCAGCCGGCGGTCCTTGCCGAAGACCTTCGCCGAGATCTTCGTGCCCGGCGGGTACTGCCGGCGCTTGTACTCGGCGGTGTCGACCATCCGGAGCGTCCTCACCACCAGATCGCGGTCGAAGCCCGCCGCCACGATGGCGTCCGCGCCCTGGTCCCGGTCCACATACAGCTCCAGGATCGCGTCCAGGACCGGGTAGTCGGGCAGCGAGTCCGTGTCGACCTGGTCCGGGCGCAGCTCCGCGCTCGGCGGCTTGGTGATCGAGTTCTCCGGGATCGGCGGCGTCTGGCCCCGCTGGGCCGCCGCATGGTTGCGCCACCGCGCGAGCTGGAACACCGACGTCTTGTACACGTCCTTGATCGGGCCGTACGCGCCCACCGAGTCGCCGTACAGCGTCGAGTAGCCCACCGCCAGCTCCGACTTGTTGCCGGGCGCCAGCACGATGTGGCCCTCCTGGTTGGAGACGGCCATCAGCAGCGTGCCGCGCAGCCGGGACTGGAGGTTCTCCTCCGCCAGGCCGGTCAGTCCGAGGGCGTCCATGTAGGAGGCGAACATCGGCTCGATGGGGACGGTACGGAAGTGCAGGCCGGTGCGCCGGGCCAGCTCCGCCGCGTCGTCCCTGGAGTGCCCGGAGGAGTACTTGGACGGCATCGAGACCCCGTACACGTTCTCCGCGCCCACCGCGTCGCACGCGATCGCCGCGACCAGTGCCGAGTCGATACCGCCGGAGAGACCGATGAGCACGGACCGGAAGCCGTTCTTCGCCACGTACGCCCGCAGGCCCGTCACCAGCGCCGAGTAGACCTCCTCGGCGTCCTCCAGCCGCTGTGCGTACCCGCCCGCCAGCTCGGGCTCGTAGGCCGGCAGCGGCTCCTCGGACAGCACCAGGCGGTCGATGCGCAGTCCGTCGTCGACGACGCCCTCCGGCGCGTCCGGCCGCGCCGCCGGCAGGTCGAGGTCCAGGACGACACTGCCCTCGACGAACTGCGGCGCCCGCGCGATCACCTCGCCGTCCGGGCCGACGACGATCGAGTCGCCGTCGAAGACCAGCTCGTCCTGGCCGCCCATCATGGCGACGTAGGCGGTGGTGCAGCCGGCCTCCTGCGCCCGCTTGCGCACCAGCTCCAGGCGCGTGTCGTCCTTCTCGCGCTCGTACGGCGAGGCGTTGATCGACAGCAGCAGCCCGGCCTGCGCGGTGCGCGCGGCCGGTACCCGGCCGCCGTCCTGCCACAGGTCCTCGCAGATGGCGAGCGCGATGTCGATCCCGTGCAGCCGCACCACGGGCATCGTGTCGCCGGGCACGAAGTAGCGGAACTCGTCGAAGACGCCGTAGTTGGGCAGGTGGTGCTTGGCGAACGTGAGGACGACCTCGCCGCGGTGCAGCACCGCCGCCGCGTCCTGCGGGGCGCCGGCCGGCTGGCCGTACTTCGGCTGGGCGGTCTCGGAGCGGTCCAGGTAGCCGACGACCACCGGCAGCTCCCCGAGGCCCTCGACGGCCAGCCGCGCGGCGAGGTCCTTCAGGGCCGCGCGCGAGGCCTCGACGAACGACGACCGCAGGGCCAGGTCCTCGACGGGGTATCCGGTGAGCACCATCTCCGGGAACGCCACCAGGTGCGCTCCCTGGTCGGCGGAGTGCCGGGTCCAGCGGACGATCGCCTCGGCGTTCGCGGCGATGTCTCCGACGGTCGAGTCGATCTGATTCAGGGCGAGGCGAAGTTGAGGCACCCGGCCAGTGTAATCGTCAGAGCGACACAATGGGGTGTGGCCCATCCCACGCGGCGGCCCGGGGTCCGGGGCCGGGCCTGTGACCCAGGGCACTGCCGCCGACGGCGGCACAGGTGACGATGGGCCCGAAGCCAGGACACAGCACTACGGAAAGCGACGCTTCATGAGCCAGCATGTGCACGTCCGCGTCACCGAGGGCCTGGGGGTGTCCGAGGACGGGGAACTGATCGAGCGGTCCCGCTGCCGGTGCGGAGCCACCTGGACCAGGACCTACCGCGTCGACGACGAGGGGCCGGACCGCCCCGCCCCGGCCTGATCCCAAGGGTGTGCACGCACGTGCGCCCGCCCCCCGCGAGGGGGACGGGCGCGACGCGGTCACCGCGCGGGGCCGCCGGTCAGCGGCGGCGCCAGGAGTCGACGTAGCCCGGGGCGGGCGAGCCCACACCGGTCACGTCGTCATAGCCCTTCACGGCCTGAAGGGAGCTGTCCTTGCCGAGGCTGCGCACGGAAACGCTCACCCCGCCGCTCGCGTCGAGGCCGTTGACGAAGTCGACGCGTGCCACGGCGAGGCCGGAGCCCGTCGGGTCGTCCGTGACGTCGTGGAACGACTTCGAGCCGTACTTGGCGTAGATCGCCGGGTTGGCGAAGCCGATCGCCTTGCCGCCGTGCGCCTCCTGCGCCAGGGCCTGGACGGCCGCGATCACCGGCGCGGCGAGCGAGGTGCCGCCGATCCGGTACTCGCTGTACTGCTGCGACCCGTCCGGGAAGGTCTGCGTCTGGCCGACCTTGAAGCCCGTGTTGGGGTCGGCGATCGCCGCGATGTCCGGGACGACGCGGTTGCCCGCGGCGTTGTTCGCCGTGGCCAGCGCGTTCGGGACGACACCCTTCTGGTAGTACGGCTGCGGCACGGTCTTGCTGGTGCCGCCGCCCGCGCCCGAGGTGAACGCGCCGGGGAAGTTCACCCAGCTCTTGCCGTCCGTGGACAGCGAGGCCTTCTCGGTGCCCCAGCCGGTCTCCCACAGGTACTTGTCGCCCTTGCCGACGGCGAGCGAGGTGCCGCCGACCGCGGTCACCCACGCCGAGTTGGCCGGGGTGTCGACCTGCTTCGTCTTGGTGTTGGCGACCTCGTCGCCGTTGTCGCCGGAGGAGAAGTAGAAGCCGATGCCCTCGACCGCGCCGAACTGGAAGACCTGGTCGTAGGCGGCCGCGAGGTCCGGCGTCTGGTTGGCCTCGACGTCGCCCCAGGAGTTGGAGACGATGTCGGCCAGGTGGTTGTCGACGACCTTGCTCAGCGAGTCGAGCAGGTCGTCGTCGTAGCAGGACGCGGCGCCGACGTAGGTGATGTCCGCGGCGGGGGCGACCGCGTGCGCGGCCTCGACGTCGAGGGTCTCCTCGCCGTACCAGCCGGCGGCCCCGCACTCCTTGGTCTTCGTGTACGTGTCCGGCAGCACCTGGTGCAGCTGGCCGGTGCCGTACGCGGCGTCGCCGTGCTTCTTCGCGTAGGTGGCCGCGTCGAAGGCGATGGTCGGCGAGGCGTAGGCGTCGGTGATGGCGATCCGGACGCCCTTGCCCGTGTACGTCCCGGCGCCGTACGCGGCCCGCAACTGCCGGCCGGTGTAGCCCTTGACGGCGTACGGGATCTTGGTGCCGTACGCGTCCGGCAGCGTCGTCGCGGTGTTCGAGCCGTAGTACGAGGAGAACGGCCCGGAGTTGTTGAACACGGCGTCCGGCGGCGGGAGCTGGTCGTCGTGGTTCGCCTTGTGCGGGGCGTTGTCCAGGCCGGTGACGGTCAGGACGGCACCCTTGAGCGCCTGGGGCGCGGAGGCCGCCTTCGACGGCGCGCGGTAGATCTTCGAGCCCTTGGCGTAGTTGTGCAGCTGGGTGCCGAACGCCTTCTCGGCGGCGGTCACGTCACCCGTGACGGCCACGTAGTGCCGCGTGACCGCGGTGACCGTGAGGCCCGACGACTTCAGCCACGACGTGACCGCGGCCACCTGGGCCTTGGTCGCGCCGAAGCGCGCCTGCGTCTGCTTGGCGTTCAGGTACTTGCCGTAGAGCGGCGAGCGCGGGTCGGAGACGGCCTTCGCGTAGGCGGCGAGGCCGGCGGAGTCGCGGCCGGCGAGGTAGACGCGGGCCGAGACCCGGGCGCTGTCCGCGCTCGCGCCCTTGTCCGCCTTGGCCGTGGCCCACGCGGGCTTGGTGCCCGCGAGCAGGGCCCGGCCGGGGTTGTCCGCGGCGTGCGCCGCGGGTATGCCGAGCGCCAGTGCGCCGGTGAGCAGCGGCAGCGTCGCTGCCAGGCTCACCCCGGCGCGCGCCTTGGCGCGGTTGGATCTCATAGAACCCCCTGCGATGCGGTTCGTCGCATGTTGTGGTCGAGGTGATCCGCGTAGACAACCGCGCGGTGACGGCGCGGTGAAGGGATCACGCGATGGGGGCCACTCTGTCGATGAACTGTTCATGTCAGGGGAATGAAGAAGTCAAGAAGGCCCCAAGCGGCCGTGCTGGCGAGGCATTTGACCCGGTTTCAGGGAGCCGTCGCCGATCGCGGGAGGTCGCGTCGCCGCGCACTCCCTGTGGCGACGCGCGCCCCTTTGATGACGCCCCTGGTCGTGCGGCTAGTGCCCCGGCAGGCAACGTTTGCCCGTCAAGGAGCGGCGTCCGGTGCGTGCTCTCGGCGTGCCGGCCGGAAGTCCTCGTACTGGATGTACTTGGGCTTTCGGCTGGTGCGGCGAGAGTGCGTGCCGGGCGCCGCGACGGGGCGAACGTTGCCTGTTGGGGCACTAGTCGCAAGGCCGTGAAGTTTGTGGCTGGGGCACGTTGTCAAGGGCTTGCGGCCGCAAGGATTTCGATGCTGGTGGTGGCTTTGTAGCTGGTTCGGTCGA